>NZ_CP133020.1:2734382-3068764 GCF_030866825.1 Rathayibacter sp. SW19
CAGGGGGTGTGTTCAGCCATGCGCACAGTCTATTCGCGGAGCGGCGCCGACTATCGGCCGCAGCCTGGCCGCACGAAGACGCGCTCCCGATCCCCGGGGCAGTCCTGACTTCTACAGAACATTGATGGCACTCGCACGCCAACGATCGCGGTATTGCTCGAGACGAATTGCCACCGCACGTACTCGAACGGCGGTACGCACAATGACCACGCCCTCTACAACGCCGTCCCTGGGGGCACTGCAGGTCACGCGGATGATGTGCGCCGAAGGAAGGCGCGCCAGCAGCCGCGGTGCCTCCCGCGCACGGCTCGAGACGATGACTCGTTTCAGAATGTGTTCGTAAACGTCTGCGGTTACCCAGCCGATGAGCTGGTCGAGTTCACGGGCCCCCGCTAACACTTCAAGCACGCCACGCGTCAGATTCTGCAACAGAATCTCCTGGTACGTCGGTGGGTTCCCGTCGGCCTGGCGGCCCACGGGAACGACGATCTTGAGGCGTTGGGAGTCAACAGCACCTAGCAGTCATGGCGGATCCACAGGTGCATTCGGGTTCATCGTTGTGAGGCCGAGTGCATTCCACGCTTTCAGGAGCGCCTGATCTCCGCTTGCGGCGGCAAATTCATCGCCGCTGAGTTCTGCAGCAGCCGCACAGTGGACCGCATCGTATCCGCGGAGCCCGAACCGTCGCGCTAAGTGACCGGCCGCGACCATCAGCTGTGCGTCGAGCTCGCGTATGTTGCATTGTCGCCACACCGCGGCGACCAAAAACAGCGCTTCGTCGTGGTCGCTTGATGTAATCCGCCCAAGGCGCTCTGCCGCGGCAAGTGCGGCTGACACTTCGACGTGGACGAGTCGCGTCACCACGATCTGGTCGGCCGCGTCCCACAGTCGCCGGCAGCGGGCGGAGCCCGCCTCATCGACAACGAGCGGCAAGAACGCCGAGGTGTCGAAATAGGCGATCACGCTCGCTGCGCCTCCACCAGATCACTGACGGGGCCCTTTGCTGCGATGGGCCGCGGCAATGGCGTGCGCGGAGCGGTTGGAGCCGTCAAGAGCTGTTCAGCCAGTAGCTGTTCGAACGCAGATGCACCCTCGACCGGAACGATACGGGCGATTGCGTGCCCGTGATCGGTCACGGTCAACGACTGACCGTTGCGGACGGCCTGAAGCTGACTGCTCAGCGAATCGCGAAGCGCGCGAATGCCGATACTCACGATTGCCTCCGTGGCGTCATCTTTCCCTCAATTGTAGCCACAATTCATGCGATCGGAATTGATGCGATCGGCTCGACCGTAGGGGTCACCCCGGCAACAGGAAGACGTGCTCTCGCTCGTCGGGCGCAAGCAACTCGACGATCGCGCGATCGAGCGTCGCGAGCACCGCTCCCGTCGTCGCCGCGAGGTTGACAAGATGTGCGTCGGTGACCTGCCGATAACTCGACATGCGGTCTGTGACGATCGCAGCGCGTGCAAGCGATGAATCGTCGATCAGAAAGACATGCCTTGGCAGCGCACGGATTGCAGACAGACTCGCAATCGCCTCGGAAGCTCGGATCGAGGACCCTACCACCGCTGCGTTCATCGACAATCGCAGGTACCCTGCCTCCGTGAACGGCGTCGTCGCCCACGCATCGGTCAGGGCGTCGAACCAGGCGTGGCTGCGGAGGTGATGCACATGCTGCGGCCAGGCCAGGGCGATCAACACATTGACATCGAGCAGATAGGGCTTAGTCACCATCGCGATGCTCGTTCACAAGGTCGAGGGTGATGGCGGCCGCGTCAGAATCAGGTCGGAAGATCGGAAACCCACTCGGGCTCGCACCAAAGGCGTTGTCGCGCGGAGCAAGACCCCGCAGAGCGAGCCGACTAACGGCCTCACCGATCGAAATCTTGCCATCGCGGGCCAGCGCCCGTGCCGCGCTCAGCACTGAGTCATCGATATCCAACGTCGTTCGCATCACATCATCATAACATCAGCGCATCACGCGTCGCGACGAGTGTATTGTCCGGTGATTGAGGAGCGAGCGTCAGCGAGTGTCTCGAAATCCCGCCGTCGGTTGGCCCGTCGAGTGCTGGCTGATTCGTCGTTCGACCGGAGGGTGCGCGCTCTGGCGGCTGGGCACTGGTTCAGCGCGGGTGTCCGGTGTCCCGACCGCGGTCGAGGACGTAGTGGGTCATCGCTTGCACGTGACCGGTCGGTGCGCCACCTGCGGTTTTTGTCACGGTTGGGTAACGGTCTGAGAATGTTTGAAGATCCGCGTGTTTTCGCGGGTTTTCCGGGGTCGGAATGTCGGTGGCCTGTGACAGATTGGGGGTATGAACCAGCCGTTGCAACCCCTGCAGGACGACTTGACGTCGTTGACTGCCACGTGGGACGGCGCCCTGCCCGCGTTCGGTGTGCGCACCGACACGACCACCGGCGACGCCGGCACGGCGTCCGCTGTGCAGGTGGATGTGGAGTCGATGAGTGATGCCGGGCTGATCGGTGTGACGGATGCGTTGGCCCGGCTGATCCGCGACGGTAACGCCGTGTTGGTGAGGGTCGCGGCCGAGGTCGCCCGCCGCTCCCCGGCCGAGGCCGGCCGGACCGGGTTGGCGAAACAGCACGGATTCCTGGGCCCGACCCGCCTGGTCGCCGCCGCGACCGGCGGCAGTATCACCGAAGCCTCCCGGCTGGTCTCGGTCGGCACCGCCACCGCAACCCGGCAGTCCTTGACCGGGCAGCAGTTACCGCCGACCCACCCGCACGTGGCCGCGGCATTGCAGGCGGGTGGGATCAGTGTGTCGGCGGCGTCGGCGATCACGACCATGTTGGATCGGGTGGCCCGCCGGGCGAACCCCGGCCAGGCGGAGGCGATGGAGCAGCTTTTAGCGCAGAAGGCGGCGGATTTGCCGTTAGAGATCCTGTATCGGCTGATTCGGGAGGCCGAGGCCCGCCTGGATGCGGACGGTGTCGCCCCGAAAGAAAAAGAACTCCGTGCCGATCGTGCCGTGTACATTCGGCAGGACGCACACGGCATGACCCACCTGTCCGCCCACCTGGACCCGGAGTCCGCCGCGCCGGTGAAAGCGGCGATCGAAGCCATCGTCACGAAAATGTTGCGCGCCCGACATGACGCCGAACACGCCGGCGAAAGCGGGGGCGGAAGCGGGGGCGAAAGCGGGAGTGGGGACACGCCGGTGCTGGTGGATACCCGCACCGTGCCGCAACTGCAGGCCGACGCGTTGACCATGATCGCCGACCACGCGGGCGCCTGCCGGAAAGCCCCCGCCGCCTCAGCCACAACCGTGGTCGTGCGCATCGACCTGAAAACCCTCACCGACGGCATCGGCCACGGCAGCATCGACGGTATCGACCAACCCGTCAGCGTGGAAACGATCCGGAAACTGGCCGCCGGCGCGAACATCATCCCCCAAGTCCTCGGCACCGACTCCCTGCCGTTGGACCAGGGCCGGGCCGCCCGCCTGTTCAGCCCCGGCCAACGCATCGCACTAGCCGAACGGGACGGCGGCTGCGCCTGCTGCGGCCTGGACGCCGCGTACACCCAAGCCCACCATATTCGCTGGTGGGAGCGAGACACCGGACCCACCGACCTGACCAACGGGGTGCTGCTATGTCCACCGTGCCACACCCGAATGCACAACGACGGCTGGATCATCACCATCGACCAGCACGGCCGAGTCTGGTTCACCCCACCACCCCATGTCGACCCCGACCAGAAACCCCGCCTCGGCGGCACAGCACGCTACGGGTTACCCGACCTCGACGCCGCATAGAAGACAGCCGTACCGGAGACGCTTCGGCTTCGCTCAGCGACCGGGACCCGGCCATCACCATCCGTACGGCGAGCGCTTCGGCTTCGCTCAGCGACCGACACCCAACCATCCACGGGCGCGCTAGGCGCGCTACGGGCGTTCTTCGGTCGCGACCCGCTGACCGATCACGGCGGAAACGCCGTCCTGCCGCATCGACACCCCATAGAGGGCATCCGCAATTTCCATCGTGCGTTTCTGGTGTGTGATCACAATCAGCTGACTGGCCTCACGCAATGACTCGAAGATCGACAACAGCCGTCCGAGGTTCGCGTCGTCCAGCGCGGCTTCGACTTCATCCATGATGTAGAACGGGCTCGGCCGCGCTTTGAAGATCGCGATCAGCAACGCAATGGCCGCCAATGAGCGCTCACCACCGGAGAGCAGCGACAGCCGCTCGATCTTCTTGCCGGCCGGCTTCACCGAGACCTCGATACCGGTGGTCAGCATGTTCTCCGGATCGGTCAAGAAAATGCTGCCGGCGCCACCTGGGAACAAGACGGGGAACACCTCGGCGAATGCAGCCCTGGTGTCTTCGAAGGCATCCGCAAAGATCGACTCCATCTTGCCGTCGATCTCCTCGATGATCGTCAACAGATCCTTGCGCGTGTTCGTCAGATCCGTGAGCTGCTCGGTGAGGAACTTGTGCCGCTGCTCCAATGCAGCGAACTCCTCGAGCGCGAGCGGATTGACCCGGCCGAGCTGAGCGAACTTGCGCTCGGCCTTCTCAAGCCGCTTCTGCTGCTGTTCCCGATCGAACGGAATACCTGTGGGCTCGATACCGGTCTCGATACGCTCGCTGGCGCTCGCTACTCGACCACCAGATTCCGGGGCAGCATCTGGCGGGATCAGCACGTCCGGGCCGTACTCGGCGACGAGCACGTCCTCGACCAGCCCGAGTTCGCTGCCGGCGCGCTCCAGCAGGCCGGACAGATGAAGTTTCTTCTCGTAAATCTGCAGTTCCAGCCCGTGCACGCTCTCGCTGATCGCCTGCAACCGCTCCCGCAAGGCGGCCTCCTCGCGGCGCAATGCGGCCAGCTCCTGGTTCTGCTCAGCGCGCTCCGCTTCAGCGGCGGCCAGCTCGACCCTCGCCTGCGATACCGATCGATCGGCGGAGTCCAACACGGCGGGCAGCGATGCGATCACCGCGTCAGCCGCTTCGACCTGCCGGTTGCGGATAACAGCTCGCCGGGCGGCAGCCTCCGCGGCAGCCCGCTCTGCCTCCCGCTGACGCACGAGAGTGTCGCCGCGCGCCCGCTCAGCTCGCACCCTTTCCTTCGCCGTCTCGAGCGCCAGTCGCGCGTCGACCTCGCTCTCGCGGGCCGCCTCGAGTTCAGCGAACAGCGCGTCCCGCGAACTGACGTCGAGAATCGGTCGGGGTCTGGCCGCGGCGGTCTCGAGAGCGGCCTTCGCGCGATCAGCGCCACCTTCAGCATCCGCAACGGTTTCACCAGCCACGGCGAGCGCGACGCGCAGCCGCTCCGATTCAGCGGCGGATGCCTCCACCTGCACCCGAAGCCGGTTCAGCAGCTCGCTCTGCGCCGCTAGCGATGCATCAAATTCACGCAAGGATGCCAGGGCGTGCGCGGACTGCTCCTTCGCCACCTGATGGATGCCGCGCTGCTCGGCGAGCGCGAACTTCGCCCGCTCGATCAGCGAAAGCACCTCGCCATGCCGTTCCGCGGCCGCATCTCGATCTGCGACGAGTTCCAGCCTGCTGCGTTTGGCACCAGACCCGCCCCGCAGCACATACCGACTGAGCACGTCACCGGATTTGGTAATCACGCTGATGGTGCTCATGATCACGCTCGCGTCCGCCGTCTCGAGTTCCGCCCAGAACGAGCGGGCGACTTCAAGATCATCGGCGATCACCACGTGCGCCAGCAGGCCGAGTACTCCTGGTGGCGCCGTCACCACGCTCTGTCCGGCAACCAAACTGGGCGGCAGAACAACACCGTGCGGCAAGGCCATGCTCGTCCCAACCTGAGAATCGGATGCCGCCGGCCCAGGCACGTTCTCCGCCGAAGCCTCGGCCAGCAGCAACTCGACGCGGCCGAACTCGTCCGCTTGAGCACGCTCCAACGCATCGATTCCCGCATCCCGATTCTCGGCAAGCACCGCGTCTGCGAGCGTGCCCAGCGCCGCGGCAACCGCTGCTTCAAACCCCGGCTTCACCTGCACATGTTCAGCGACGAGCCCGCGGATGCCTGGCAGCCGGGCGGCGACGAGCGCACTTGACCCGTCCTTCTGATCGAGAGCAGATGATAACGCACCGGTTCGCGCAGCGAGGGCGTCGCGTTCTCGTTCAAGCGTGTGCAGATCTTCGCGGAGCCGTTCAATCTCGCCCTCGGCCTCGAATACCTGCGCCTGCGCGAGCTCGTAGGCCTCATCGAGGTCGTTTTCGCCCGCGTCGGCCAGCGCGGCCTCGGCCTCAGCCGACGCGAACTGCGCGCGCGCCGCTTCGAGCCGCTGCGTCGCTGCGTCGAGAGCGTTGCTCTGCCGCAGTACTCCGCCGCGTACGGCTGCGAGCCGGGACGCGGCGGCATCCGCCTGTCCTGAGAGTTTTGTGAGCTCAAGGTCGTGCTTGGAGACCAGAGCACTCTGCGCAGCGATCTCCTCGTCGAGCGCGTCGAGGCGCCCGCGTGCGGCCGCTGTCGCGGCGCGCGCTGCGCTCCAGGCGGCATCCGATTCACCTACGGTCTCGAGCAGCCGCGCGGCCTCCTCGCGGGCGGCATCCACCATCTGCTGGCTCACCGTCACGGCAGCGTCACCGGAATCCGCCTGCGAGCCGAGCAGGGCGAGCCTCTGGTTGGCGAGAGTGTACAGACCGCGCAATCGTTCCTGCACCGACTCGAGGCCGAACGTCGTGCGGCGTGCACCATCTACGGCATCGGACACCTGCGCCTTCTCGAGGCGGGCGATGCGCAGCTGCTTCTGTTCCAACTGTTCTTGCAGCACGATGCGTTCGCTGTGCCGCTCGCTTTCCGAGCGGTTGTGCGCGTCGAGGGCGTGCCGCAGCGACACCACCTCGTCAGCGAGCAACCTGGCCCGGGCGTCCCGCACGATCGCCGCGATCGACTGGGCCTCTCGAGCGATCTCGGCCTGGTGCCCGAGCGGTTTCAGCTGCCTGCGGATCTCACCGGCCAGGTCGCTCAGCCGCGTGAGATTGGTCTGCATCGCATCGAGCTTGCGCAGGGTCTTCTCTTTGCGCCGGCGATGCTTCAGGATGCCTGCGGCCTCTTCGATGAAACCGCGCCGCTCCTCCGGCGACGCACGCAGCACGGCATCCAGTTGTCCCTGCCCGACGATGACGTGCATCTCGCGACCGAGACCGGAGTCGCTGAGCAGCTCCTGCACATCAAGCAACCGGCAGGACTGCCCGTTGATGGCGTAGTCGCTGCCGCCGTTGCGGAACAGCGTACGGCTGATCGTCACCTCGGAGTATTCGATCGGGAGGGCGCCGTCTGCGTTGTCGATCGTGAGCGTGACCTCCGCACGGCCGAGCGGCCCGCGGAACGAGGTGCCCGCGAAGATGACGTCTTCCATCTTGCCGCCGCGCAGAGTCTTGACGCCCTGCTCGCCCATCACCCAGGCGAGTGCGTCGACGACGTTCGACTTGCCCGACCCGTTCGGGCCGACCACGCAGGTGACCCCGGGCTCGAACGCGAATGTGGTCGACTGGGCGAAGGACTTGAACCCCTTCAGGGTCAGGCTCTTCAGATGCACTCGGCGCCCTCCCCGTTCACTCCCCGCGACACTGGTTATACGGTACCGGACTCGGCCCACCCGGCCGCGCAGCCGCGCAGCGTGAAGCGCCAACGAACGATTCGTTGCCTACAGCCGGAAACCGCCGTCGCTCGTCAACACCTGCCCGACGATCCAGCGTCCCTCGTCGCTTGCGAGCCAGCCGATCAGTCTCGCGGGGTCAGTCGGTGCACCGAAGCGCCCGAGCGGCATGCCCTGCAAGCGGGCATTGAGGTCATCCAACGGTCGATCGGTCGTCTCGGCATCCAGATAGCCGGTGTTCACAGGCCCGGGATTGACTGTATTGAGGATGATCCCGCGCGTGAGCAGTTCGCTTGCGACGGTCGGCGTGACGCCGGCGAGCGCGGCTTTGCTCGCGGCATACGCGACCTCGCCGGGCATCGGCCCGTCCAGCTGCCCGGACGCCATCCAGATCACGCGTCCGGTCTCGAATTCGTCGAATGGGCCAGCGAAGGGCGGCCTCACGCCTGGCCGAGTTGGCGCGTCCGGCCGGATACCGGCACTCTGAGTCACATCCGAGAATTGCTCTGCGAATGCCCGCGTCAGCAACAGGGTCGAACGCGCGTTGACCTGCCAATGGCCGTCAAGTCGCTGCGGTGTCATATCGAAGATCGATCCGTCGCCGCCGCTTCGCGCATGATTGCAGATCAGGATCCGCAACCGGCCGACGGCGGCCACGGCGGCGACGGTCACGCGTTCCGGCGTCATCGGATCGGCCATGTCCGCGCTGATGTCCCCGAACCGCGCATCCGGATGCTGCACCGAGCGGATGCCGTCGCGCACGGCACCGAGATCATCCGCACCCCATGGCTGCCCCTCATCGTGCGCCGAATAGTGGTGAATGAACACGTTCGCACCGAGCTGTGCGAGCCGCACGGAGATCGCATAGCCGATCCCCCGCCGACGGGACACGCCCGTGACCAGTGCGGAGCGCCCGAGCAACGGATACGCGGCGTGCTCACGGGCCTCGGATACGCCGGTTTCGAACATGGTCACGACTGTAGCAAGCGGGGCACGCGCAGCCGCTGGCAGTGCGGGCAGAAGTGCGATGAGCGATTCATGAACGCCTCACGCACCATCGGCCGCCCACAGCGCGGGCACGGTTTGCCCTGCTGACCGTAGGCGTTGAGGCTGTGCGAGAAGTAACCGGATGCCCCGTTGACGTTCACATAGTGCGCGTCGAAGCTGGTGCCGCCCTCTGCGAGTGCCTTGGCAAGCACGAGCCGCACCTCAGTCAGCACCGCGCGAGCCTTTCGACTACTCAGGGATGCTGTCGGCTGAGCGAAGTGCACGCGCGCCGCCCAGAGCGCCTCATCCGCATAAATGTTGCCGATGCCGCTGATCAGCGTCTGGTCGAGCAGCGCCCGTTTGATCCCGGTGTTCTTGCGTTGAAGCGACGCGAGGAACGCGGCATCCGAAAACGCCGGATCGAGCGGATCCCGCGCGATGTGCGCGACCTGACTCGGTACGAGAGCCGCAGAGTCCCCGAATCCGCCCGGCGCGGCATCCGGAGTGTCAACGAGGCGGTCCACCGCCATCGAGCCGAAGATGCGTTGGTCGACGAAGTGCACCGCCAGTTCACCATGCTCCGGATGCTGCAACACGAGTCTGATGCGCACCGGCCCGTCATCCTCAAGTCGCGCGCCCGGCTCGCGCAGCAAAACCTGCCCGCTCATCCCCAGGTGCACCAGCAGTGCAGAAAACGACGGACTTTCGCAGCGACGCGCAGGGTGCTGCAGCGGCGCGACCGGCGTGTCACGGAAATTGTCCGTCGTTTTGTTCGCAGCGGTTGGGGCACTCACGACCGCTGAGACACCCACGACAGTTGGGGCGGCCAACGGCAACCACAGGAACTTTCCCCGGCGCACCGCCGCAGTGAACCGCTGCCCGGTCAGCCGAGCGGCGAAGTCACCTGCAGCAGGATCGTGCCGTCGCAGTGAGCGCGCATCGAACACCTCGACTGAGGAGACCGTTGCCCCGGTGATGGCCGGCGCAAGGCCCGCCCGCACGACCTCGACCTCAGGAAGTTCGGGCATTCAACTGCGTCCACGCATCGAGCGCGGCCGCCATTTCGGCGTGCTTCTTACTGCTGCCCTCGCCTGTCGCACTGATCAGTCCCGGCACTGTGACCGTCGCGCGGAAAAGCTTGTTGTGGTCGGGGCCTGTGTTGGTCACCGAATAGCTCGGTGCGGGTGCACCGTGATGTGACGCGATCTCCTGCAGACTGGTCTTCGGATCCATCGCGGCGCCGAAGCGGCTCGGGTCCTCGAGCAATGGCTCGATCAGGCGCAACACGAGTGCCGTAGCGGTCTCGCCGCCTTCGCTGATGTAGGCAGCGCCGATGATCGCCTCGACGGTGTCTGCGAGGATCGATGACTTCTCGGCGCCACCACTTTGAGACTCGCCACGACCCAGCCGAAGGTATGCCCCGAGACCGATGCCGCGCGCAACCTCGGCCAGCGCGACACTGCTGACGAGGCCCGCCCGGCGCTTCGCCAGGTCGCCCTCGTCTAATGTCGGATGCGTGCGGTACAGCATGACCGTAACGGCCTGCCCCAGAATCGAATCGCCGAGGAATTCGAGGCGCTCGTTGTTCGGGATGCCGCCGTGCTCATACGCGTATGAACGGTGGGTCAGGGCGAGGGTGAGCAACTCGGTGTCGATAGCGACCCCGAGCGTGCTTTGCAGGGTGTCCAGTTCGTTGTCGCGCTCGCGCGCTGCATCCGCCGTCGGCATCCTGCCCTCCCGATCAGACGTCGGCGACCTTGCGACCCTTGTATTCCAGGAACAGCGCGGTGCCGGCAGAATCTTCGACAACCTTCGCGCGGTGCGGCAGGCTGTAGGTGACCCTGCCGTTTTCGACGGTCTTGACGAGCGTGGGGACCTCAGCCTTCCACTGCGAACGGCGCGAGTGCGTGTTCGAGCGGGACTTCTTCCGCTTCGGTACAGCCATGTCTATTTCTCTTCTCTATTGTCAAAATCAGTGCTGTCAAAATCGGTACTGTGTAAACCGCTGTGGTTCGTGCCGGCCAGACCGGCCGCACCCTCAGAGGCGGCAAACCCCGCGAGCGCAGACCACCGTGGATCTGCGACTTCTCGCGGCGAATCATCGGGGCTGTCGGCCAGCCGCTCACCTGTCTCTGGGTCGAGACCGGGGCAATCGGGTTGGCATACCGGCTGAAACGGTAGTGCGAGTACCACCGCGTCTCTGATCAGAGGTTCAAGATCCACGTGGTCGTCGTGAACCTCCGAGTCAAAAGCTTCTCCAGAAGAATACGCGAAAAGTTCCTGAAAATCGACTTCGACCGGCAGCGCGATGTCTCGAAGGCAGCGCCCGCACTCACCGGTCGCCGTCGCAAACGTCTCAGCGGTGACCAGGATGCCCTCGTGAACGGACTCCATTCGCAGCCGGACGTCGAGCGTATCGCCCGCCTGCACCGACACCAGTCCCTCACCGAGGCGCTCGCCAAGCACGATCGTTAAATTCTGCTCGCGCATTTCGCCGGGGCGATGCATGAGGTCATGAACCCCCACAACGAACGGATTGCGATTGCTGCCGGAGTGCTGGCCGACCTTGTTGCTTGTCACCGCACAATTCTATGCGGTGAGGCTGGTGCAGATGGTGCGCCGGGACTACGCGGTGAGCCTGGCTCGCCCACGCAAGAGCTGATCCGTCTGCGGCAGCAGCGAGACCGGCAGGAAGAGTGCCCGGGCTCGCACACCGATCGGTGCGCGCGTGGCAAGGGCATTCAGTACCGCCCGTAGCTCGTCCGCCCGGTCAGGATCGATCATGCCGTGCCCCGGCCGACCGAATTCTTCGCGTTCTGTGGCTTCCAACAGTGATTCGAGCCCGGCGCTTGCGGCAGGATCGGAATCGATGAGTTCTCCGATCCTCACGGCGAATGCACGCGGCGTTTCGGTGTCAGGCACTGCGATGCGCAAATCGCGGGCACTCTGCCTCAACTCCTTCCAGGCTAGCCGCGGACTGCCCCACTCGTCGCGCAGCAGTCGCAATCGCGACCGACGCTGCCAGCGGCGCACCCCGGCAGGCAGGAGCAGCAACGCAAGGAGGAAGATGGCGACCAGAACGCTTGAGACGACAGCACCGAGTTCCTGCGCTGCGGTGGTCTGGGTCGGAACGCCGCTGAGATTCGTTTTGTCCGGGCCCGGCGCAAGTGCCCCGGGGGAACGTGACGGAACGGTCGAATTCGGCACCGACGAGGTCGCGCCGCCCGGAATCGTGTATGCAGGGAGCGAACCTCTGCTGACCGTGGGCTCGAACTGCACCCAGCCCACTCCGGAGAAGTACAGTTCTGGCCACGCGTGCAGCTCATCTGATGTGACGCCGAACAGTGTCTGCCCGTTTCGGGACCCAACAACCGTGCCGGGCAGATACCCGATGCCGATCCGAGACGGGATGCCGAGCGTGCGGGCCATGATCGCCATCGCGGATGCGAAATGCACACAATATCCGCTTTTGACCTTCAGGAACGCCGCGATGGACTGCATGCTGTCGCCGTCGTAAGAATTGTGCACGGGAGCGGTGGTCGAGTATACGAAACCGTCATTTTGGAAGTAATTCTGCAACGCCACCGCCTTTTCGTACTCGGTGGTGGCTCCCTGAGTGACCGTTGCGGCTGTTCGGGCGATGATCGACGGCGCATCGAACGGAACGAAGAGATCGTGTGCTGCGACGGTCTCTGGAATGGCACCCGTCGCATCCGCCAGCTGCTGCGCCTTCGGCTCGAGGTCGAGGCCTTCCACCCGATAGGACTGCCCCTGTGTGGTCGAGGTCACGCCGGAAACGGTGAGGTCCGTGGTGTTCCACTGCCACGATCCCTGCAGCCCCTGCACGCCGGTCGCCGGATAGGGTGCCGGGATCCACGCGCTCTCCATGTTCTGGATCTGCACGTCCGTTTCGATCTTCGTCGACGCGACACCCGCCGCCAGCCCGGGCACTGGGCCGAAATTGCCGCTTGCCGGCAGGCTCTTCGTCGATCCGTCTCTGTGACGCCAGATCGTGCCCGTGAATTGGTCCAATGCGGTCAACCGCAGATACGGCGTGGTCTTGGCCGTCGTGGTGTATGTGAAAACGGGCACAGGCGCCGGGCGGCGCAGGTCTGCTCCCAGATCGATCAGCGGGTTGACCCCCGCCCCGATCAGGATGCCGCTGCCGGCGATCCCCTGCCGCCCGATCTGCTGGAATCCGGGTGCCGTGGTCGACAGCGTCAGCGCCACAACAGTCACCGCGGCGGCCACGGACAACGACATTCCTAGTTCACCCCAGCCATTGCTGCGCCGCCGCGTGTCGACACGCAAGACGAGCAGGTATGCGGCAATGCAGGCGACCAGTGACAACGGCGAGATGCCGGTCGGCAGCAGCAGGGACGGCACGATCAACATGACAGCCATGACGATCGCGGTCAGTGCCGGACGACGCGCCGCGCACGCGATCAGGTCAAGCAGCAGAGCAGCAATCCCGGCGAACAGTGTGATCAGAAACAGAAATTCGGGCAGAGAGTCGGCGGGCACCGCTTGCTGATCGAGCGAAACGCGAGCAAGCGCAAACAATTCACCGAACCGCTGAAATGTCGCGGGGGTCGGCACGAAGGCGACGACGGAATGCCCGCCGCCGAACGACGCCGTCAGCACGGCGAGCAATTCAACGGCACCGATGATCGGCACTGCGAGCCGCGGTACGCCGAGCGTACGCAGCCCCGCAGCGCTCAGCAGAAGCAGAATAGATATCCCGGTGAAGGCGAACCACCAACTCGGGCCGTCGATCAATCCGATCATCCCTGTGCTCGCAGCCGTGGCGAGTACAACGAGGGAAGCGGTCATCCCCCACTGGCCGTCATGTACACGGGCTCGCGCCACGGTGCGCTGAAAAGTGACACTAACCATGGCGAGTGGCCTCCGAATACAGACGGGAGGCCTCTCGCCACGCCGTTTGCGGGTCATCTCCTGAGCTGACCGTGACGCAGGTGAAGCCCGCGCGCACGAGGTCATCGTCGCCGAGGCGACTCGCGCCGCCGAGCAAGAAGGCGACGGCGGGGTCGCATTGATGGCGCACAGAGGCGAGCACCGTCACATCGCTCAGTCCGCCGTCGACGAGCACGGCGAATACCGGCACGGCTTTGCCACCACGGCGCAGGCCGTCGGCGAGGATGTCGCCGGCGCTCGAGGCGTCTCGCTCACGCTGACGAGCAGACTGACCGACCTGCCGAACGGACGCGAGATTGGCCAACAGAAGCTGTTCGCCTGCTGGAAGTTCGAACGACGCCGCGGCCGAGCCGAGCACTCCGAGGCGACCCGCCCCCGTGCGCCCGGAGAACTGCACGCGTCCTGTCTCCACGACATTCACCACGAACCCCTCGTTCAACAGATGGGAACCGAGCGCCGCGACCAGGGTGACAGCCTGTTCGAATGCGGCGTTACGCGAGTGATGACGCGTGACGTGCCGGTCGGTGCGGGCCGCGCGGCGGGTGTCGAACAGAATCCAGGCGTTCGGGTCACTGCGCTGCTCTTCTTGGCGCACCATGAGTTTGTCGTGCCGGGCAGTCGCGCGCCAGTGCACTCGGCGCAACGGGTCACCTGTGCGATATTCGCGCGCGATCAACTCGTCTGCACTCGGAATGCTATGCCGCAACAGCTCGTATTCGGTGCCTTCGGTGGTGGCGGTGTCCAGCTCGCCGTGGGCAAGTGGAACAACACGCGGGGTGACCAGCAGGGGTCGTTCACCGCCGACCGCATACTCGGCGCGAGCAAGCCCGAACGGATCAAGGCGGGCCAGGAGCACGGGGCCGACCTCGTACACCCCGCGATGCTGGGTGCGGATGCGATAGTGCAGCGTGGCCGTGTCCGGCCGGTTCCTGGTGGGCAGCCCGTGCTCGGCAAGCCACGGTAAGGGGGCTGGCCCCGGCGCACTCAAGCCCGTGCCGACCATGTCGCGCCAGCGCATCGGCGACGGTGAGCGGGAGCCGTGATTGCGCACGGTCAGTGTCGCCTGAGCTTCCTCACCCGTCGCGACGATTTCAGGCGAGAAGGAGCGCGAAACGCTCAGCCACGGGCGATCGAGCACGAGCGCCAGCATTGCGGCTGGAGGGAGCACTGTCAGCACCAGCCCCACGAAAAGCAGGTCGACACGGCCCAACCACACGGCGCCGATGAACGCAAGGATTCCAGCTGTCTCCAGCGCCCACCCGCGCAAGGTGGGCCGCGGGCGCGTCACCCGCGGCATCCGCTCGCGCGCCCCGGACATGGTTCAGCTCGTCGAACTCGGCACAGGGGTCGCCGCAACGATCCGCTCGATGATCTCTGCGATCAGCGGCGCACTTTCGTGGTGCTGGCCCATTGCCCGGCTGGTGGGCAACAGGCGATGGCCCAGCACGGGCACAGCAAGGATGTCGATGTCGTCGGGCAACACGAAGTCGCGTCCGTCCAACGCAGCGCGCGCCTTTGCGGCGCGCACGAGCTGCAAGGTCGCACGCGGGCTGGCTCCGAGCCGCAATTCGCCATCCTGTCGAGTGGCCCTGGCAATATCGACCGCGTAGCGTTTGACGGCGACGGATGCGAACACCCGACGCGCAGTGGCCATCATCGCACGCAACCGGTCGACTGTGACAACAGCACCGATACGCGACAGCGGGCTCGACGTGTCCCGCCCGTGCAACATGTCCATCTCGGCTTCTTCGTCTGGATAGCCCATCGCGATCCGTGCCATAAACCGGTCGCGTTGAGCCTCGGGCAGGGCGTAAGTGCCTTCCATCTCGATGGGGTTCTGGGTTGCTACCACGATGAACGGGCTGGACAGCGGATAGGTCGATCCATCAACGGTGACCTGGCGCTCCTCCATGCACTCCAGCAGCGCCGATTGAGTCTTCGGGCTGGCCCGATTGATTTCGTCGCCGATGACGATGTTGGCGAACACGGCACCCGGTTTGAACTCGAAGCGCCGCTCGGCCTGGTTGTACACCGACACGCCTGTGACGTCGCTGGGCAGCAGATCGGGGGTGAACTGGATGCGGCTGACCGAGCAATCGACCGACTTCGCGAGAGACTTCGCGAGCATCGTCTTTCCGACGCCGGGCACATCTTCGATCAGCAGGTGTCCCTCCGCCAGCAGCACGGTCAGCGCCGTCTGTACCGCTTCGTGCTTTCCGTCGATGACGGACTCAACGTTCACGGCGATCTGACCGGCTGCCCGTTGCAGCTCTGCCAGCTCCATCTCTCCTGTTTCTGCTTCAGGAGCGACAGACGAGTCGGTCGGTTGCCGGGTTGGGAAGCTGTTCATGACTCGTGCAGATAGTCATAGACAGCCCGCGGTACATACGGGCTGACGTCGCCGCCGAGCGCGGACACCTGCCGCACAAGCGAACTCGAGACGTGCGCGTTCGCCGGATTCGGCAGCAGGAAGATCGTCTCGACCTGCGCGAGGTTGCGGTTCACGATCGCCATCGGAGTCTCGTAGGCGACATCGATCTGCGAACGGATGCCCTTCACGAGAACTTGGGCGCCGACATCCGTGCAGTAATCGACGAGCAGGCCGACACTCCACGATGCGACGAGGATATTGCCGGCAATGCGGGCATCTTTGATCGATTGCTCGAGCAGAGCAACGCGCTGGGCGATCGGCAGCAGCGCCGCCTTGTCCGGGTTGTGCACGACGAGCACGTGCACCTCGTCGAACAGCCTTGCGGCGCGCTCAATCACATCGAGGTGACCCAGCGTGACGGGGTCGAACGATCCAGGGACAACGGCGATCCTGTTCATAGGCTTCCAGGATAGTCGTTCACGGTTATCCTTTCGTTACCGATTGCTGACCGAATGATGTCCGTCTGAGCGTGCCCTCAGTTCTTCGCAAGAAATCAGTTCTTCGCAAGAAAGTCGCGCTCCGACTCGTCGAGGCGGCGCGCCAGCGCGGCCGCGAGCGCCGGATGGCCCGTCAGCTGCGGATCTGCCGAGAGCACGCCCTCCGCCAACTCACGCGCGAACGTGATGACGACTCCGTCGCGCGCCACACGCAATAGTCGAAGTGAGGAGCGCCCACCGGATTGTTCGTTGCCGAGAACGTCGCCCTCCCGGCGCAGTTCGAGATCGACCTCGGCCAGGGCGAAGCCGTCCAGCGTCGATGCAACAGCATCCACACGCTGTCGGGCCAGCGTCTCTGCTTCTGCCCAGGTCACAAACAAGCAGAGGCCGGGGTGCTCACCCCTGCCCACGCGGCCGCGCAATTGGTGCAGCTGTGACACCCCGAACCGGTCCGCGTCGAGCACGATCATCGCCGACGCGTTCGGCACGTCGACTCCGACCTCGATCACGGTCGTCGCCACGAGCAGATCGATCTCGCCGGCTGCGAAGGCGCGCATGACGGACTCTTTTTCATCGCCCGACATGCGGCCGTGCAAGGCGGTGATGCGTGCCGAAGCCAAAGCGGGATTCCGCGTGACCGCCGCGAACGTGGACTCGACGGATGCCATGGGCCGCGCCGATTCGGCAAGCTCCTCATCACCCGCCTCACGAATCTTCGCACTGATCGCAGGGCAGACGACGAACACCTGATGCCCCGCGGCTATCTCCTCCGCCGCGCGCGTCCACACACGGCGTTCCCAAACCGGATGCTCCGCCAGCGGTACGACAAAGTTCTCAATCGGCTGTCGGCCTGCCGGCAATTGGGTGATCGTCGAGACATCCAGGTCGCCGAAAACCGTCATGGCGACGGTACGCGGAATCGGAGTGGCAGTGAGCACCAGAACGTGCGGCGGCGTCGCCCCCTTCAACCGCAGCGCCTCGCGCTGGTCAACGCCGAAGCGGTGCTGCTCATCGACCACGATCAGACCGAGATCGTAAAAGGTGACAGCGTCGTGCAGCAGAGCATGAGTACCGACGACGATGCGGGCTTGCCCGGAGATCGTGCGCAGCAGCGCCTTCTTGCGCGCCGCGGCCGGGAGCTGACCGGTGATCAGCGTCGGCACCAGTTCTGCCGCGAGGTCCGGGCCGAGGATGGCTGCGATCGAACGCAGGTGCTGGGCAGCCAGCACCTCGGTAGGTGCCAGTAGGGCCGCCTGGCCGCCCGCATCCGCGACCGCGAGCATGGCCCGCAGCGCGACCAGCGTCTTGCCGCTGCCGACTTCGCCCTGCACAAGCCGATTCATCGGAGCTTCCTCCGCCAAATCATGTGCGATCTCCGCTCCGACGATGCGCTGATCGTCGGTCAGCGTGAAAGGCAGCGCCGCGTCGAACCGTTCCAGATAACCGCCGGCACGGGGAACCCTGGGCAGTGCACGCGCGCTGCGTGCGGCGGCCCTCTGCTGTAGCAGCGCCACCTGAAGAACGAATGCTTCATGGAAGCGAAGGGTGTCTCTGGCGTGCAGCCAGTCGGCATCCGTTTGCGGATTGTGGATGAGTTCCAGTGCCTTGCGGTACGGCAGGAGCGTCGCAGCTGTGCGCACGGTCTCTGGGATCGGGTCGGCTATCACGCCAAGGGATGCGAACGCCTGCACGACGCACTTGCGTACGTCCCAACTGGTCACGGTCGATGTCGCCGGGTAGATCGGAACCGGCGTCATTGCCCAGCGCAGGGCAGCCGCGGAATCACCATCGAACGCGTCGGATTGCTCGGCGAAGAGTTCGTAGTTCGGGTGCGTCAGTTGCAGCGTGCCGTGATAATCGGAGACCGTGCCCGCGAAGACGCCGCGCAGACCGGGTTTCAGCTGTTCTGCACGCCACGCCTGGTTGAAGAATGTGAGGCTGAGCAGGCCGGTGCCGTCGGTGATCTTCGCCTCGACGATCGAGCCGCGCTTGGTCTTCATGTCGCGTTTGCTGACGGAGAGCACTTCGCCGACGATCGTGACGGCTTCGCCCACCGGCAGGCCGTTCAGCGCCGTCAGCTCACCTCGCCGAGCGTATCGGCGAGGATAGTGGCTGAGCAGATCGCCGACGGTGATCATGCCGAATGCCTTCTTCAACACGGCGGCACTCCTGCCGCCGAGAACACCGGTCAGCTTGCTGTCCAAGCCGACCCCGACTGCACGATCTCCGACCTCGCGAGCGCCGGCACTCCGCACGCCTCTGCTGGGTGACGGTGCGGACATGCACCGAGTCTAAAGCGCGCCACCGACACCCAGCCCCGCGCGGTCGGGCCCACCCTGCATCGCCCGGGATCGGACGGTAGCGTTGAAGCCGATGACACGAATCGTTTCCGGCTTCGCCGGCTCGCTCACCCTTGCGGTTCCTCGTTCGGGCACCCGGCCGACGAGCGATCGCGTGCGCGAGGCGATGTTCTCAGCGCTGGTCGCCCGCAATGCAGTTCACGACGCTAACGTGCTGGATCTGTACGCGGGATCCGGCGCACTGGGGTTGGAGGCGGCGAGCCGGGGGGCGGCATCCGTTGTGCTGGTCGAACGCAGTAGGGCTGCGGCAGAGATCTGCCGAGCCAACGCCTCGGCGATCCTCACAGCGGCGAAAGGGCGCGCCGCACCGAGGCTGAGCACCGTCGTGTCCTCCGTTCGCGGTTTTCTGGCCGGGCACTCAGCGGCGGCAGGCGGCTTTCAGCTGGTGTTCCTCGACCCGCCGTATGACCTGCCTGAGAGAGAACTGACAGAGGATCTGGCCACCCTCGAACCGCTGCTCACGGACGACGCGGTTGTCGTCGTCGAGCGAAGCGCTCGTTCACAGGAGCCGACCTGGCCGCCGCTGCTCACCCTGGATCGACGCAAGGTCTATGGCGACACCGCGGTGTGGACCGCCGATCGCATCGTCGCCGAATAGCCGACGCGTCGCACGCTGCACAGCACGCGTCGCGGCCGGTAGCGCGGTGCAGCTCAGCCCCGCGCGCCGTTCCAACCGGCATACGGGTCCCAGCCGCCGAGGCCGGTGTACGGCAGGCCGTCGACGAGGAGCCCGTCGCCCGCGACGACGGTGCCGATCCGGCGGAAACCGTCTGGGAGCGGCGCCGCCGGTGGAAAGCACGCCAACAGGCTGTGATCTTCGCCGCCGACCAGGGCGCGGTCCGGTTCCGCACCGAGCGCGGAACGCTCAAGATCGATGGCGACGCCGGATGCCTGCGCAATCCGCCGCGCATCCAGCGCCAACCCGTCACTGAGGTCGAGCATCGCTCGCGCATCGCCCCGCGCAGCGGCAACTCCCGCAGCGATCGGCGGATGCGGCCGCAGCTGGGCCTCGACTGCGACGCGGTGCTCGCGGCGCAGGGAAGCGGCCAACCGGGCGTCCGGCGAGCCATCAGCATCCGTTGCATGCCGAAACAGCAGCGCCAACCCGGCAGCAGCGCCGCCGAGATCGCCTGCGACCGCCACCACATCATCGATCCGCGCCCCGGATCGCAGAACGGGCGCCCGCCCTTCGAGATCGCCGAACGCCGTCACGGCGATCGTGAAGGTGTCAGACGCCGACAGGTCGCCGCCGACGACACCGCAGCCTGGTGCGAGTTCTGCGCACGCTTCCCGCAACCCGTCGGCGATGCCCTCGAGCACGACGACCGACGTCGTGCGCGGAGCAGCAATCGCGACCAGCAATGCCGTCGGGCGCGCACCCATCGCGGCAACATCCGCAAGATTGGATGCCGCTGCCTTCCAGCCAAGATCGACGGGGGACGACCATGCGAAGCGGAAGTCCGGACCGTGCACCATCAAGTCCGTCGTGACGACGTAACGCCCATCCGGGGCGGAAAGGACAGCAGCATCGTCACCGGGCCCGACAAGCGCGGCATCCGAGAGCGGCAGCCGCGGGAAGATGCGGCGCAAAGCATCGATCTCGCTGACCGCCTGCAGCGTGTCGGCCGGCTGCAGCGTGTCAGCCGGCTGCAGCGTATCGGCCGGCTGCAGCGTATCGGCCGGTTCGTCGGGTTCAGACATCGTCATGCTTCAAACGGTAGCCTGGATCGCGATGACTCTTCGGCCCGCACGTATGCTGGCGGCACTCCCTCTGCTGCTGGCGGCCGGCCTGCTCGGCGCGTGCACCCCGATCGTGACGATGACGGCGGCGCCGGACTCCAACAATCCCGGGTGTGCGGAAATCTCCGTGCGGCTGCCAGACAGCATCGCCGGCCATGCGCAGCGGGACACGGATGCGCAGGCGACGAGTGCGTGGGGCAGCCCTGCTGTCGTGCTGCTACGCTGCGGCGTCCCTCCGATCGGCCCGACCACCAAGCCGTGTCTGACGGCCAACGGCATCGACTGGGTGCTCGAGAACGATCCGCTCTCCTCCGCGCTGCGCTACATCACCTTCGGGCGCGTCCCGGCGACGGAGGTCGTCATTCAGCACGGAGGTGGCGGAGTCTCGGACGCGAGCGTGATGGCCGACCTCGCCAGCGCGATCGGCAGCGTTCCTCAGTCGAAGAACCTCAGGTGCGTCACGGCCGCCGACGTACCGGCGCCGACGCCCACCACCAACCCGACGGCCACCACAAGCCCCACTCCCAGTCCCTGATCGAGCAGCACCGCAGTCTATTCGGGGTGCTCCGACAGGCTCAGCGTCCGGCCGTGCGGGCGAGCGCAACGTCGATCAGCTCGTCGATCAACTGCGGGTAGGCGAGCCCGCTCGCCTGCCAGCACTTCGGGAACATCGAGATCGGCGTGAATCCCGGCATCGTGTTGATCTCGTTGATCACGAAACCGTCTGCGGTCAGAAAGAAATCAACTCTGGCGAGTCCCTCGCCGCCGATCGCGTCGAACGCCCGGACCGCAAGCGACTGCATCAGAGCGAGCTCGCCTGCGCTCAGATCCGCAGGGCACACCAATTCGACGCCCGGCGCGTCAAGGTACTTCGCGGCGAAGTCGTAGAAGTCACGGCCCGAGACGACGATCTCTCCGGCGACGGATGCGCGCGTCGCCTCCCCCGGCCGACCGCCGAGCACGGCGATCTCGACCTCGCGCCCGACCAATCCGCTCTCGATCAGCACCTTGTCGTCCTCGGCCAGTGCCGTCTCGATCGCGTGCGGCAGCTGCTCGATCGCGGCGACCTTCGTCACACCGACGCTGGAACCTGCCCGCGCCGGCTTGACGAACAGCGGCAGGGTGAGCTCAGCTGCCGCCGCAGCGACGGCATCCGGATCGCTGCTCCAGTCGAAGGCGGACACCGTGCGCCACGCGGCCACAGGAAGCCCAGCATGCTGCAGCACGGTTTTGGTGAAATGCTTGTCCATGCCCAGAGCGCTCGCGAGTACACCACTGCCGACGTAAGGCAGGCCGACCAGTTCCAGCATGCCCTGGAGTGTTCCGTCTTCGCCCCACGGGCCGTGCAGGATCGGAAACACGATGTCGACATCGCCGAGCACGCGCTCCGACCCGTCAGGTTCATGCACAGTCAACGTGCGCGAGGTGGCACTCTCCGGCCAGCGCACGCGCGTGCCGTTGTCGATGACGACGGGCATGGCAATCGGATTCAGCGCGAACGCCGCGGCATCGTCGCGTTCAAGCACGTATTCGCCATCGCGCGTGATTCCCACGGGAATCACGTCGTAACGCTCGCGATCAATCGCCGCGAGAACTCCGCCGGCCGTTGCGCAACTGACCGAGTGCTCGCTGGAACGCCCCCCGAAGAGAAGTACGACCGCGATCTTGTCCGCCATCCGCGGTCCTTTCACCCTGGGGTTCGTCCGAATCCGTTGTCAGATGCGGCGCGATGTCTTTCGGATCGAGCGTACCCGCAAGCACCCTGCTGACCTGTTCGACGATGGGCATCGCCACGCCGCGTGCGCGTGCGAGCTCAAGAATCGGGGCGACGGATGCCAGGCCCTCTGCTGTCTGGTTCATCTGTCTGACCACCTCGTCGAACGCGTAACCCTGGCCGAGCAGGCGGCCCGCCGTGTTGTTGCGTGACAGCGGGGACTGACAGGTCGCGATCAAGTCGCCGAGGCCCGCCAGCCCGGCAAGCGTGTCGGGCATCGCGCCGTGCGCCACAGCGAAATCCGTCATCTCGACGAGCCCACGCGTGATGATCGACGCCTTCGTGTTCTCGCCATAGCCGACGCCATCGACGATGCCGATGGCGACGGCGATCAAGTTCTTGAGCACGCCGCCGAACTCGGTTCCGATGACATCTGTGTTCACGAACGATCGGAAATATCGATTTGTCGCCAACAGAGCGACGGCCTGCGCGGTTTCAAGACTCACCGATGACACGACCGCGGCAGTCGGCTGTTCCCGCGCGATTTCCAAGGCAAGGTTCGGGCCGGAGATCACGGCGATGCGCGAAGGATCAATCGGCAGCTCTTGTGCGATCACCTGGCTCATCCGCAGCCCGCTCCCCCGCTCGACCCCCTTCATCAGGCTCACGATGGGCGCACCCTGCGGCAGGAGCGGTTCGACGGCAGACAGGTTTTCACGCAGCGATTGGCTCGGGATCGAGACGAACACCTGCTCGGCACCATCCAGCGCGTCGGCAAGCACCGTGGTCGCCCGAACGCTCGGTGGCAGATTGACACCCGGCAGATACTGACTGTTTCGGCGTGCCTCTGTGATCTCGTGCGCGATCTCTGGCCTGCGGGCCCAGATGATGACCTCGCTTCCGGCGTCGCCCAGAATCTTCGCGAAGGTCGTTCCCCAGCTGCCGGCGCCCAGCACCGCGACACGGTGCGCCGGGAGTGATCTAGCCCTCAAAGCGGCCCGTCTCCTTCTGGTCATGCGCCGCCGGATTCCAACGCTCTGCTGGAGCCTTTTCACCGCGCACACCTTCGAGCAGGCCGGTGACATCCTGCATGATCACGTTCGTCGCGGCGGCAAGCGTGCCCGCGTTCAACGGCTTGTCGCGGAATTCAGACAGGTCCACCGGGTCACCGAACACGACCGTCACGGTTTTGCGCGGAAAGAAGCTGATCTTTTTCGAGTATCGTGCCATCACCTGCTGGGAGCCCCAGTGCGCGACCGGAATCACCGGAATGCCGTGTTCAAGCGCCATTCGCGCGGCACCGGTCTTGCCGCGCATCGGCCACAGGTCCGGGTCCCGGGTGAGCGAGCCTTCCGGGTAGATGATCACGCACTGCCCGCGTTCGACGAGTTTCTCGGCCGCCAGCAGCGGTGCCCCCGTGCGGCTTCGGCCGGCGCGCTCGACCGGGATCTGGCCGGATTTCGTCAAGAGCCAGCCGACGACGGGCACGCTGAACAGGCTCGCCTTGGCCAAAAACCGTGGTGCTCGACCGAGCTTCCACACGGCAGCAGCCACGATTACGGGGTCGATCTCGGTGTAGTGGTTCGGAGCGATCACGAATGCGCCGCGCACCGGCAGTTTCTCGCGATCGATGATGCGATAACGAACCATGAACCACAGTGGCGGCAGCACCAGTGCGGCCAGGATCCAAAAGGCCGAAGGGCGCCCCTTCTCAGAGCTGGGCCGGCGCGCGGAGGATGTAGGCACCCGCCTATTATCCTTCGAGAACGAAGTCGGCTCCCAGCAGTTCGAGCTTCTCGATGAAGTTCTCGTACCCTCGCGAGATGATTCCAACGTTGCTGACGGTGGATGTTCCCTCCGCAGTCAGAGCCGCGATCAGGTGACTGAAACCGCCGCGCAGGTCGGGGACCTCGATGTCGGCGCCGTGCAGCGTCGTTGGACCGGCAATCACGGCTGAGTGGTTGAAGTTGCGCTGACCGAACCGGCACGGATGCCCGCCCAGGCATTCTTTATGAATCTGGATGGTCGCCCCCATCTCCACCAGCGCGTCGACGAACCCGAACCGCTGCTCATACACCGTCTCATGCACGATGGAGACGCCCTGCGCCTTGGTCAGGGCCACCACGAGCGGCTGCTGCCAATCCGTCATGAAGCCCGGGTGCACATCCGTCTCGATCACGACCGGCTTCAACTCGCCACCGGGATGGTAGAACCGGATGCCGTCGTCACTGATGTCGAACGCACCACCGACCTTGCGAAAAACGTTGAGGAAGGTGAGCATCTCGGCCTGGCGAGCCCCGCCGACGAAGATGTCGCCGCCGGTGGCCAGCGCTGCCGCAGCCCAGCTGGCGGCCTCGTTGCGGTCGAACAGAGCCGTGTGGCTGAAGCCGCTCAGCCGGTCCACCCCTTCGATGCGGATGACGCGGTCGGTGTCGACCGTGATGATCGCACCCATCTTCTGCAGGATGTTGATCAGGTCCATGATCTCAGGCTCGATCGCCGCACCCTTGAGCTCGGTGATACCCTCGGCGCGCACAGCCGTTAGCAGCACCTGCTCTGTAGCGCCGACGCTCGGGTACTCCAGGTGAACCTTCGCGCCCTTCAGACCGTTCGGCGCGGTCATCCGGATGCCGCTGGGCAGCTTCTCGACGATCGCACCGAAGTTGCGCAGCACCTGCAGGTGGTAGTCGATCGGGCGGTCGCCGATGCGACATCCGCCGAGGTCGGGGATGAACGCCTCGCCGAGCCGGTGCAGCAGCGGGCCGCAGAACAGGATCGGGATGCGGCTGGAACCGGCGTGCGCGTCGATGTCGGCCATGTGCGCCGTCTCGATGCCGCTCGGGTCGAGCACGAGCGTGCTGCCATCGGCAAATGCCGTCACCTTGACGCCGTGGATCTCCAAAAGCCCACGCACGACGCGCACATCACTGATGTCGGGCACATCCCGCAACTCACTCGGCGTATCGCCGAGCAAAGCGGCGACCATCGCCTTGGTGACGAGGTTCTTCGCCCCCTTCAACCTGATGCTCCCCCTGAGCGGGCGACCACCGTGGATGGTGATCTTTTCTGCGGTCAGTCCCACTCGGGCACCTGCGGCTTGAGCATCTTGAAGAAGTGAGTTCACGTAGTTTTCACCGGTATTGTTTTGGGCCGCCAGCTTTCGCGGCGGGCTTCGAATTCTGTGATCTGCGCTTCGTTACGCAATGTCAGGCCGATGTCGTCCAGGCCCTCGAGCAACCGCCACCTAGTGTAATCGTCAATCTCGAAAGAAACGGTCAGGCTGGCGATGGTTGCTGTACGCGCAACCAGATCGACCGTCGCCTCTATTCCCGGGTTCGCCTCGATCGCGGCCCACAGCTTCTCCGCGTCTTCCTCGCTGATCAGGCCTGTCAGCAGGCCCTGCTTACCAGAGTTGCCACGGAAGATGTCGCCGAATCGCGGGCTCAGCACCGCGGTGAAACCGTAGTCGCGCAGTGCCCACACGGCGTGCTCCCGAGAGGATCCTGTGCCGAAATCGGCGCCGGCGACCAGGATCTTGCCTGCTTTGTACGGCTCCTGGTTGAGCACGAACTCCGGGTCTTTGCGCCACTCGTGGAAGAGGGCGTCTTCGAATCCGGTCTTTGTGATCCGCTTGAGGAAGACGGCGGGGATGATCTGGTCCGTGTCGACGTTCGAACGACGGAACGGGACAGCAACACCGCTGACGGTTGAAATCTTTTCCATTATGCCTGTGCTCCTTCGTCGTCGTTGGTCGAGTAGCGAGGAACGAGCGTATCGAGACCACCGTCGCCGGATCTCGATACGGCGGCTCCTTCGTCGCGGCCTACTCGATCACCGGAATGCTGAACATCCCACGGGCTGGACAGCGTTCCGCGAATGGCTGTGGCTGCCGCGACAACAGGCGACACCAGATGGGTGCGCCCGCCCTTGCCCTGACGACCCTCGAAATTGCGGTTCGACGTCGACGCGCAGCGCTCCCCCGGTGCCAGCTGGTCGGGGTTCATACCGAGACACATCGAACAGCCGGCGAAGCGCCACTCTGCGCCGAACGCTTCGATGATCTTGTCGAGGCCCTCCGCCTCCGCCTCGAGGCGCACCCGCGCCGAGCCGGGCACGACCATCACTCGCAAACCCTCCGCCTTCTTCTTGCCCTCGATGATCGATGCGAACGCTCGGAGGTCCTCGATTCGGCTGTTCGTGCACGAGCCCATGAACACCGTGTCGACGCGGATGTCTTTCATCCTGGTCCCCGGCGCCAAATCCATGTATGCGAGGGCACGCTCTGCCGCTGCTCGATCGTTTGCATCGGCAAACTCACTCGGGTGCGGGATTGCCTCGCTGAGCGGCACACCCTGACCGGGGTTGGTGCCCCAGGTGACGAATTGCTCGAGATTGTCGGCGTCGATGAACACTTCGGCATCGAATTCTGCGTCGTCGTCTGTGACAAGCGTCTTCCAATACTCGAGCGCATCGTCCCAGTCCTGGCCGGCGGGCGCGTGCGGGCGGCCCTTCAGGTAGGCGAAGGTGGTCTCGTCCGGCGCGACCAGGCCTGCGCGCGCTCCCGCCTCGATCGACATG
The DNA here is from genome assembly GCF_030866825.1 of Rathayibacter sp. SW19. Taxonomy (NCBI): domain Bacteria; kingdom Bacillati; phylum Actinomycetota; class Actinomycetes; order Micrococcales; family Microbacteriaceae; genus Rathayibacter; species Rathayibacter soli. Next base: position 2,761,163 of record NZ_CP133020.1, read on the forward strand.
TTGCAGATCGTCATCCTGCCTTCCATAGACAGGGCACGGATGGCGCTTCCGCGGTACTCGAGTACGTAGCCCTGCCCGCCGCCGGTTCCGATCTTCGCGATGACGGCCAGGATGATGTCCTTCGCGCTGACTCCGGGCCGCAATTCGCCTTCCACGGTGATCGCCATGGTCTTGAACGGCTTCAGCGGCAACGTCTGCGTGGCCATGACGTGTTCAACCTCGCTCGTTCCGATGCCGAAGGCCATTGCGCCGAACGCGCCGTGTGTCGATGTGTGGCTGTCGCCGCAGACCACGGTGATCCCCGGCATGGTCAAACCCAACTGCGGGCCGACCACATGCACGATGCCCTGCTCGATGTCGCCGAGAGAGTGCAGGCGCACACCGAACTCTGCGCAGTTCGAGCGCAATGCCTCGATCTGAGTGCGGCTCGTGGCGTCCGCGATCGGGCGATTGATGCCGATCGTCGGGGTGTTATGGTCCTCTGTGGCAATGGTGAGGTCCGGTCGCCGCAGCGGGCGCCCAGCCATGCGCAGACCGTCGAATGCCTGCGGGCTGGTCACCTCATGAATGAGATGCAGATCGATGTAGATGAGGTCAGGCGACCCGTTCTCACCCTGCACGACGAGGTGGTCGTCCCAAATCTTCTGCGCGAGTGTGCGCGGGCTGCGCGCGGTGTCCGATGCCGTGTTCATGTGCTCAGGGTAGCATCGGATTCTGACTTTGGTGGACCAAGTTGGTATACCAGCCAAGGGGCTGATGCTTTTATCCGCGATGGGTACCGTCGAGCAGCACCGTGTAGCCTGGCGCACTGGCGGCCGACGCCCTGGCATTGCTCCCGTTGTCCCCCAGCCGGGACTCAACCACGATCACCGTCACGTTGTCACGGCCGCCTGCTGCAACTGCCTCATCGACGAGCAGGTCGGCCAGCGAACGGTTTGAATCGTCATCGCTGCCCCTCACGCTCCCTCCACCCGCCAGGATTTCGGCGATCTGCTCATCGGTGAGCTCTTTGCACAGCCCGTCCGAGCAAATCAGAAACGTCTGGGTTCCAGCGGCGGGCACGAGCCAGATATCGACGTCGACGGAGTCGGCCGCGCCGAGCGCGCGCGTGATCACGTTGCGGTCGGGATGCGTTGCAGCCTCTTCCTCGCTGATTGCGCCGGCATCGAGCAGTTCCTGCACCGCCGAATGATCGACAGTGAGTTGGGTCAGTGTGCGTCCATCCCAGTCGTAGACCCGAGAATCGCCGACGTTGACGATCATCCAGTGCTGAACATCCGCCTCGCCGTCGTGCAAGAGCACAACGCCGGTGAGCGTCGTTCCCGCGACTGCCACCCCGCTGTCGTCACAGGCAGACAGCGCACGCACCGCCCTGTTGGACGCGGCTACCGCGTCGAGAACGTCGTCTCGCGTCGGCGCGGCTCCTGCCGGAATGCGTTCGGCGAATATACGTACGGCCTCCTGACTGGCCTTCTCACCGCGGGCGTGCCCTCCCATGCCGTCCGCGACGAGGAAAACCGGTGCACGCGCAATGAGGCTGTCCTCATTGACGGTCCTGACTGCGCCCGTGTCAGAGCGTGCACTGACCGCAAGAGTTCCGCTCACTTACGTCGATTCCTTTCGCGTGCGGGCCCGCTGTCCGAGGCATCAGTCGTGCCTGCCTGATCTGGCTGAAAGCGCATCTTCAACAGACTTGCAATCGTAGCGATCAGCATCGCGCCGACAATCACCCCGAGCGACAGCAGAGTGCCGATCTCTGGGGCCCATTCAACAGGATTTCCACCGTTGATGAACGGCAACTGATTTTCGTGGAGGGCGTGAAACACCAATTTCACACCGATGAATGCCAGGATCACGGCGATGCCGTACTTCAGGTAGTGCAGTCGTTGTAACAGATGTCCAAGCAGGAAGTAGAGCTGCCGCAACCCCATCAGTGCGAAGACATTCGCCGCGAAAACCAGGAACGGACTTGTTGTGATCCCGAAGATCGCGGGGATCGAGTCGACTGCGAACAACAGATCGGTCGTGCCGATGGCCGCGAATACGATCAACATCGGGGTGAACAACCGTCGTCCGGCAACCGTCGTGCGCAGTTTCGTGCCGTCGAAATCGTGGGAGATCCGCAGCCGCCGACGCAAGAATCGGATGAATCGATCATCTTCGTCGTTGGCAGTCTCCGAGCTCACCGCCTGATGCACCGCCGTGTAGAGCAGGAACACGCCGAAGATGTAGAAAATCCAGCTGAAATTCTCGATCAGCTGCGCGCCGAGCACGATGAAGATCGCGCGTAGCACCAGGGCGATGATGATGCCGACCATCAGCGTTTCCTGCTGAAGCTTCCGTGGCACGGCGAAGCGCGCCATGATCAAGACGAACACGAACAGATTGTCGACGCTCAAGCTGTATTCGGTGAGCCAGCCCGCAATGAATTGCCCGGCGTGTTCTGCGTCACCGAGCAGCAGAATGCACAGCGCGAAGACCAGCGCGAGTGCGACATAGAACGAGATCCAGATTCCGCATTCCAGCGGCGAAGGGATGTGCGGCCGCTTGAGCACGATCAGCAGATCGGCGAGCAGGATCAGACTGAGAACGGCGAGCGAACCGATTTCAAACCAGAGCGGCAGGGCGAGCTCCATGCGAAGCCTTCCGAAGTCGGGAGCGCACGACTAACCGACCACGCGCTGACGGCAGCCGCAACGGGTTCGTCGCGGCTGCGAAAGTCTCTCCCGCATGATTCGAGACCATGCCGCCGCGCCCGGGGCCCGAACACGGCCCGTGATGACGATCGCGGCGTTGGCTCGCACGCGAGCCGTTGGGATACTCCCCTTCGTCCGACCAGTTTATCGGATGCCGCGCGCTTGGCGCTGACAATCGCCGCAGCATCCGTTGGTGTGCCGATCTTGAGCGCAACCCGTTACCGCCGTAGCGTTGGAGCACGATGGAGTGGTTTGGTGCGGAAGGCTACGAACTCGCTCGGCAAGTGTTGCAGCGCGGCGTGGCTGCGGTATTCCTGATTGCGTTCCTCTCGACGCTCGCGCAGTTTCCAGCGCTGCTCGGCGAGCACGGATTGCAACCGGCGCGCGACTTCCTCGACCGCGTCGGCGATTCCGGCAGACCGACGATCTTTCGTCGCCGCTATTCCGACAGGATGCTGCGCGCGACCGCTGTCGTCGGTGCGGCGATCGCTCTCAGCCTGGTGGCCGGCCTGCCGCAACTCGGACCGGCATGGCTGCCGATGGCCGCTTTCCTGCTGATCTGGGGAGGCTATCTCTCGATCGTCGATATCGGCCAGACGTTCTACGCATTCGGCTGGGAGAGCCTGCTCCTCGAGTCGGGATTTCTCGTCGCATTCCTCGGCTCGAACGAAACCATCCCGCCGGTCACGATCATCATCTTCGTGCGCTGGCTCGTCTTTCGGGTCGAATTCGGGGCGGGTTTGATCAAGTTGCGCGGCGACCGCAGTTGGCGAGATCTGACCGCGCTGTATTACCACCACGAAACACAACCGATGCCGAATCCGCTCAGCTGGTATTTCCACCACTTGCCGAAATGGATGCACCGTGGCGAGGTGCTCGGCAATCATTTCGCTCAACTCATCGTGCCGTTCTTCCTGTTCGCCCCGCAGCCGGTCGCGAGCATCGCAGCCGCGATCGTCATCCTGACCCAGGCGTGGTTGCTGCTCTCGGGCAACTTCGCCTGGCTGAACGTGCTGACGATGATCCTCGCGTTCTCAGCTGTCTGGGACCCGGCCGCACATCTGGTCATCCCGGCGATGCCGGCGCACACAGACACGCATCCGCCCGAGGTGTGGTTCATCATCGTGATCCTGGCCGTCACACTGTTCCTGGTCGTGTTGAGTTGGCCGCCGTTGCGCAACCTGTTCTCTCGCCACCAGCTGATGAACGCGAGTTTCAACCGCTGGCATCTCGTGAACGCGTACGGCGCATTCGGCAGCGTCACGAAAGAGCGTTTCGAGGTGATCGTCGAGGCGACCGACGCATCGCAACCGACGGATGCTGCAGTCTGGCTCCCCTACGAATTCCACGGCAAACCCGGCGATCCGGCGCGTCGCCCACGTCAATTCGCGCCATACCATCTGCGCCTGGATTGGCTGATGTGGTTTCTCGCTCTCGGCATGCGCAACGAAGCCTGGTTCCGGGTTTTCCTCGTCCGGCTGCTCGAGGCCGACCCTGCAACACTGCGGATGCTGCGCTACGCCCCGTTCGGCGCAGAACGCCCCCGTTGGGTGCGCGCCCGGATGTTCCGCTACCGATTCTCCAGTCGCGCCCAGCGGCGCACAGAACACGTGTGGTGGGTTCGGGAGGAAATCGGCATGTTGACACCTCCGATCTGCCTGCCGCCTGCTCGCAGCGAGTAAGGTCTGGGAACAACGCAAGGAGTGCCGATGAAGAAGACCGCCCTGGCCGCCGCCGCTCGTGAACAGTTGCGGGCCGCCACGGATTCGACGAGCGGTCGCGCCGCGCGCACCATCTACGGGGGCCACGATCAGCGGCTACGGCAGACCGTGATAGCGCTCACCGCCGGTTCAACTCTCGCCGAACACCGGAGCCCAGGCGAAGCGAGCATTCAGGTGATCGTCGGCAAGGTGCTGCTGGAGACCGCGACCGCCAGCTGGCAATTGCAGGCCGGCGACTTCCTAGATCTGCCGGCCGACCCGCACAGCGTCAGCGCAACCTCAGACGCCGCGATCCTTCTGACGGTCAGCAACGCCGCCTGATCCAGGCAGTGCGGGCCGCTTGTCAACGATCAGGGTCGCGTACGGGGCGTCGATTCCGGTCGCTCCGGCGAGTTCGCTCAGCGTCGTGGGGCGGTTCTGGGCCTCCACGAACTGTTGCATGAGCGTCCACGCCTGCTGAACGGCGGGCTCGTGAACATGCGGTGTCGCGTTCACCACGGCACCGTGCGGCCGAGGTAGTCGACATAGTGCAAGCCGCGGGCGCCGGCAAGTGCGTCAAGTGTCTTGACGACGTTAGGGATGCTCTCGTCAATGCGGAGTCTGGCCCCTGGGCCGCGCAGTTCCGTGCTCACCCAGCCAGGGGCCATGAGGACGAGGGTGCGGTGTCCGTCCCGGTGCCGTGCAGCATAGCTGCGCATGAAGGTGTTCAGCGCTGCTTTGCTCCCGCGGTACAACTCATGGCCTCCTCGCTCGTTGCCCGCTACGCTGCCTTGGCCCGACGACATCACTCCGATCGTGCCCGCAGCCTCGACGAGGTCGTGCAGCGCCTCGATCTGCGACCAGTCGGTGCCCCTCATAGGCTGACACTCACCTTTACTACGAACCGCGATGTCTCGATCCGACATCGCCGACCAAATACAGGCGAGAATTTTCAGCCGTGGAGCACGGAGGGTCTGCGTCTCAAGCAGCGGCGAAGCGGCGCGCTGAGCGCTCCTTCGCCTTCGCGGCCTCGACCTCGCGGTCTTTCGGCGGGGCGGTCGTCACGAGGTCGTCGAGCAGATGCTGGGTGAGGTGCGCGATCCCCGCGACGGCGCGGTCGAACGCCTCAGCGTTCGCCTTCGATGGCTTCGTTGTCCCGCTGATCTTGCGCACATACTGCAAGGCGGCCGCGTGCACCTCATCACTTGTTGCAGCTGGCTCGAAATTGTGGAGGGTATGGATGTTCCGGCACATACAAAAAGGCTACGCCTCGGGCTTCCGCAGCACGAGAGCGCTTCCCACTGTCTCCCTGGAAAGCCGGCGATTGTGACCCCAGGGGGACTTGAACCCGCGACTGAACGTGGTCTTTCTCGACGATGATCGCTGGGGCAGAATGAGGGAACCGACGAGAGGATGCTGACGTGACTTTTTACCTGATCTCCTTTCCCAGCGCGGCGATGGACCTCGATGAGTCTGAGTTCGCAGCAGCGGACCGCGATTCCCACGCGGTGATCGCCGAAATGAAGGCCGCAGGCGTGTACAGGTTCGGAGGTGGTATCGATGAGGACGTCGCTGCGGTCCAGGTTGCTGCGGATGGCACCGTCATTCAGCAGAGCTATCCGCAGAGCCGGGAGCTCAATGGCGGGATGACCATCATCGAGGTCGACACCCGCCAGGAGGCGCTCGAGTGGGCGCGCAAGACGACGGTCGGCTGCCACACGGTGCAGGAGCTTCGGCAGTTCATGGACGATCCGGAGAGCTGAGCGGAATGAGTCTGTCCCCGGTCGTATCAGTCGAGGGTCGCGATCGGGGCTGCCGGTGACCGGCTGCTGGGCCACGCGACTGGATCGGCTTGAAGCCACCGCGCGGTGGCCACGCCGCCGGGTGTGAGCCCGGCGAGAGTTGTGGTGTCCCGATTCAGGTGCGACTGATCGGTGTATCCGCATTCGGCAGCGACCGTGGCGGCGCTCTGTCCGGAAGCGAGAAGGTGGGCTGCGCGGTCGAAGCGCACCAGTTGCGCGGCCCGCTTCGGCGTAATGCCGATCTGCGAGCGGAAACGAGACCACAAGCGCTTGCGACTCCAGCCGACGTCATCAGCGAGCTGCTCGACGCGGATCCGGCCATGACGTGCTGACAGATGGTGCCAGGCGCGGGTCACCTCGGCGTCGACCCGACGCTCAGACAGGCACCGGTAGGCGAGCGCCGACTCGACGATCGCGAATCGGTCATCCCAATCCGGTTGTTCGTAGACGCGATTGCACAGCCGCTCGGCCTCGATACCCCAAATCCTGTCAAGTCCGACCGTGTCAGCAGCGAGATCGTCGACTGCCTCGCCGAGCACGGCGTATGCCAGCGTCGGCGACAGTCGCACCTGCAGGCATTCGAGGTGGCGTGCGCGGACTCGCAGCTGGGCGGCGCCGATCCCGACGACACCACTGCCGCGGATACCGTCCCCGCCCCGCGCTTCGACGACTTCGGCGTCGCCCAGGTCGATGAACAGCGTCACGGCGGGGAACGGGACCGTCGATAGTTTGACCGGAGCTGCCGAGCGGCCTGTGAACGCTGCCATGCGGAGTCCGTGCAGACGCGTAACGCGTGGCACGGCAATGTCCCACTCCTGCGGCATACGTCGATGGTACAAGCCGGGGTTCGCCTTCATCGCGCCTCCAAGGGGTTCACGAAGGCGAGGATGCGTGAAGACGTACCTGCTGGGTCCTCGAGCATCGGGGAGTGACCGACACCCGGCACTGCCTCGATGCGCGCGCCCGGCACTGCACTGTACTGAGCGTACGACGCCGGATGCCAACGGTGGTCGTCGGCACCGTACAGCACGAGCAAGGGCTTGCCGACCTGTTTGAGGCGCTGCGGCATCGGTTCCTGCTGGATGTACATGTCCGAGGCGAGCGAAGTCGCGGTGAGTGCGTGGTACGTCATGCCGCTCAGATCGTCGATGATCCGCTGCGGGATCCGGTAGCCCGGACGGCTGAACGCAGAACCCATGGCCTGCCGCAGCAGAAAGTCGGTGCGTAGCCGCCAGATCAACTGGCCGATCACCGGCGTGGTGAGCAGGTTCCCGGTTGGACCGCCGGAAATATACGCCGACATGCTCGGGCCGGTGTCGATGAGCACCAGCGCCGTCACCAGCAAGGGGCGCTGTTCAGCCAGGGACGTGGCGACATATCCGCCGGTCGAGTGGCCGATCACAATGGCGTGAGTGATGCCGAGCCTGGTCAACACATCGCCGACAAGCCTGGCCTGATGGGGTATCGAGTACTGGTTGCCGCCTGGCTTGGCGGACCGTCCGTGCCCCAGAAGGTCGATACGTATGACGTAGTGCGCCTTCGCGAGCACGGGCGTGACCGCATCCCACCAATGGATAGAACCTCCAAGGCCGTGGATGAGCACCAGGGCCGGAGCTGTCACCGCACCGTCCTCTCGTACATTGAGTGCGGTACCGCCGACTCGCACCGTGCCGCTGCTCGACACTGCGGCTGCCGCCTGGTCGTTGACGATGACGGTGTTCACTGCCAGCAGCCCGGCAATGACGCCGAGAACGACCGCGGCAAAAGCCAGCCGGCGACGCTTTCGATGCCTGCGGATGTGTGCAGCGTCACCTGTGTTGCGCTGGCTTGGCGCCGACGACGCGTCGAAGCGAATGAAGGGTGATCTCGTCATGACAGCAGTGTGGAACGCACACGACATCGCCGTCTTGGACGAATGTTCCGCCATGCCGAACTCGCACGCCGTCCTGGGATGAGCGGTCCGACCATGCGACGTGCGTTGCCAACCTGTTGCTACTCGCCGCGTTGAGACCCGCCGGAGCGCGACGACCGGAACGTGGAAACCCCCGGATAGCCGGGGGTTTTCGCCGATTGTGACCCCAGCGGGATTTGAACCCGCGTTACCGCCGTGAGAGGGCGACGTCCTAGGCCGCTAAACGATGGGGCCGCTTGCAACTCATCGAGTATGCCACACGCCGCCGCGCCGGACAAACCGAGCCGGAACCTCCCTCCTCGACGCTCAAGGGCGCACGGCCGCACTCCCGTGCGCCACATGGTGCGCCGTGCGCCAGCCGAAGTGGCGCACAGCGCACAAGCTGGCGCACACTTAGGCCAAAACGCGCAGCGCGCCGGGCACGACTTCCACCTCGATCGGCAGCGCACCGATCCGTTCGCCGTCCGCGTACGCGACCGCACTCGGCGACTCGAGCCTGACGCTGCGAACACGGGAGAGCTGCACCTCGGGAAGCGACGTATGCGTTCCGGAGAATACTTTCGAGAAGACGCTGATGAAGCGGATCTTGGACATCGGAGTGACAATGAACAGGTCGAGCAGCCCGTCGTCGAGTTCGGCGTCGGGAGCGATCATCATGCCGCCACCGATCGAGCGATTGTTCGCGACGGAGATCAGCATTGCGCGGGTCGCGAATGACTCGCTGTCCGTGGTCACGACGTACTCGATCGGCCGGAAGCTGACGAGTTCGATCAACATGGCCAGCGTGTACCGACTTTTGCCGCGCGGATGCGATATGCGGTTGGCCCGCTCGTTCACGATCGCGTCGAATCCGGCCGAGAGCACCCCGATGAACCAGGTGGTGAGGCCGCCCTGGCGCACACGGCCGGCGTCAATCACGCGCGGACCGCGCTCCAAGGCGTCCAGCAGCGCACGGATAGCGGCATCCGTATCGTCGATCGGCATGCCAAGCCCGCGCGCCACGTCATTGCCGGTGCCGCTCGGAATGATGCCAAGCGGCAACGTGGTGCCCGCAACGATGTTCGTTCCCATTCCGGCCATGCCGTCGCCGCCGACCATCACGAGTGCGTCGGCACCCGCGTCGACGGCTGCCAATGTCTCGCGCCGCAGAAGCTCGCCGTTCGGTTGTGTGATCGCGACGACCTCGAAGCCGGCCGCGCTCAGCGCGGTCACCACGGCAGGCCCCACCTCCTGCCGAGCCCCGAACGACGCTTGCGGATTGATCGCAACGACAATACGGGGTGCAGCGGTCGACATAGTTCCTGATTATGGCGGACCGCGGCGGGCGCGCGGGTCAACGCAACCGCAACCGCCGCAGCAATTGTGCATTCAGGGCGACGACGATGGTCGACAGACTCATCAAAACGGCTCCGAGCGCAGGCGACACCGTGATCCCTGCCCAGACCAGCGCCCCTGCAGCCAGGGGAATCGCGAACACGTTGTAGCCGGTGGCCCAGAACAAGTTCTGCTGCATCTTGCGGTAGGTGGCGTGCGACAGTGCGAGGGTACGGCCAACGCCGCGCGGATCACTCGACACCAAGACGATTCCAGCAGCCTCAATCGCCACGTCCGTACCCGCGCCGATCGCAATGCCGACATCAGCCTGGGCGAGTGCCGGCGCGTCGTTCACCCCGTCGCCGACCATCGCGACCCTGGAACCGTCCGCTTGCAGTTGGGCAACAGCTGCCGCTTTGCGTTCGGGCAACACCTCGGCGAGCACCTCCGTGATGCCCAATTGGTCTGCCACAGCGGACGCGACCGCCTGCGAGTCTCCGGTCAGCATGGCGACGCGCACCCCGGCATCCGTCAGCGAACGCACAGCCTCAGCGGATTCCGGACGCACGACATCGGCGAGCGCGATCGCACCGAGCACACTGCCCCGCTCGACCACGTACACGATAGACCGCGCCTCGCGGCCGGCGTCGACGGTGGCCTGTGCCAGCTCCGGGCTGAGCACCAACCCGCGCTCCTCGAGTAAACGTCCGGCACCCACCGCTACGCTTCGTGCGCCCACGTCTCCGGTGACACCTCGCCCCGGCAGCGCTTGGAAGTTCTCTACCTTGGGCACGCGGATGCCGCGCTTCAGCGCCGCATCGACGATCGCCCGCCCGATCGGATGCTCCGCTGGTGCCTCGACGGATGCGGCGAGCGCAAGCAACTCCGCTTCTGCAACCCCACTGCGGGTGTGCACCGCGACGACCCCCTGCTTGCCCTCGGTGAGGGTACCGGTCTTATCGAACAACACGACATCGATCCGGCGAGCGTCTTCCAACGCGGCACGGCTACGAATCAGCAGCCCGTTGCGGGCACCCAGCGTCGTCGCGATCTGCGCGACGAGCGGGATCGCGAGCCCGAGCGCGTGCGGGCAAGCGATGATCAGCACGGTGACGACGCGCTCAAGCACGAACGATGGGTCGCCCGGTTGGATCAGTGACCAGCTGATCAGGGTGATCGCGGCAGCGACAAGCGCAACGTAGAACAGCCATCCGGCCGCCTTGTCGGCCAGCAACTGCGAGCCGGATTTCGCATTCTGCGCGTCCGCGACCAATCGCATGATGCCGGCGATCGCTGTGTCCGCGCCGACCTTCGTCACGCGCACCGTGAGCGTGCCCGTGCCACTGATACTGCCCGCGACGACAGCATCCCTCTCGGCCTTCCCGACGGGAACGGACTCCCCCGTCAGCAGGGATTCGTCCACCTGTGAGTGTCCTTCCACAACCACACCGTCTGCCGGAATACCGGCACCTGGCCGGATCATGACGAGGGAGTCGACCGCGAGTTGGGACACCGGGACCGTCTGGATGGCGTCGATGCCGTCGGCCCCGCGCGTCACGAGTTCAGCCTGATCCGGAAGCAGCTTGGCGAGTTCGCCAAGCGCGTTCTGGGCGCCCATCACGGCCGACATCTCTATCCAGTGTCCGAGCAACATGATGGTGATGAGCGTTGCGAGTTCCCACCAGAAGTCCATGCCGTGCAGGCCGAGCGTAACGGCGGCGCTGTAGCCAAACGCCACCAGAATCGCCAGTGAGATCAGCGTCATCATTCCCGGCTTGCGTGCACGCAGTTCTGTCACTGCACCCCTGAGGAACACCAGTCCGCCGTACAGGAAGATCGCGATGCCGAACACGGCCGGAATGTATTGACTGCCGGCGAAGCGCGGACCGTTCAAGCCGAGGATCTCCTGCAGCCCCGGCGAGAACACCATTGTCGGGACCGTCAGAATCAGGCTCACCCAGAACTTCCGGCGAAAAATCGCCGGATCGTGGCCGGCGTGGCCTTCGTGGCTGGCATGGTCCGCGTGGCCCTCGTGGCCCTCGTGGCCCTCGTGGCCCTCATGGCCCTCATGCCCCGGATCTGCGCCGGGTTCGGTGGTCTCCGCGCCCTTTGTCACCGTGTGCTCGTGCATGTCGTGATCCTGCATGTCCTGTGTGCTCCTGTTCATGCTGCTGCCAACCATACCCTACGGGGGTATATTCCGCAGTTTGCGAATACCTGAAAATGGGTATTAGCTGGTGCCTCATGAGACTGACCAAGTTCGAACATGCTGCGTTGCTGCTTGAACAATCAGGCAAGAAGCTCTTTGTCGACCCCGGGTCCTTCACGACCGCGCTGACCGACACGGTGAACACGAGCGCCGTCGTCATCACGCACGAACACGCCGACCACTGGACGCCCGAGCAGCTGGGCCGAGTGCTCGAGATGAACCCCAATGTGCCGATCTATGGGCCGGCCGGCGTCGCAGCCGCCGCGAGCGACTTCGACATCATCACGGTCGCGGCAGGAGACACTGTCGAAGCCGGAGGGTTCACCCTGCGTTTCTTCGGCGGCAAGCACGCCGTCATCCATTCATCGATCCCCATCGTCGACAACCTCGGCGTGCTGATCAACGATCAGCTGTACTACCCGGGGGACTCGTTCACCATCCCCGAGGGCGTCGAGGTCGACGTGCTCGCCGTGCCGTCAAGCGCGCCGTGGCTCAAGGCGGCCGAATTCATGGACTACGTGCTCGCGGTCAAACCGAAGCGCAGCTTCCCGACGCACGAGATGGTCAACTCGGTAGCGGGCAAGAAAATGGCCAACGCGCGAATTGCCTGGGCAACCGAACAGAGTGGTGGCGAATTCTTCGCCCTGGAGCCCGGCGACACGCTCGATATCTGAGCACGTGCGCGGCTCGGCGCGTCGCTGCTCACTCGGAGACGGGCTCCAGCACGAACAGCGGGATCTGCCGCGTCGTCCTCGTCTGATAGTCCGCATACGGCGGGTACGCCTCCACCGCCCGCGCCCACCACAGCGTCTTCTCTTCGCCGACCGCCTCATGCGCGAGATAGTCGCGCTTGACCGGGCCGTCCTGCAGCTCGACCTGCGGGCTCTTGCGAATGTTGAAATACCACACCGGATGCTTCGGCGCGCCGCCCATGGAGGCGACCACCGCGTAAGCGCCGTCGTGCTCGACCCGCATCAGCGGCGTTTTGCGCAGCTTGCCGCTCCTCGCGCCGACCGTGGTCAGAATGATCACAGCCAGCCGGCCCAGCGTCACGCCTTGGGTGCCACCGGAACTTTCGTAGAGTTCCACCTGCTCGCGAGAGCGCTTCACCGAGCTGGGTTCGTATTCACCGACGAGTGGCATGGTTCAACTTTATCGCCGTGGCGCGATTCATGACTTCGAGCTCAGACGCGCTCGAGACGAAAGATCCGGATGACGCGACCGGCCGCTCGTTCATATTGACGATAGCCTGGCCAGTTGGCTTCGAGGAGTGCCCACACGGCCTCCCGCTCGTCGTCTTCGACCAGACGCGCATGCACCCGAATGCGCCGCCCGCGGACGCTGACAGCAGCATCCGGATGTGCGAGGAGGTTCCCCGTCCATGCCGGATGCTCGGCGCGTGCGAAGTTGCTCCCGGTCACCAGCAGATTGCCGGCGCCATCCGGCCAGTACATGAGCGTGGTGTCGCGCGGTAGACCGGACTTGACCCCCACCGTGTGCAATACCAGAGACGGAACGAGGAGACCGCTCAATTGCAGCCGACCCCCGGTGAGCAGCCGCATGCCGCGCTCCAGCGGAGGCATCACGACGGGGCCGACGCGACGGAACGCTCGTGTGCGCGAGATGCACGCGACCGCGCGTCGCACCTCGTGCGCAAGTGAGGGCATCCACCCATTGTCGCGCACTGGATGCAACGCGAGCAGCGCTGTCGTAGACTTTTGGCAGCGACCCCCGGCTGTATTTGGCACGGTGCGCCGACTCCGGATTGGGGCGGCAGGTCTCGCAGTGTTGTGTTGTCCTGTGTTGCCTGCCCAGATTTGTCCCCCGTCTCGAAAGTTGTCATGCGCGCACCAATCCGAACCGTATCTTTCGTCGGCGCAGCCGCGCTCGCGCTCATTCTCAGCGGATGTTCGGCGGCCGCGAGCGAACAATCCGTGGCGTCCGCGTCCGCAACGGTGTCGCCTGCGGCATCCGGGCCGATCGACAATTGCGGCACCACGGTGACGGTCGGCGCCGCGCCGAAGCGGATTGTGACGATCAAATCCTCCACGACGGAACTGCTGCTCGCCCTCGGATTGGGCAAGCGCATCGTGGGCTCGGCATTCCTCGACGGTCCGATTCCGGCCTCGCTCGCCGGCCACGGGACGCCGAAGGTGATCAGTGACTTCCTGCCCGGGCAAGAGGCGGTGCTTGCCTTACAGCCAGACTTCATTTACGCCGGCTGGGAGTCGAATTTCTCCGCAGACGGTGTGGGCGAGCGCGCGTCGCTCGCCCAGCTCGGCATCGGCACCTACGTGTCGCCGTCGGCGTGCAAGGAAGCCGCGTTCATGCCGGATCCGCTCACGTTCGACACCGTGTTCACTGAGATCGATCAGGCCGGCCGAGTTTTCGGTGCGAGTGCTGCGGCGCAGAAGCTCGTGACGCAGCAAAAGGCGCAACTGCATGCGCTCACACCGCCGAAGAAGACGGTCAGTGCACTCTGGTACTCCAGCGGCAGCACGACACCGTACGTCGGTGCCGGTATCGGGGCACCCGAGATGATCATGCGGGCGTCTGGGCTGAAGAACGTGTTCTCGAACGTGCACGACACCTGGAGTTCGGTGAGCTGGGAGGCGGTCGCAGCAGCGAACCCGCACGTCATCGTGGTCGTCGATGCGGACTGGAACACCGCGAAATCGAAGATCAGTGCATTGGAGGCCAACCCGGTCACCAAGAATCTCGACGCCGTTGTCAACCATCGTTTCATCGTGTTGCCGTTCGCCTCGACTGAGGCCGGCGTTCGCAATGTGCAAGCGGCTGCCAGCGTCATCCAGCAGTTGAAGAAGGTCGACGGGTGAGCGTCGCGACGGCCGTTCTGACGCACGCTCGGCGTTCCAACAAGGCCGCGGGGTGGACCCTGGCCTTGGCGATCACCCTTGTGGTCATCGGCTGCGTCGCTGTCACGATCGGGCCCGCCGGAATCAGCCTGGACGATGTCGCCAGAAGCATCGGCCACCACCTCGGCATCCCCGGCGTGGCCGCGCCACCGCTGCTGACGGACTCGATCGTCTGGCAGTTGCGTCTGCCTCGCGTGCTCACGGCCGCGGCCGTCGGTGCGGGCCTTGCGATCAGCGGGGCGGTCATGCAGTCGATCACTCGCAACCCGCTGGCGGATCCGTACCTGCTCGGCGTCTCATCCGGCGCAAGCCTTGGCGCCGTCGCCGTCTTGATCCTCGGTGTGTCGTTCGCGCTGCCGGCAGCCGCATTCGTGGGAGCGTTCGTGGCGCTTATCGCCACACTGTCGATTGCGAAGTCGGGCGGGTCGCTGTCCACGGGTCGACTGGTGCTCGCCGGTCTCGCGATTGCACAACTGTGCGCGGCCGGCACCGCGTTCGTCATCTTCTGGTCGGCGAAGGGAGACTCGTACCGTGACATCCTCAACTGGCTTCTCGGCTCGCTGGCCGGTGCCACGTGGACCTCGACACTGATCGCCTGGTCCGCCCTCGTTGTGATCGGCGTGCTGATCGTTGCCGCGGCGCCGCGACTGGATGCCTTCGCATTCGGGGACACGTCGGCCGCCTCACTCGGCGTCAACGTCAACGCCACCCGCTGGATGTTCCTCGGCGCTGTCGCCTTGCTGACCGGGGCGATGGTCGCCGTCAGCGGCGCGATCGGCTTCATCGGGTTGATCCTGCCGCATATGGTGCGCGGGCTGGCCGGGCCGGGGCACCGTCAGCTGATCCCGGCAGCAGCACTGGCCGGCGCCGCGTTTCTAGTCATCGCGGACACCCTTGCCCGCACCGTGTTCGATCCGCGAGAACTGCCGGTCGGCATCGTCACGGCGATCATCGGTGTTCCGGTCTTCATCGTGCTGATTCGAAGCAGAAGGGTCGCCACATGAGCATCGTCATGGACGGCGTGACGCGCCGCATCGAGGGCAGAGACATCCTCGACGACATCTCTGCAGAACTGCCGTCCGGTGCCGTCACCGGCATCCTCGGACCGAACGGCGCTGGCAAATCCACCCTGCTCCGGCTGATCGCAGGAATCGACGCACCGACGGGCGGACGGGTCATTCTGAACGGAGCGGTCGTGCATGAGCTGCAGCGACGCGACGCGGCCAAACGCATCGCTCTGCTCGAACAGAGCGCAGAACTGGAGACCGATCTGCCGGTGCTCGACGTCGTACTGCTCGGCAGAATCCCGCACCGCACCGGACTGTTCGGCGGTTTCGACAGGCCAGATGACCGCACCATCGCCCTTGCAGCGCTACGGTCGGTCGGCGCCGGCGACCTCGCGGAGCGCACCTGGCACGGCCTCAGCGGCGGCGAACGCCAACGGGTGCACATCGCCAGGGCGCTGACGCAGGAACCATCGCTGTTGCTGCTCGACGAGCCGACCAACCACCTCGATGTCACAGCCCAACTGTCCCTGCTCGGCCAGGTTCGCCGGCTCGCTCTCACCAGCGTCGTCGCCATCCACGATTTGAATCTTGCCGCCGCATACTGCGACTGGCTACTGCTGCTGCAGAACGGCGTACTCATCGCGGCCGGGCGCCCCTGGGACGTCATCACTGCCGAGCTGATCGAACGGGTCTACGGTGCACGATGCGACGTCATCGTCCATCCGCGACACGGCGGACCACTGGTCGTCTACGCGATGGACGGTGCCGCACCATCGAACCGCGAAGCAGCCAAGCGCGAAGCAGCCAGCCCTCAACCCGTTGCCGCGTCCTTCGCGGCCGCGAGCCCGGCCGCATAGCCCTGCGAGTATCCCTGTGCCTGCGCCTCAGCACTGCCGAGCCGGAACATGTCGGACTCGCCCGTGCGCACGATCGAACGCGCGCCCGGCCCATCGTCGGCCGTGACCAGCCGGGCCAACCCGCGCACGAAAGCCACCGGATGACCTCCCGTTTTTCCTTTGACCAGGTCGGTCATGCCTGCAATTTCGTCCGCGACCGCCGGGGCAGTGACAGCCAGCACTCGCCCCGCGCCATCCAGCACCCCTCGGAGGTCATCGACGACGACGACCCCAGCTGCGCCGATGGCGACATCCGTCTGACCGACGCGCCAGGGGCGCCCCAGCGTGTCCGTGATCACGACGCCGAGCCGCAGCCCGAAGCGGGACTGCAACGCAGCGCGGAGGGCGCAAGCGGTCGCATCCGGATCCACAGGGAGAAGCAGCACCGTGCCGAGCGCCGTGTTGCTCGCGTCGACGCCCGCCGCCGCCGCGACAATGCCGAGCCGGTTCTCGACGATGCGAGTCACCCCGTTCGCATGCGCACGGGTTGCCACGACGCGCACCGTCTCGCCCGTGATTGCATCTTCACGATCCATCGCGGCGACGATGCGCCCTTCAGCCTTCGAGACGATCTTGCTCGTGACGCTGAGGATGTCCCCGTCGACGAGAGCGCATTCAGGCTCGTGCGCGGCTGCCGCGTCGACGGCGTCACCGATCAACCGCGCGAGGTCGTCACCCGGCCGCACCTCAGGAACACCCTCAAGTGCCCAGGTCTGCACGAAGGCTGCCAGGCCGCTCATCGTGCGAGTTTCGGCAACACGTCACGACCGAACACGTCGATCCACTCGCGCTGATTACGGCCGACGTTGTGCAGATAGATGCGGTCGAAGCCAACATCGACGAAGCGCTGGATCGCCGCCCGGTGCACGTCGGGGTCGGCTGAGATCACCATCCGGCCCTCGAAGTCCTCCGGCCGCACGTGCTTGGCGAGCTGTTCGAACTCGAACGGTGAGCGGATGTCCGCCTTCGGAAACCGCATGCCGCCGTTAGGCCATTCACGCAGCGCGTTCGCGAGGGCCAGCTCATCGGTCTGCGCCCAACTCAGATGCAACTGCAACACTTTCGGAGCTTGCGACGGATCCTTGCCCGCTTCACGCGCACCGGCGTCGAATCGCGACATCAACCCGCCGACTTTCTCCAATGGTGCGCCGACAGTGATCAACCCGTCCGCGTGCCGACCCGCCCGCTTGGCGGTCACCGGTCCGGCTGTCGCAACGAGAATGTCCGGGGCGGTCTCCGGCATGGTCCACAGCCGAGTCGACTCGAGTTTGAAGTGCGGGCCCGCGTGCTTCACGTCGTTGCCGGAAAGCGAACCGGAAAACAGCTTCGAAATGACTTCGACCGCCTCGAACATGCGATTGATGCGTTCCGGAGCCTCGGGCCAGTAAGCGCCGACGATGTGCTCGTTCAGCGCCTCCCCCGAGCCGACACCCAGCCAATGCCGCCCCGGATACATCGCCCCGAGCGTCGCGGATGCCTGCGCCAGCATCGCAGGATGCCAGCGGAAACTCGGCGTGGTGACCCCTGGCCCGAAATCCCCGTGGGTGCGTTCTCCGATCGCGGCCAGTACACTCCACACGAAAGAGGCCTGCCCCTGCGCCGGAACCCACGGCTGAAAGTGGTCGGCGGCCATCACTCCCGAGAACCCGTGCGACTCGGCATACGCACTCAGCTCAACGGCCTCCATCGGCGCGAACTGCTCCAACATCGCCGCATAGCCGATGGTCAGTGGAAAGGACATCGCCGCTACCTCTGGGGGGTCATGACGACCTGCCCGGCGTAGGCGAAACCCCCGCCGAACCCGAACAACAGTGCGGGCGCGTCGGCAGGGATTCTGCCGGCGTGCCACCATTTCGAGAGCCCGAGCGGGATGCTCGCAGCAGACGTGTTACCTGATTCGATCACATCCGTCACGACGATTTTCGACTCGAGCCCGAGCTGCTTGGCGAGAGGTTCGATGATGCGCAGGTTGGCCTGGTGCGGCACGAACACCTCGATGTCCTCGAGCGTGAGCCCGGCCTGCTCCACCGCCGATCGGGCGTGTGCTGCCGCCTCCGTGATCGCCCAGCGGAAGATCGCTCGGCCGTCCTGCGTGAAGTGGTTTTCCGGCATTTCGACTTCGATGGCATGCGACAGTGTCGGCTCTGACCCCCACACCACGGGTCCGACTCGCGGATCAGCTGTCGCAGCGAGCACGAATGCACCGGCGCCGTCTGCGGTCAGAACGCAGGTCGCGCGGTCGGTCCAATCGGTGATGGCCGACAACTTCTCCGCCCCGATCACGAGTACTGTACGCACCGAGCCCGCCCGAATCGCGTTGTCGGCAAGCGCCATCGCGTGCTCGAACCCGGAGCAGGCGACGTTCACGTCGATGATCACCGGTGAACGCGCGCCGAGTGCGGCGGCGACCCGTCCGGCGGCGTTTGGGCTGTGATCGAGCATCGACGTCGAGGCGACAATGATCATGTCGACATCGGCGATCTCGAGTGCTGCGTCTGCCAGTGCGTTCCTGGCGGCATTCGTCGCGAGCTCCGGCACCGATTCGTCATCACGAGCGATATGGCGGGTGCGGATGCCTGTGCGCGTCTGAATCCACTCGTCGGTCGTGTCGACCATGCCTGCGAGTTCCTGATTGGTCAGCACGCGCTCCGGCTGGTAATGGCCGAGGCCGACGATCCGAGAACCCGGTACGGTCGATGTCTGTCGCATCTGGCCATTATGCCGCCCCGCCGCCCTAAGCTGGCGCTATGGCAGACCCGGTGCAACTCATCCAGGGGGTTGCCATCGGCACCCGGATGACGGTGCGCACGCGCATCGCAGGCGGATTCACCGACGCGCTCGGCTACCTGCGCGACCGTTCGGCGAGTCAGTGCGTGATCGAAACACGGCACGGCACCGTTACCCTCGCTCTGCACGATGTCACTGCCGCAAAGGTCGTGCCGCCACCGCCGCCGCCGCGCCCGCCGCGGTACCCCCCGCTGCTCTAACCGGGAGCGCGGCTACTCACCAGGCTGTCGTGGGTGCCCGTCGCGGCAAGGTCAGCAACGACATGATGCTGATGGCGATCAGCAGGATTGCTCCGACGACGACGAACGCCTGCAACGTCAGCACCGGCAGGGTCAGCGCGACAAGCCCGGCGAGGAGTGAAAACAGCCCGCCGATCACGCCGAACCAGCGCGGATAAATGGTGCGTGCCGCGGCCCCGATCAAGTCGATCACGCCGTTGGCGATCCAGCCGACGCCGATCACAAAGGCCAACAAGACGATCGATTGCGTTGGATCGGCGATGCACATGACGCCTGCTACAAGGATCAGGAGCCCGAGCAGGCCGATCAGAAAGCGTTGGCCGCCGCGGACATGCCTGGACACCATTGCGGCGGAAATGCGCACGATTCCGGCAACGATCAAATACGCGCCGAACAGCACTCCGATCAGTACCAGGGTGGCGTCCTGCCAGATCAAGGCCATGACCCCGACAATGATTCCTACGACAGCGATGGTGAGCGTCTCGCCCCGATGGAGCTGCAGCGAGAAGCCCGGCTTCAGATTGAGCGGCGGTTGGGTCGGAATAGAGGATGGCATCACGGTCGTTGCTCCTTCCGCTGACCGGGCACGTGTGCATTGGCGTGAACTCGGCCCGACTTCAGCCTGACTCCCCACGCGCCGGATTGCAATGCGCGGTTTTGTTCGAGATCAGTCAGGCGCCCACATCGATCAACACTTTGCCGACGGCGCCCACTTCGACCGCACGGTGCGCGTCGGCTGTGCGCGAGAGCGGAAAGCGGATGAGTGGCAGCCCGGAGGCCTCACCGACGTGCAGCGCGCCATCCGCCACAGCTTCGCTGACTGCAGCCACCGCGGCATCCTTCTCGGCCACCGTCGTCGTGTACGTGAGGATGAACTGGTACCGAACATTCTTGGTCATGTTCGCGCGCACCGGCAGTGCGAGCACGGCACCCGTGTCCGCCGCGTACAGCGCGATGGTGCCATTCGGAGCGATCACACTCTGGTCCAGTTCGAGGTTCGCGAGCGGGTTCACCTCGACGATGATGTCGACCCCATCGGGGCGGATGCCGCGGATCCCGGCTTCCACATCCGCCTCTCGATAATTGATGACGTGCTGCGCGCCGGCACGCGCGGCGAGTGCCGCCTTCTGCGCGCTGCTCACTGTCGTGATCACGGTGGCACCGGCCCAGCAGGCCAATTCGATGGCGGCATGGCCGACAGCGCCGGCGCCGCCCGTCACGAGCACGGTTCGACCGCTCAAGCTCCCTGCCGCGAGTTGCGCGGGCGCGTGCTCGAATGCTGTCAGCGCCCGATGGGCGGTCAGCGCAGGAATGCCGAGCGCGGCGCCGAGGTCGAACGAGGCAGGACCAGGCAGCGCGACGACCTGTCGTGCGGGCAGTGTCACGTATTCCTGCGCCGTACCCCCGCCGGGATACTGCGCGGCATCCCACACCCAAACCCGGTCGCCTGGCGCGAAATCGACCACACCGTCACCGACCGCGTCGACGATGCCGGCGCCGTCTTGGCCCGGCACCTGCGGTTGCGGCAGCGCAGTTCCGTCACCTGCTCCTCGACGCGATTTCCAGTCCGTCGGGTTCACGCCGGCAACCACGATCCGCACCCTCACCTCGCGGGGGCCGACCGCAGGCAGTTCCCTCTCGACAAGTCGCAAAACCTCTGCACCGCCCGTGCGGTTGTACTCCACGGCTTGCATATCGTGCGCTCCCTCTGATCGGTGCGACGACTGCACCGCGTTCGTCTATTCTCCGACACGATGCCAGGATGAGAAGTATCCAACGAAGGGATCAGCAGTGGCCGGCCTGGATCACGTCGTCATCGTCGGGGCGGGCATGGTCGGCCTGTCTACGGGATATTTTCTACAAGAGCACGGGGTGCGCGTCACGATCGTGGAACGGACCGCAGTCAACGCCGGCTCGTCCTGGGGCAACGCGGGTTGGATTGCGCCAGCTTTGACAATCCCACTTCCGGAGCCTGCTGTGCTTGCCTACGGCATCAGTGCCGTGATGCGCCCATCTGCGCCGCTGTACATTCCGTTCACTTTGAGTCCGAAGCTGTTGCGCTTTCTGGTGGGCTTCGCCCGGCACTGCACTCCCGGCTTCTGGCGATCATCGATGGCGGTCTACGCCGAAGTTGCCGGCATGGCAATGGACGCGTTCGACGAGCTCACGAATGGCGGCGTCGCAGAACAGACACAGCTCGCCGAACCGTTTCTCGCCGGATTCGCCACTGAGAAGGAGCGAGCGGGCTTGCTCGATGAGTTCAACGGCATTGTTGCAGCGGGCGGTGCCGTTGACTACGAACTGTCGGACGGCGACGAGTTGCGTCAGCTTGAACCGGCCCTTGGGCCGGGAGTGAAATTCGGTGTGAAGCTGCACGGGCAGCACTTCATCAATCCGCCGAAGTTCGTCGAGGCGTTGGCCGGGGCAGTGCGCAAGCGCGGTGCCGAGATCGTGACCGGATTCGATGTGACGCACGTGCGTGACCGAGGCCGCTCTGGCGTCGAGATCGTGCCCGCCTCGGGAGAACCGGTCGCCGCGGATGCCGTCGTGATCGCATCCGGAACCTGGTTGGGCGCGTTGGCGCACCCGTACGGAGTGCGAGAACTCGTGCAAGCCGGGCGCGGATACAGCTTCACCGTCGTACCGGATGCGATGCCGACCCGACCGATCTACTTTCCCGCCGCGCGCGTCGCGTGCACGCCGCTCGGAGACCGCTTCCGGGTCAGCGGAATGATGGAGTTCCGCTCAGCGGAGGCACCGCTTGACCCGCGCAGAATCAGCGCGGTCATGAACGCGGCGAAGCCGATGTTCACCGGGATCGACTGGGCGGACCGGCGCGAGGAGTGGGTCGGTTCGCGGCCGTGCACCCCGGATGGGCTCCCATTGATCGGTGAGACCCACTCACCGCGCGTGCACGTGGCAGGAGGTCACGGCATGTGGGGCATCACGCTCGGTCCGCTCACCGGCAAGTTCCTGGCCGAGGCGATGACGGGCGGCACCGTACCGGACGTGTACCGTAGATTCGATCCGCTTCGCTAAGTGCCGTCTTCGAGAGATCTTAGAACCGCCACCGCACGCTGAGATCAAAAGTCGAACAAGCTAAGGATCGAATGACAACCGACACTCTCACTCGCGCAGAACAGCGTGCCCGCTTCCGCGGAATGCTTGCACCATTCCGGCGATTCTGGGCGACCCTGATCGTCTCAGTGCTGGTTGTATTCGTCGTCATCGGGGTCGCAAAGGTGCTCGCCGGGTCCGCCTCGTGGGCGCACACCGAAATCGGGGTCGACCAGTGGCTCAGCCGTGCTCACGTTCCGTTCTGGGACTCGGTGACACTTGCGGTGCAATGGGTGCTCTCACCGACAATGGGGCTCATAATCGTGGTGCTCGTCTCGCTGGCCGTGTTCTGGCGAACGCGCGATCGGATGGTCGGCCTGACGTTTCTGCTGGTCGTAGCGGGCGGATGGCTCAGCTCTGAGCTCGTGAAGATGATCGTGCACCGGCCCCGCCCCGACTTCCACCTGCTCGCCCACCCGCTGTCGACAGAGGTCACCCTCGACAGCTTCCCGAGTGGGCACACCTGTTTGGCGATGGCGCTCGCACTCGGCTTTGTTTTCTTGTATCGCCGGCGCCGCGGGCAGAAGTGGGCGATCATCATCGGCGCGGTGTGCGTGCTGTTCGTGGCGTGGTCACGCCTGTACATCGGCGTGCACTATCCGACGGATGTCATCGGGTCGATCCTGTACACCGGAGCGGCGATGACCGCATTCCTCGCCATCTGGAACCAGTGGCTCGTCGGCCCTGTCGAGCGGCTGATCGCAGGCCCGCGGGCGCGCAAGCACGCCTGAACAGGCCGACTCCCAGGCTGCTCATACCGACCGTGGAGGGTCGGTCCGTATGGTCGACTGCGCGCAGGCCGACCCGCGGCTGCCATGATCGACCCGCAGGAGCACCAGCGTGCGCAAAGCATTTGCCATCACGGCGGTTCTGGTATGTCTTGCCATCTGCGGCGCCGTCGTCGCCATCAATTCGTCGGCCTTCGGTGCATTTGGTGCATCCGGTGCATCATCTGCGAGCCCCTCGATCAGTTGCCCTGCCGCGGCGCCGGTCAACGTCGGTGGCATCACCGTGCCGGCCGGCCCGGTCGCCGGCTACTGCCAAGACCGGCTGATCAATGCCGCGTACATCATGAATGCGGCACGCGCACAGGGCATCGGAACGCACACACAAGCCGTCGGCGTGATGACGGCGATGGGCGAGTCCGGACTTCGGGTGCTCGACTACGGGGATGCTGCCGGCCCTGACAGTCGCGGGCTCTTCCAGCAGCGCGACAACGGCGCATGGGGCACGCTGGCCGATCGGATGGATCCATACATCTCCGCAACCAACTTCTTCAACAAGTTGACCAGCCTTGATGGCTGGCAGACTATGGCGCCGACCGAAGCGGCGCACGCAGTGCAAGTGAACGACGACCCAAACCATTACGCGCCGTACTGGGCCGGTGCGCAGACGATCGTCGCCGCACTCACGCCGGCGGGTGGCTGACCGAGGAATCGGTGGTCTCGATACGCCTGCTCGCTGCGCTCGCGGGCTACTCGACCAACAGTCCGGGCGGTCGAGTAACGCCCGAGCGCCAGCGAGGACGTGTATCGAGACCCGACAGCTCGACCAACAGTCCCGGCGGTCGAGTAACGCCCGAGCGCCAGCGAGGACGTGTATCGAGACCCGACAGTCCGACCAACAACCCCGGCGGTCGAGTAACGCCCGAGCGCCAGCGAGGACGTGTATCGAGACCCGACAGCTCGACCAGCGGACGGTCCAAGTCAGCTCAATGGTCCGGCTCACGAGTCGTCGCGCGCACCTCGACCAAACCGAACTCGGCCTCGCCCAGCGTCGCGGCGATCGCCGTTGCGCGTTCGATGCTGTCGCATTCAACCAGATAATACCCGGCGAGCACCTCCTCGACTTCGACGAACGGGCCGTCGGTGACTTCGACTGCACGGTGGGAGGTGCGCACCACTTTGGAGTTCTCGGTCACCAGCTCGTTCGTGTCGATGAACTCGCCTGACGCTCGCAACTCCTGCTGAAGTGCGGCATGCTTCGCCATCAGCGCCTCGAAGGCGGGCCGAGTCATCGCCGCCCAGGCCGCTTCGGTTCCATAGATCAACAGCATGTACTTCATGGTCACCTCGCGTTTCGCGGCACCGGTTTGGCGCTGTCCCTCAGAGGTCGTAGGCGATCGAGCAAACCAGACATCGTGCCTGCAGATACACCCCGCAAGCGCACTATTTCACGATTGAATGCTGCGGCGATAGTCACTCGGCGTGAAACCGAGCACCATCCGGAAGTCGTTGGTGAGGTGGGCATGATCGGCGTATCCGAGCTCGGCAGCAAGGGCGGCAAGATCTGCGACCGGATCGGTTCGCACCCGCTCGGCCGCATCCTGCAGCCGACGACGCCTGATCAACTCGGACGGGCTGAGTCCGACATACTTTCTCGCAATTCGCTGCAGAGTCCTGGACGAAACCGAAAGCCGACCGGAGATATCGTCGATTCGCCGCACGTCGGCATCCGTCGCGATGATGTGCATCATCCGGTTCGCACGTTCTCCTTCCTCGGAGACTTCCGGATGCTGCGCCACCAGCCAGTCCACAAACGAACCGACCGCGGTGCGCCGCCGAGTTTCCGGGTCGGCCCCGGCCATGGCCGAGGAAACGGCGCTCTGCAGTTCGGGCAGCGGCAGCATCGTCAACCGATCGCGCATGCGGCCGGGGTCCTCGATCAGGTGCGGCACCAGGGCAGGACGCAGCAGTGCGCCGACTGCCCAGCCGCGGCCGGTCAGATCGCGATGCGATGCCCGCGTCGCCGGGCCGGCGAACTCCACTGTGCTTGGCAGAACAACGAGGTTCGAGGTCGGATACGCGATCAGTTGTTGGCGCGATGTGCGCCCCGGTTCGATGTCCCATTCAGGTATCCAAAACCATTGGACCAGGTGTGCGACGATGTCGGGGGCCGGTATGCGGTGAAAATCGGGCAGTCGGGTCGGATAGAGGATGCCCTTGAATGAACGCTCCACCGGTCACCTCCGACCTTCGATCTGCGGTTTCATGCGAATCGCGGCTTGTCGCGAATCGCGGCTTGTCGCAAATCGCGGCTTGTCGCAAATCTCCAAGCCCTCACGGTACGCCACCTCGTACCGTCGTTCCCATGACCAACACCATGAAATCCGAAGCGATCATCGCGGCCGACGGCGAGCACACGAACCACGGCATTCCGCATGGCTATACGAGCCTGACTCCGTTTCTCGCGATCCCGTCTGCGAAGCAGGCGATCACGTTCTACCAGACCGTGTTCGGCGCCCGCGTGATCAGTGTGACCGAGTTCGGCGGCGTCGTCGCTCATGCCGAACTCGACTTCGGCCACGGGCGTTTGCAGCTCGGTGAACCCAATCCCGACTACCAGTTGATTGCCGCCCCGAGCGGTGAGGCCGACAGCTATTCGCTTGGGCTCTACTGCTCGGATGCCGATGGCCTTCTCGAGCGCGCCGTGCAAGCCGGAGCAACCATCCGGGAGCCGATATCGACGTTCGTGTCGGGAGATCGCTTCGCAAGCATCCGCGATCCGTATGGTGTGAGGTGGTCGATCATGACGCGCGTCGAGGACCTTTCCGACGAAGACAGCGCGCAGCGCGTTGCCGGATGGGCCGCAGAGCAGGGCTGAATGTGGCACTGGCCGTGACCGCGGCGCGAGCCTATGATCGCCCTGTGATCAACAACAGGTCCGCCCCGCCCGTGACGGTCGTTCCTGTGCTTGTCTACCCGGATGTGCGTGCCGCGGTAGCCTGGCTCACGGATGTCTTCGGGTTCGTCGAGCGGGTCCGCGTGGGCGACGCGCACCGATCGCAGCTGCAGATCGGAGCTGACGGGGCGATGATCGTTGCCGATGTCAGCGGCGAGCGGCAGCAGCCACAAGCGCACACGGAGACCCACCTGTTGAAGGTGCGCGTGGACGACGTCGATGCCCAGTTCGAACGCGTGCGCTCGCGGGGTGCACGAATACTCCAGGAACCGACCGAATACGCATACGGCGAACGCGCGTGCACGGTGGAGGATCTGGCCGGGCACCGCTGGCAGTTTACGCAGACGACTCGCGATGTTGCCCCTGAGGAAATGGGATTCGGCGGTCCCGGTTGGGGCGACCCGGACGCGGTGTGACAGCCAATCGGAATTCTGACAGGATACACGCAGAGCATCCAACGGATGCTCGTATGGAACTCCTAGCTCCGTGCGCGACTCTCGTATGAAATGCGAGTGGGAGGAGCGTCACCATGAACGAATCGCGGCATCATCGGCGGAGTCAGGCCCCGATTAGTCCAGCCCAGGTCAGCCAAGCTCAGGTCAGCTAAGCACCGTAGAGCAAGAAGAAAAGCACGGGCTGGATCGCGGCAGGTGCGCTTGCGCTCGTGGTGGGCCGGCGTGCTATTCCACCGCTACCGTGGCTGGCACCGAACCGACCGGAGCGATTCGGCGCAGCACGAGCGGCGCGGCGACGCCATGCAGCAGCACGCTGCCGACTACCGTCATTACCGTCGCGAGCAACACCAGACTGCCTTCTTCATTCGGCAGAGCGTTGTAGGCAAGCAGGCCGAACACAATCGTCGCTGTGCCGCGCGGTCCGAGAGCACCGATGAGCAGCCGGTCGCGCCAACCGACTGAACTGCCCAAGAGCGAAAAATACACGGGGACGATCCTCAACACCGTCAGGGCGAGGACTGCGAGCACGAGCACGCGCCAGTCGAATCCTGACGTGAAAGCCAGCAGCGCCGCCCCGCCGAGCATGAACCAGACGATGCTCGTGGTCAGCACGCCGATCTCGTCGACGAGCATCAGCTCAGAGTGTGGGATCACCCGCTCCTGTTGCCCCCTCGTCCGGGTGATTCGATACATGAGGCCCGCCACAAAGGCTGCGACGAAACCGTTCGCGTTCAATACCGGGATCGTCGCAATCGCGTACGCGATCAGGGGCAAGAGCAGCATCACGAACCGCACGCCCGCTTCGTTCGAAATCCCGCGTCGGTACAATACGCGCACTGCCACGCCGATCACGCCGCCGAGCACGACCCCGACCACGATCGCAACGACGGATGCCGGCACGGCGTTCAGGAACGCATCCGCCGTTTGGTGCAGGTTCGAGCCGACCACGGCGTCGTCGTTCTCGCCCGGCTTGGCATGCAGCACGGTGGTGAGCGCAACCGCCATCGGCAGAGCCATGCCGAAAAGCGGAGAGATGAGCCCATCGTTGTATCCGCTCTCGACGTTGAGGATCTGCCTCACCCGGGTTGAAGCGTGGCTGAACCGCAGGATGTTCGCCGCCGGGGCGAAGTCCGTCGGCATGATCACGCACGCGATCACGCCGATCAGCAGCAACGATTCGGGAATCAAGAGGGCACTGGCCACCGCGGCGAGGATCAACGACAACGGCAGGGCGATGAGCACGAGCCGCAGGGTCACCCGCGGCTCGCGGCCGAAGATGCCTCCACGCACTTCAGTGGCATCGACGAACAGCACAATCGCCAGGATCACCTCGACGACTTTTTCGCTTGCAGGGGCGTCGATCACCGCAGCATACGCGGGGAGGTCCCAGACCGTCGTGGCCGCCCCCAAGACGACGAACACCGCGGGCCCGGCGACACCCCAGCGCTCGAACCGATGCGCCACGAGCGACCACAGCAACACTGCGGCTAAGCCCATCAGCATCAACGCGGACATGCCCCGCCCCCCCCAATCGGCAACACGTTACCCGGAAAAACATTACCGCTCGACGCCAGCCGGCCGGGCGTACGCGCGGTCATGCGGATGGCCGGCAAACTTCGACGAACGGCTCAGGCAATGCCTGGACCTGGCCGTCAGGCGGCCGTCATTCCGTCGGCAAATGCTCCTGCACGAAGCTGAGGGCTGCGTCGGACACTTCTTTCCATCCGTGGTCGATGACGAGGGTGTGCCCCCGACCCGGAATCTCGACGATCTCTGTCACGCCCGGATTCTTCGCTTGAATCTTGTATGAGGCGCGCGTGATCGCGAGGGGAACGGTGTTGTCGGCGTCGCCGGCGATGATCAGCAGAGGGCCACGGTCAGGGTTCTTCGTGTCCACAGCTGTCGCGCCGCCAAAAGGATTGAAATTGGCGACGGCAGCCTGGAAGAGCGGCACTCCGGATGCCGGCACGTGATACTCGTCGTACAGTTCGCGAGCTTCTGCCTCGTCGAGGTTGTTGGCCCACCCGTAGACGAATTGCTCGAACGTGAGAGCCACCGCCTTCTTTCGGTTGGCAGGATTTGCGAGCACCGGCGACGCCGACTTCAGCGAAGAAGCGGGCAGCGGAAGCACGCCTTTGAACGGCGCGTTATCGATCGCGACGGTGGCGGCGGAGGCGCCCTCACCGGCCATTTTTTGCACAATCAGGCCGCCGAACGAGTGCCCGACAAGCGCAGGGGCTTCCGAGAGTGCGGTGACAGCCTCGAGGTAGTGATCGGTCACCTGCTGCACCATCTTGTGTGCGAAGACCTCTGGATTTGCGCGCGCGGCGTCAACCGTCTCCGGGTCGTCTGGCCACGCCGGAGCGATCGTCGCGTACCCGGCTGCCTCGAATTCGTCACGCCAACGGCGCCAACTGCCCGAAAGCAGCCACAGCCCGTGCACGAACACGACGGAGCGTTTGCCCGAGGCGTTGGCTTCCTTGATCTCGGCGAGTTCAGACTCTGTTAGCGTTCCGGCCATCGGTCGCACCTTTCATCGTGAGAAATCTATTGTTGTGGCACGGTTCACGGCGTGTCCACCATTCCGCCATCAATTCCGAAATCGGCTCCGGTAGTGTTCGCAGCCACGGCTTCGGCGGTGTCGAAGAACGGGCCGGCGCAGTTGATCACCGCGTCAGTCTCGAGTAGGGCGCGATCGAGGCTGTCCTGTCGCGCGACGTCAATTGTCGCGCCGGCTTCGCCATCTTCTTCGCCAACTTCCCCGATCGGCTGAAAGCGACCGGCTGAAAGCGATCGGAACGTGTTGCCGGCCGGGCGAGACTGATGTCGTCGGCCACAGGTTATCGGGCAAGAGCGTCCCACGCGGCTATGGCACACGCGACCACATCGTCGAGCTCCGACCGCGTCGCACCATCGCGCGCCTGGATCGAAAGCCCCTGTACGACGGTCGCGTAATAGCGCGCCAACGCGTCACAATCTGCGGATGCGGCGAGGTCGCCCTCGGCGACACCGCGCTCCAGCCGAGCACGGATCGCGGCGCGCTGGCCGCGTCGGCCTTCGGCGAGGAACTCCAGGACCGCGTCGTTCTCGATCGCACCCGTCGGCGCAGCCAGCACGAGCATGCAGTAATGGGGCGAGTCGGCGCTGGTGATCTGGTCGACGGTGGCCGACAGCATCCGCTCGATCGCCATGCGCGTCGTCGGTGTGTCGGTCAACGCCTGACGCGGCGGGGCGCCGGCCGTCGCCGTGTACAACGCCATGACCTGGCGGAACAGGTCTTCCTTGCTGCCGAAACACGCGTAGATGCTTGCCGACGCGATCCCCATCTCCTGAGCGAGGTCGGCGAGCTTCGTGAAACCCCGTCGTTTGGCAACCTGCCGAAGAACCGCGCGCCCCGCCGTGACGAGATCGCTCGGCCGCGCGCCGTCCGTGCGCTCGCGAGCAACCTGACAGCTGATTGCGGGCTGCGTCACCCCAAGCTGTTTGGCGATGTCGCGCTGCGAGTCCCCGTCAAGAAGCATCGCACGCACCGCAAGCACGCGCCGCAAGCACGCGCCGCAGTTGCGCCAGTTCAGCCTCGCGCGTTGCTTGCTTGTACTCCACGAATAGGGTCATAAAGGAATTTCATCAGTAGGAGAACTGATGCCGCATGGCCATCACTACCGACGCACCTCCAGCATCTGCTGCAGGCGTCGCGCTCCGCGGTCTTCAGGTAGCCTCGAGCATGCCCGCGCTCCAACGCCTGACGCAGCAAGTATGTCGGCGCGCCGTACTCGATGCACTGAGCGATCGCCGTCACCGCCGTGACCGTAGGAATCTCATCCCACCACCCGATCTGCTGCGGATCAAGCTCCTCATAATGGACGACATATCCGTCACCGCCCGCGCGGCGGAACCGGCGGTGCCTCGTCACGGTCACGTGGATGCGGTTGGTGTTGATGTCGCCCAGATCATAGGCGTCAAGCGCTGTCTCACGCGAGAGCGCAGCCCGAACAACGTCCAGAGGTTCTCGATCTCTCAGCAGCTACTCGTGCTCGACGTAAGACACGTGTTATACACTGAGCTTTGGCCGATGTCGAGTGGGATTCCGAGGCCGTCGCGTACATGTGGGAGCGGCACGGAGTCACGCCCGATGAAGCCGAGGCAGCGATCGACGATCCGGATGCTCTGCCGCGATCCCCCGACCCGGGAGCCGTTCCGGTAAGTCGGACCGTTACCTCGGTTGGAGCAGCACTCGCGGCGAGTTGCTGGTCGTCATCGTCGTGAGACATGAAGGCCGGCTCTGCGGCGGCAACGCGTGGACGGCCAACGAGGCACACCGGAAGCTCTACGAAGGAAGGCGAGAAGGATGAACGATCGGATTCCCGACGAAACGCGCGACGCGATCCGCGCTGAGCTTGACGCCGACACTGCTGAGTACCGAGACGGCGTTCCCGAGGGCGAGTGGACGAAGCCGAACCGCGGCCCTTCTCCCCTGCTGACGCTGCGCGTCCCGCCGGAGACACTCGAGGCGCTGCAAGCCCTGGCAGCGTCGAACGGCGTGCCCGTCTCGACGCTGGCCCGCGGGTTCATCCTCGATGGACTCGCCAGCCATGAAGGTGACGACCTGCGTGTCGCACTGGAACGCCTGGAGCGCGACCTCGCTGCGGTGAAGGCGCGCGCCCTCGCGAGCTGACCAACAACGGCCTTCCCTGCCCAAGCATCGCGTCGAGGATGTCGATCGTGATCGGGTCGACCTCCTCGGCAGAGGCGACATAGCTGGCGCGGTGATCTGCTAGTTCGCGTGCCCGAGCAGGCGGGAGGCGAGGGTGATGCCCACGGCCTGTTCGACGAGGGTTGCAACTGTGCGCCGGTAGATGTGCGTGGAGTGGCGGTCGGAGTCGACGCCGATGGCGGTGAGCGCGTCGCCGTTATCGTCGACGAAAGAGCGCAACAGCCACTCGTAGTTGCTCACGCTCATCGGCAATCCGGTCGCGGTTTGGAAGAGCAGCGTCGGCGGGCTTGCGGTCATGTCGACATCGCAGCGGCACAGCCCGATGCATTCGACGCGGGCGGAGGTGCCGAGCATGATGTCCATGCCGTCGATGAGCACGCGGTAGTTCGGGCGCAGGCTCATGCCGCTGTCCTCGCGCCAGTGCTCCATGAGCTCGTGGATGCCCGCGATCTGCGCGGAGTGAGCACCGCTGTTTTCTTCTCCGGCAGCGGCAGGCGTTGCACGTGTCGCGCCGGGTTAAACGGGATTGCGTCGTCGCGCATCGCGTAGTCGCACACAAATCCAACGTCAGCAGCCTGAGAGTGCTCGCCTCGCGGCATCCGCTGCACCGAAGGATGCAACCCCACATGAGCACTTGAGGCTCGAGGGCGAACTCCGAGTCAGGCCAGCTCAGCGCTGAGCGTGACGGTCGCGCCCGCGGCGCCGAACACGGCGACCAGTGAGCCGGCCGGCAGCACGCCCGAGCCGGCTGCCACCTCGATCGGGTCCCCGTCTGGTGTGTAGGCGTGCCAGACGCCGTCCCCCGTCGACTCGAGCCGCGTGTCGACGGGGACGGATCGCCATTCCGCCGTGGCATCGTCACCGATGGTGATCCGCACCTCGCCGTGCTCCAGCGGGAGGATGCTCTCGGCGGGTCGGTACATTGCCGAGCCGAACTGCACCCATTCCTCACTATCGCGGGGGACGATGCGCAGGTCGTTCATGTCGCGCCCGTTCACCGCGGGGAGCTGCACGAACATCACCCCGACATCGTCGCTGTCGCGCGGATCGATGGGGGTCGAGCCCTGTGCGTGGGTGACCCAGAGGTAACCGGTGTCATCCGGGTCTGCGATGGTCAAGGTGGGATTTCCGTTCCAGAGCAGAGAGTCCGAACGCTCTGTGACGTTCACCCACGTTCGGCCCACCCGTTGCTTCCAGGCAGCCCCGAGCGCGCCGTTCGGTGAGACCTTCTCCCCGAGGATCGAGGTGTCCAGGAAGATGCCGTGCTCATCGGGAACCTGCAGGACGAGGTAGGTCCGTCCCCACGCGGTGCGGGTCTGCAACGACCGCGCCGGCTCGGTGGTCCTCCAGAAGAGACCGTCGCTGCGCAGCGTGTAGGTCTCCGGCGGCAGCCATTCCCCACCCGCGAACGCGTCGACGGCGAGTGAGTCCTCGGAGGTCGCTTCGACGCGCACGAGGTACGATCCGGCGTAGGACCCGACCATCGCCGCCAGCTGGTCGTGCGCGGCATTCGTCTTTGCAGGGGCGGTTGCATCCACCGCCGCAGGCGTGTGCGTGACACCGTCGATCTCGTTGATCGCGCTGCGCAGGACCGTCTGCGCGAGCGTTGCAAGCATCCCCGAACCGGCCTTCCGTCCGGCGGCGGTGATGACCACCGCGACGTCGGAGTCGGGAGCGAGCATGAATGTCGCGTGGTAGTCCCGGGTGTCGCCGCCTTTGGTCCACCCTCGTGCACCGATCGCCGCCAGCCCCGGATCGGTCACCGTGTCCCATCCGAGACCGTACCGGAAACCCGTCGAGGCGATGGGATCCAGGCTGCCGGATACCTGGTCCAGACCCATCTCCTCGATCGAAGCGGGGGAGATGATCTGCTCGCCATGCCATGTTCCATCGCCCAGCAGCACCGCTGCCAGCCGCGCCATTTCCCCGGGCGTCGAGAAGAGGGCACCTGACGCGTAGAGGTTGAGGTATTCCGCCGGCTGGATGACGTCGTCGATGATCACCGGTGCGAAGTCGCCGGGGGTGAGCGGAACCGTGGGGTACATCGACCGGGTCATGCCCAGCGGCTCCAACACCCGGGCACGGACGTATTCGGTGAAGGGCATACCGCTCACCCGTTCGACGAGGAGGCCGGCCATGGTGAAGCAGTCGTTGCAATACACCGCGACCGAGCCCGGCATGCTCTTGAGCCGAGACTGAGCGAGCTGGGCGAGCATCTGGTCGGCATAGCCGGTGAACGGTGCCGTGGTGAAGGCATCGGCGTAATCGGACCCGGGGAACCCGGCCGAGTGGTTCAGCAGCATGCGCACAGTGATCTGCGCGTATCCGGGATCGGCCATCCGGAAATCAGTGATGTAGTCCACGACCGCCGCATCCAGGTCTACCTCGCCGGCGTCGACCAGTTGCATGACCGCGACCGTCGTGACGACTTTGCTGACAGATCCGATGCCATACAGCGTTTGATCGGTCGGCGCGGTAGCGCTCGTGTCCACCGCCCCGAATGTCTCAGACCACGCCACATCGTCGCCGGCGACCAGCGCCAGAGACAGCGACGACATATCATGCGCGGCGAGCAGTGCCTCTGCATCCGCACTCGCAATGGAGGCGGTGCGCGTGAAGTCCGGGGCTTTTGGTCCGGCCGTCACCACGGTCGTCACGATGACCGTCGCAATCAAAGCGACGCAGACCGCGAACACCACATACAGCCGGGAGGATGCCCTCATCTTGCACTCCTTTGTGCCGAGGGTCCGACTTGCAGCAGCTGCGCCATCTGGCGACGGGTGTGCGGACCCATCAGCCGCGTTCGCGCCAGTCTCCCGCATCTGATCGACGAAGCGCAACTGCGCCTAGCTAGCCGCCGTGCTAGCTGTGGAACTTGATCCCGCTGGTATCGACGAGACTGACCAGAAGGCCGGCCTCGTTGATCGCGTCACCATCCTCACCAGGTCGGCTACCACGGAGGAGTCGTCGTTCTGCTTTGCTTCTCGGCAATAGGTCCGTCGCTGTGACCGTTTCGGCCTTTTCTGAAGAACTGTGGGGGCTGGTGCGTACCTCGTCCGTGAAAACGCCCATGAAGCGCGCTCTGCGGGGTTTTTGGTCACCAATCTGGTCACTGCGGGCCGGATCGGGCCACTCGCGAGAGGGAGGATGGAGTCCGACTTCCGCGGGAACTCAACGATCTCAGTGCTGGGGTACCTGGACTCGAACCAAGAACAACTGAAGGTTCCAGGCCCTACGTGTTGACCCCTGCGCGAAGCACGGTTTTCTAGTTGGATCAGCAATTCATCTATGTTCACTGTACCAGCTGCTACGCACTGAAACGCGTTGATTCGACCCTCAGACACGCGAAAAGACCCCCAAAAGTACCCCCGAGACGGGCTAACGATGGGCTGCCAGAGTGACGGCTCACGAGAGGCGTGACTGGTGATGTCGGAGGTCCAGGACATGCTGAGCGCATGATCCGTCCGCTGTGTCGTCGCATTCTTCTTGGCCGACCGGGTTCGCTCTCGAGATCGCTTGGGGCCGCTATCCCTGAGCGCGCAGCCGTGCATGGACTGAGCGGCCTGGCCGAACGTCCGGTAATTCGGTAAGGTAATGCCATTACCACCTTACCGGTTACCATTTCTGGAGGTCGAGATGGCTGAGGGCGCGATGACCGCTGCCGAGGAGAAGGCCGCTCGGGCTGCGGAGGAACTGGCCACCGAGGGTCTCGCTGTCAGCGCCGCCGCGGTCCGCGAACGCTCCGGCGTCCGCATGGCCACCGCGGCGGCCGCAGCGAAGGCGTGGAAGGAGCGGGCAAACCAGGCCAGCGACCAGGTTGACGCGCCAATGCCCGAGAGCCTCCAGGCCCGCTTCCAGACGGTCGCCCAGGCGACATGGCGCGAGGCTCGCACCCAGTCCCGGGCAGAGTTCGATGAGGCCCGATCCGGCTGGGAGACGAAGGTGGCGGCTGCCGAGGCCGACGTTGTGAGGCTCACGGCCGCGGTTGAGGACCTCGAGGCCGAACGCGAGCGCGCGGCGGAGGCCGCAGCCGGCCGCATCGCCGAACTCGAAGCATCGGTCGAGAAGGCGACAGCGGCGGTCACCGCAGCTGAGGAGCGTGCGATGAACGCTGAAGGCATCGCGGCGGGGCTGCGCGAAGCGCTCACGACTCTGAAGCCGGCCGTCGACTGAGGCGAACGAGTCTGGACCGAAGGGCGGAGTATGGCAACCGGGATCGAGGGCGACGTCGCGCGCATCGATGCAGCCCTCAATACGCCGACGTTGAAGTTGCTGGACCGCAAGTCCGCTGGCGTTGCTATGCCGTTTTTCGCCAATGCATTCCCCGATGACGGGCAGCCGGTTCCCGTGGAGCAGTTTCATACGAGAATCGATGCTCTCCTCGGTGAGCTGCGGGCTGCGGGTTACGCGGTACCGGCGGGCAACGGGAAGGCGCTGGCCATGCAGTGGGTGCGCGAACGCTGGCTCTACCGCGACCCGGGTCGTGGTGAGGAGACGTATCAGCTAACGGGCGACGCGCGGCAGGCCATGGACTATGTCACCCGCGCGACGCGTACGCAGCTGAACGTTTCCCTGTCCCGCATCGAGACGATGCGGCGCGTCGTCTCTGAGGCGGCGCTGGCTGCGAACCCGAACCGAGAGGAGCGCAAACGGCGTCTTGTCGAGGAGATTGCCCGGTTGCAGGCCGAGCACGATCGTCTGGCGTCCGGCGCGGAGGTGCCGGAGTCCTCCGAGGCGGAGCTGACCGAGCAGTTCTCGAACGTGCTGCGTGAGCTCGATGGCCTTCCGTCTGATTTCCGTCGCGTCGAGGAGTCCGTGCGCGACATGCATCGGATGATGACCAAGTGGTTCCGGGAAGAGGAGCGCCCTGTTGGTGAGGTGGTCGACGACTACCTCAAGAAGTCAGCCAACTTGCTGACCGCGACCCCTGAGGGTCGCGCCTTCTCGGGAGCGCTGGAGTTGTTTCGCAAGCCGGACTGGCTGACCCGGATGCGTGCCGACCTGGATACCATCCTCGCGCACCCTTGGTCGGGCACTCTGCTCCCCGACGAGCAACGTCAGCTCCGGACCGCGGTAGATGTGATCCGCCGCGGCATCAAGGACGTGCTCGCCCAGCGTCAGCACCTGTCGTCGACGCTGCGCGAGCACATCGAGAACTACGACCACATCAAGAATCGCGAGCTGGACCTCGTCCTGCGCGGCATCGACCGCGAGATGCGGGCGTGGATGCAGTCCGCGCGAGCGCGTGACCATATCGATGTCGAGCTCATCCCGCCGAGCCTTGACGTGGCCGGGCTGAAGTTCAAGACCTTCGATCCCGAGAACGAGCGGGCACCCGAGCCGCTCGAAGATGTGTCGCGCGAGGCCCCGGCGTCGCTGTCACTCGATGAGATCCGAAAGCAGGGCGGCCCCTCCCTCGAACAGCTGCGGCGAAGCATAGACGAGAAGCTCGCCGCGGGCGCCCTGGAGTCCGCTGCGGCCCTCTTCAACGAACTGCCCGACGACCTTCGCCGTCCGGTCGAGATACTCGGCCTCCTTCACCTGTACACCCGGATAGGGGCGGAAATCGATCCGGCAGCGCGCGAGGCCGTCTCCGCAGTGCGGCCGGACGGCACGACGCGTCGGTTCCTCATGCCGACTTCGACGATGACGACGGCTGGGGTCGCCCGGCCGGAGGGGGACCCGCTGTGATCGATGCCCTGACCGGCGAGGGCGACTTCGTCCTCGACCCCCTCGACGAGCACGTGGTCGCGAACGTCGAGGACGAAGTAGCCGACCAGACCAGCCTGGCGATGTTCGAGGGCGACTCCAGCTCTCTGTATCCCGAGCAACGACGATGCCTGCACGCGCTACTCAAGTACAGATACATCTCGGCAGAGCGGCATCCCGAGCACTGGGCCGTGCTCCTCGCCAGCCGCGACGTCATCGAGAGCCGTCTCAACGACCTGTTCTTCGAGCTCCGCGTCGAGCCCGGCTTCCAGGTCGCCTTCAAGCGTCAGGCGACCGCCACCACGGGTGACCCGCTGCCGTCGCTGCTCCGCGATGTGTCGCACACCAAGGAGGAGACCATCGTGATGGTCTTCCTCCGGCAAAGATTCTTCGCCCAAAGACAAGAGGGCGAAGATGTCGTGTTCGTGGACCGTCAGACGCTGCTCGACGAGGTGGCCGACCAGCGCCCCAAGCACGCCACCCACCGCGCGATGGACCAGAAGCGTGCGGTCAAGGCGATCGACGGTCTGGCGACAGCTGGCGTGCTCCTGAAAACTAAGGACCCGGATCGGTTCCGTATCTCGCCGATCATCGAGGTACTCATGCCGATCGAAAAGCTCCGTGCCCTGTGGACGTGGTTCATGACCCAGAACGGGACCGAGGTCGATCCCACCGAGTTGGATGCTGCCGCCGACGAGGTCGACCTGCTGGATGGTCTCGAGGAGGAGGACTGATGACTCTCGAACTGCCGATCCAGATCGAGCGAGTTCCAGTGATGGAGCATGCGCAGTGGCGAATCGAAGCCCTGCAGCTGGTGAACTGGGGCGGTTTCCATGGTCATCGCGAGGTGCGCTTCTCTCCCGGCTCCACGCTGTTGTCGGGGGCGAGCGGTACCGGCAAGTCGACGGTCCTCGACGCTTACATCGCGCTGATGATGCCGTCGGATACGCCGTTCAACGGCGCATCCAATGATGCCGGCGGAGGTAGGGCTCGCTCGAACGAGCAGCGCAACCTGCTGACCTACCTGCGCGGGAAGATGGACACAAACCGTGTCGCGGGCTCGGAGGAGGTGCGTGACGAGGTGCTGCGCGGCAGTGACGGCGGCCCCGTCTGGGGCGCGCTCTCCGCGACGTTCATCAACGACACCGGGCGCCGATTCACTGTGCTGCGCATCTACTTCGCGAAGGCGGGCGCGAGCGTCGGCGGCGACGTCGTTACGACCTATGCGACTTTCGAGGGACACCTCGACCTCACCCGCCTCGAGCAGCTGGCCAGTACCCGGTTCGACAAGCGCTCCCTCAAGGCGAGCATCGCAGGGCTGACCACCTACAACACCTGGGGTGAGTTCGAGACCACGGTGCACACTCGGCTTGGCATCGGCGACGGCGGCGATGGGGGTCGAAAGGCTATGCGTCTGCTCGCCCGTGTGCAGGCCGGCATGCAGATCAGCCGCGTGGACGACCTCTACAAGCGGATGGTCTTGGAGCGGCCCATCACCTATCAGGCCGCCGACGACGCTCTCTCGCACTTCGGGGACCTCGAGGCTTCCTACCGCAAGATGGTCGATGAGGCAGCCAAGGTTGCGGCGCTGCAACGTCTTCCGGGCTTGCAGCGTGACCTCGCCGACGCCGACTCGAGGTCGCTGCTGATTCGCCAATTCGGGGCCGAAGACGACGGGCCGTCCCCCTTCCGCCTGTGGATGCTGTGCACCGAGCGGGCACTGCTCGATACCGCAGTGGTCGAGAACCGTCGTGACCATGCCACCACGGCGGCGGCTTACGCAGAGGCCAAGTCGGACGAGGATCGCCATGAGGCGCGGCTCGCCCAGATCGCCGAGGAGAAGCGTGCGAACGGCGGTGGTGCGATCGACGAGCGCGCTCGCGAGATCAAGCGCCTGACCGGCAGCCGTGACGGGGTCTACGCAGCCAACCTCAGGTTTCAGACCCGGACGGAAGCCATCGGCTTGGTGGTGCCCGAGACCGCAGAGCAGTTCGCCGAAGCGCAGGCTGCTGCGGCCGACTTCCTGGCGGGTTTTGGCGCGAGAGAGGAGTCCCTTGAGGCCGAAGCGGAGGCGATTCGCGAGAAGGAACTGTCTCCGCTGAACAGCCGCAAGATCGACCTGATGGAGGAGAAGAAGTCCCTCACGGGCCGCACGGGTATGGTCCCGCGTCGGCTCCACGACGCGCGCGTGCGAATGGCGAACGCCGCGGGCCTCGACCCGATGAACGACCTGCCCTTCGTCGCCGAGCTCATCGATGTGCGCCCCGAGGAAGAGCGCTGGCGCAGGGCGGTTGAGACGACGCTAGGAGGCATCGCCCGCACGGTTCTGGTCGACCGACACACGCGCAACCGGCTTTCCGCAGCAATCGACGGCGTCACGATCACTCCCCGCATCCGGTTTCAGGCAGTTACGCTCGCCGACCACCAGGAGTGGCGGGGTGATCCCGATTACATCTCGGGGAAGGTTGCCTTCAAGCCCTCCCCCTTCTCGGCATGGGTTCAGGACCGAATCAGCAACGACGGCGTCGACCACCTGTGCATCTCCGACGCGGTATCGCTCGATGGACGCGAGCCACGTGTCACGCCGGCCGGACAGACCCGCGACGGCGACCGTGGCGCCCACGGAGAGTCGGCGGAGGGCGACATCATCGGCTTCTCCAACGAGCGTCGGCTGGCGGACATCGTGACGCTGTTGGACGAGCTCGAGCCGCAGATCGCCGCCGTGCGCGAGCGCGTGAACGACGTGCAGGCACGCCTTAATGACGTTCGCGCCCAGAAGAGCGCCCATGTGCAGGTGCAGGACACGATATGGGCCGAGATCGATCACCTCGGCATCGATCGCCGCATCGTCGAACTCGAGGACGAGGTCCGCCGGCTGCGCGATGCCAACCAAATCCTCGACGCGCTGCAGGATGAAGAGGAGCGGATCAAGCCGCTCGACGCAAAGGCGAACCGGGACAGGGTCCTCGCCAGCAATCGTGTGGATGAGCTGGACAAGGAGTGGGAGTGCCTGGTGGACGACCAGGACACGGCCCAGACCGCCATCGACGCTATCGTCGGCAGGCAGACGGCCAGCGTCACCGACGCCCAGCAGGCCTATCTCGACAAGCTGTTCGCGGACAACTGGGACATTACGAGCCTGAAGTCGTTCGGCCCGAACATGAGAGCCCTCCGCAATCGACTGCAGGAAGAAGCCGCCACGGCGCAACGCGCCGCCCGCAGCGCTACCAGCGCGATGGAGAGCTTGTTCGAGGCATATCAGCGGCAGTGGCCCGAGAACAACCTCGGCGTCTCAGCGACTTCCGCAGACGGCTATCGCGAGATCCTCGACCGAATCCAGTCCGAGGGACTTCACGAGCGGCGGGACAAGTGGCGACGCGAGTTCGCCGCGTGGTCGAGCGACGATCTGTTGCGCCTGAACGACGCGTTCGACACGGCGCTCGAGGACATCGGAGACCGGCTGCGCCCGATCAACAGAATCCTCGACACTCTGCCCTTCGGCGGCAAGGGCGTGCTGCAGATCAACCTGCGACGGCTCCAAGGCGAGGATCTGAGCACCTTCCGTCGTGGTCTGCGCGAACTCTCATCCGGGCTTGCCCTCGAACTGACCGAGCAGCAGGTGGAGACCAGGTTTACACGGCTCCGCGAGTTCATGAGCCGCATCGGCATCCCCGAAGGACATACGAAGTCGTCGACCTCGCTGCGCGACCGGTTCCTCGACGTGCGTCAACACGTTGTCATCACCGCGGTCGTACTGGACGAGAATCGCCGTGAGATCGCAACCCACGACTCCCTCGGGGACAAGTCCGGGGGTGAGACACAGGAGCTTGTCGCGTTCATCGTCGGCTCGGCGCTGCGCTATCAACTCGGGGACGAAACCCGCTCCCGGCCCCGGTTCGCTCCAGTGTTCCTCGACGAGGGCTTCGTGAAATCTGACAGCGAGTTCGCCGGCCGCGCGGTCAGGGCATGGCAGGACCTCGGGTTCCAGCTCGTCATCGGTGCGCCTCTCGACAAGGTGACGGCGCTCGAGCCGCATATGGACCTGATCCACACCGTGACGAAAAGTCCGAAGGGTTACTCATTCATCAGCGACATTCGGGATGCCTCCGACGAGGGAAGCCTCGCGTGAAGACGCACGAGACCATCGTTTCGGACGTCCGACGCCGTTTGGAGGGGAAGTGGCATGCGCATCTAGTCGGCGACCTGGTCGCCTTCCCGTACGCGTTTCCATTGGGGCGAGCGACGGCTGCGGACTTGCACGCGGACTACGCGGCCATCCATTCGCAGACGGTCGCCTGGCAGGACTGGGCCCGCAGCTGGGAGGTCACGCTCGACTACGAGACGCGGGTGGCCAAGGGCGGTACCCGGCAATCGGTTCCGACCCACGCACACGTCGAGTCGATCGAACACGCTGCGGCGATCGCTGGTGGCGGCTGGCCCGAGCGACTCGACCGCGGTCGCGAGCGACTGGCGGTGCTGCGAGAGAGATACCCGGGTGCCCTCGACATCGGCCGGACCATTCGGCTCATCGACGGATACTCGGAGATTGACTTT
Organism: Rathayibacter sp. SW19; assembly: GCF_030866825.1. Taxonomy (NCBI): domain Bacteria; kingdom Bacillati; phylum Actinomycetota; class Actinomycetes; order Micrococcales; family Microbacteriaceae; genus Rathayibacter; species Rathayibacter soli. The sequence goes on from NZ_CP133020.1 coordinate 2,802,831, forward strand.
GCGCTGCTGCTGACCGTTGCCGTCTGGTACCTCGCGGACCCGGCACACGCTGAGCTCGGTGTCACCCCGCGACAGGTTCCGATCCCCGGCGTCCACGCGAAGTGGCTCCAGAATCATCGAGCCGGCGTCCAGGCACTCACCGGACTGGAGGATCTCGGTCTCCTGCCTGGGCACCCACCACGCATCCACTTCACGTACCTCGATCCCGACCACCGAGCAGCTGGCGGCCGCATCCACGACTCGGCAACTGTTGGCGACCGCTTTGCACCGGCCTACGTCCCGGAGCTCGTCGTCATTTCGGAGAACAAGGACACCGCGGTGCACTTCCCGCCTTTAGCGGGCGGCATCTCAGTTGAAGGCGTCGGCAGGGGCGGCAAGACAGTCGCCTCGTTCCGATGGATCCGCGAAGCACCGGTCGTCGTGTATTGGGGCGACATCGACCGCGATGGCTACGAAATCCTGAACGGGTACCGGGTGGATTTCAACCGTGACATCGAGTCGATCCTCATGGATCCGGAGACCTACGATGAGTTCGAGCAGTACGGTACTGACCTCGACCAGTATGGAAAGGCGCTCACCCCGGGAGTTCCGAAGCAGACGGACCAGCTCCGCGCCGACGAGCGTGCAATGTACCTGCGAGTGCTCGACGAGCAGCACAGGGGTCACCGACGGATCGAGCAGGAGCGCATCACACTCGGTCGAGCGATTGCGGCAGTGCAGTCGTTGATCGACTCATCCAGCGACGTCAGATAGCGTCTGGCCCGGCGTCGCATACCGTCGCGGCTCCTCTGGGCAATAAACGGCGTCGAGAGACTCCAGGAAGTCCCCGAGCTCGCGTCGGGCGATCCCCTCAACGTCGCCTGCATCGCACACCACTGGCGCCTTTGAACCGAAGCTCGCGAGAAGCTCCGTGTAGTGGAGTGTCGAGGGCTCGAGTTTGTCGAGCAGAGGCCGCACGCATTGTTCGATCCCAGCGCGAAGGTACGGGGTCGCCGCAATGCGCACCTTCTCCGGGAGCGCGCCTATGGGTAGTACTCAGTTCAGCGGCGGCTGGGCGCCCAGCGCACCTCGGATACCTATGTGCTCCAGCTCCGAGATACCTACGGTGATCGTTTGGCTCACCCGCGCGCGGCGGCAGGCGAAAGGCTGGTGTGGCGATAGTCCCCCACCGCCTGCTCCGGCTTCATCCCGGTAGCGATCCAACTCCCGCTTGATATCAAGGAAGCCACATGCCTAAGAACCTCCTTCGCCTCTTGGGGCTTGTTCATGCTGAGGTGTTCACCAGTTGGCGAGACGGCACGCCCATCTATGTGGCTTGCGACTGCCCGATCGGTGTCGACCACCCCGCGGCGACTGAAGAGCGCGACGCGGTAGACGATCAATCGGTCGCCGCCGCCGTCATCTGAACAGTGGACCTGAGCTGCACGCGCTGGCCTCGACGCGCACGGCAGGGGCGGACGGAAGTCGAACAGGTGGTTCAGGATGCCGTCTGGCCCGACCGTCGTGGCGGGACTGTTGGAACGTGGCCGCTCGTTCGAGTGTGCTTCACTCGCTCGTCTCGATCTCCGGCTGACGATGCGAGTGGCATCTGCGAGTTCACCATGGTCTCGTGCGGCGCACCGCACCACTGAGATCCCGCTTCGAGAGGTACTCACCGTGCTGCAGCAGACGGCTCGGGATCCGCAGGTTGCGTCCGCTCAACGCGCCCCGCGATCTCGAATCACCATCGCCGTCTCCCGCTGCGCGTCGCGTCGTTGTTCCACGCGCAAATGATCGACGCCATCTATCAAGAACGGACGCCAAGCGCGTTCCAGAGGAGAAGTTATGGGTCACCCCAACAGCGGCCGGACTCCCGGATCACGACGCGTGACCATCGGTGGCGAAGAGGCAGCGCACGCCAGTGAACCGGTCAACGGGTTCGATCTCCGTCTCGTCGAGCCAGATTCTGGCGCGCGCGCCCGTACTGCTCGGCCCGATGACGCGTGGCCATTTCGGCGCCTCGAGTCCTTCCGCGGCCGCGGTCGGGCAGCCGCGACTACGCGTCCGCTACGATCGAGCCCGTGCGAACTGGGTTCGGCGCCGCACGTGCCGCGGTGGCGCTCTTGACGCTTGCGGCGATCGTTGCCCAGCTCGTGCACAGCGTTGAGCAGGCCCAGGTAGCAGGCGGGAGCATCCCCGCGCTCCTGCTGAACTTTTTCAGCTTCTTCACGATCGCTTCGAACGTTGGAGCAGTGGTGGTCCTTGCGGTCGGTGCAATCCTGTCGTTCTCTCACCCCGGTGACGATCCGGTCTGGTTTGCCGGGCTGCGGGCTGCGGTCGTGACGTACATGATCACGACTGGCGCCGTTTACAACCTCTTGCTGCGTAACGTGTCGCTGCCTCAGGGGCAGACAGTGCCGTGGTCAAACGAGGTCCTTCATGTGATCGCCCCCATTTGCATGCTGCTGGATTGGCTGTTCGCGCCAGGCAGGGCACCGCTGCGTCGTCGAGTTGTGTGAGCGATTGCTACGTTCCCGGTGGGATGGGCCGTCTACACACTGCTGCGCGCACCGGTCGCGACCGATGCAATTACCGGGAGCGGGCCGTGGTACCCATATCCGTTTCTCAACCCCGCGCTGTCACCCAATGGATATCTTTCGGTTGCGTTTTACATCGTGTTGATCGCCACCGTCATCTTGTGTGCAGGCTTCGGCGTGGTTTGGGTTTCACGGCGGTGGCGTGGTGCACGGCCATTGAACCAGGAGGCTGGAGCGGACTGATCGGCTTCCAACAGGTCAGGGCTGATCGAGCTTCAGCTGATCGTGCTTGGCGGCACTGGATGCAATGCGCAGCTGTGCGGTCCGTTCAGCGCGAGATGCGACACGCGCTGCGCGAGTTCGAGGAGTGCGACCGTGGGCGCCAGCCGAATGACGCTGGACTCGGCGCACCGCCACCGCGGATGGGTATCGACGTCGGAGGCCGCCTATACGGTGAGCGAGTGGTTCAACTAGTTCCGGGCGCGTCACTCCAGAGCGCCATCGCAGCACTTGAGGAGACGTCCCGCACGGCCTCGAACATCTTCGGGGCTGGGATGCCTGTCGACCGGCTGAACGAGTACCGCACGTGGTCAACTCGTCAGATACGGTCTCTGACCGGCCACCTCACGTCTGCCTCGATCGAAGAGTTGGTGGCAACGCGCCGTCACTGGCTTCTCCAGTCCCTTGACCCCATCGCCTACGGGGTTCCGGCAGTTGGCGAGCTCGTTGACCTCGAACTCGCCACCTCCAGGGAGGCGACCGGTACAGCGGTCAAGGACTTGCGCGGTCGGGCTGACGTTTGGTCGAAGTGGGCGGGGACCGGCGTCGCGGGCGCCCCGTTTCCCGCCGTCGTCCTGGATACGAACGTGCTGCTTCGACACGCGGAAAGCCTGATCGATGTGCCGTGGCACCTGGGGCTCAACGTCTTTCCGCATGTGGACATTGCCCTGGGGATCCCGATGATTGTCGTCGAGGAACTCGACAGGCTGAAGGACAGTAACGGAGTGATGTACATCGGCGAGGAGAAGCTCGCGGTGCGCACGCTCGCGCGGACCGTGCTTCGATCCCTAGACAAGGTGTTTCAGGCGGGTTACCTGAACTGGCAGATCCGGCAACGCTGTGCAGGTGGCATGCAGTTGGCGGGCGAACTGCACGCGATCTTGATGGTCGACGATCTTCATCATGAGCGCATGCGCGACGCGGACTTGGAGATCATTGACCAGGCCATCCGCCTGCGCCCGTTCACAGCTGACGTCGCTCTTGCGACCTACGACCAAGCGATGATCTTCCGAGCACGAAACGCCGGTTTGAAGGCGTTTCGACCGATTGAGGAGAGCTGACTATGGGAGACCCTTGTCAAGCTCGCGCATCGGTGCAGCGTGAAGTACGGTGACGTCCCGTGGAGTGGTGGAGATTCGGATGGGGTTGTCTGCGTCGTAGACGTGGGTGAGCCATCGTGCGATGGTCAGTGAGTACCGATCAAAGTCACTCATAGAAGGACACAAAGCACGATGGCTCTAGACCAGTCTGCCCTCCTCGAGCTCCTCGGGGAACTGAAACTCACCGATGTCACCGACCGGATCCGGGTCGCGACCGAAACGCTGTATCAGGAGTTGATCGACGCGGAAGCGGCCGTGTTCATCGGTGCCGCCCCGTTCGAGAGGACTCCGGAGCGGGTGGCGCAACGCAACGGCACCCGCCCGCGCACGCTCACGACCACGGCCGGGGAGCTGGATCTGCGGATCCCGAAGCTGCGACAGGGGTCGTTCTTCCCCTCGTTGTTGGAGCGGCGGAGGCGGGTCGATCAGGCCCTGTTTGCGGTCGTGATGGAGGCCTATGTCCCGGCGTCTCAACGAGGAAGGTCGATGACCTCGTCAAAGCGCTCGGCGCTGACACCGGCATCTCCAAGTCGGAGGTCTCACGCATTTGCGCGAACCTCGATGAGGATGTTGCGGCGTTCCGCGACCGGCCACTGGCTGACACGACGTATCCGTATGTGTTCCTCGATGCGACGTATTGCAAAGCGAGGGGCGGCCGGTGGGTGGTCTCGCAGGCGGTTGTCGTCGCGATCGGCGTCGCTGCGGACGGGCGCCGGGAGGTGCTCGGCTTCGAGGTCGGTGAGACGGAGTCGCAACCGTTCTGGGCCAGCTTCCTGCGCTCGTTGAAGGCGCGCGGCCTCGGCGGGGTGAAGCTGGTCATCTCCGACGCGCATACCGGGCTGATCGCCGCGATCGAGACGGTCTTCGGCGGCTCAGCGTGGCAACGCTGTCGGGTGCATTTCATGCGCAACGTGCTCTCCAACGTTCCGAAGGCCGCGGGCCCGATGGTCGCATCGATCATCCGCACGATCTTCGCCCAACCCGACACGGAGCACGTGTTCGCGCAGTTCCACGAGGTCGTGCGGATGCTCACCCGCTCGCACCCGAAGATCGCCGACATGCTCGAAGACGCGCAGAACGACATCCTCGCGTTCTGCGGCTTCCCGCAACAGCACTGGCGGCAGATCTGGTCCACGAACCCGCTGGAACGCGTGAACAAGGAGATCAAACGCCGCACCGACGTCGTCGCCACAGTCCCCAACCCCGCCGCGCTCCTGCGCCTGGCCGGCCACGTCCTGATCGAGCAGCACGATGAATGGGACGGCGCCGACCGCCGCTACTTCTCCGAGCACTCCATGAAACTGCTCACCACAAACGACGAGGAGGTGGCGATCCCGGAACTCAACGCGGCATAATCACAGAAGCTGATCCCGAACGGTGCCGAGAAACTCCACCACACAACGGGACGCCACCCGGTCCGTCGCGTCGTGACAATGCCGCCTGACCTAATCCGACGCTTGCCCTTCGGTACGGGCTTGGTGCTGCTGAGGTCTGCTCCGCCGATCATGACGCACTTGCAGCGTTGGACCGAGCGCCCTGACGGGCATCGGATCGCATCCGATCGTGCCGCGGTCGAGGCGGGGCTTCGCGCAACTATCCACCCTTGAGCGTTGGGTGCCGTGTGAATCGGCCTGGGTTTGGTTCCGCTTCTTTTAGGAGGATGGAGTCATGCCCCGTCAGTTTTAGCCCGAGTTCCGGCAGCGCGCGGTGAGGATGCTCGAGGAGGCTCTGCCGGATCACGAGACGGAGTACGCGGCGATCCGTCATGTGGCCGACCGGCTCGGTGTCGCGGCCGAGACGCTGCAATTTGATTTGCATTCCTCGTACCGTGGCATCGGCCGATTCAGGATCGGGCCAGTCCACGGCGCCGATATTCACCGGCGCTTCTTCGAGCATTGCACTGTCTCCTCACTTCACACGCTGCCGCCCTTCCCCATGTGACCGGCTTTCCCGGCCCCGGAGTACTACGACGGCTCCGCCCCACCTGCGGCCTTCGGCCGGCAACGGGCCTATCCGAATCATGCGATCAGGCTGACCGCACGACCCGGAGCGTCACCGCAGGCGGTTCCCACGTTCACTGTTGTTCGATCAACGAGTTAGGCACCCGGCTTTACCCCTGCGACCTCGTCGTGACTACGCCATAGTCCTTCACCACGACCTGCCAGGCCCGGCGTGCGATACCGTCCCGGCAGTTCCCCGGCGATCCCGGCCACATGGCGTGTGGCCGAAACGTCGGGTGCGCACCGCCACCCAGCCCACATCCGCCGGGTTAGAGCTGGTCAGATGTCAAGAGGCGTAGAACACCGGTTCCTCGCGTATACCTTCTCGTCTCGTTCACCAGACCCGACCCATCCGGTAGTACTGGGCCGTCCTGACTTTGTCGCGGCTGCTCCCACCCTCCCCGGCGTTCCCCGGATCAGGCTGCCGCCAACTTCACCCCACCGCTACGACGGCACGGCGACGAAGGTCTCCCACCTCCATTCGAACAAACAGCGCCTCGCGGCGCACCACAAACCATCTGACACCCTCCGTGCCGAGCTGGCCGGGTTCGAGCTTCGCCCTAGGCATCCTGGGCCAGCCCTTCGAACCAGGCGATGACCTCGCCGCGCAGGTAGCGCACGTGCTTACCCATCCGCCGGTAGGGCGGTCCGGACTTCGACTGCCGCCATTCCTCGATGGTGCGGGGTGAGACTTGCAGGAGCAGGGCGACCTGCTCCCCCGTCATGATCTGCAGTTCGTCATCCGTCATGCAGCTGAGGTGCGACAGCCCTCGCCGGACCACCTCGGGGCAGGCCGTTCCAACGAGTGCCAGCGCGTACCGCCAGAGCGTCCAATGCCGCCGAAGCCGACCGTGCTCGGGGAAAAGACCCCGAAAAGTACACTTTGGGCCGTTTTCGGCGCCCAGCGTAGGGATGGGGAGAAACACGAAACCCTCCGTTTTCCCCAGAAAACAGAGGGTTCTTCAGTGCTGGGGTACCTGGACTCGAACCAAGAACAACTGAACCAGAATCAGCCGTGTTGCCAATTACACCATACCCCACCGGCCCGCACCGAAGCCCAGGCCGATTGTCAACTTTAGCCTACGCGGTAGCACCCGGCCAAAACGGCCCAGACACCGGGCGCGCCGACCCGAATGCCGACCGAAAAGCGGACCCGACGGCCGACCCGAAAGCACCGGGTGCGCCGACCGAAAAGCAGCGCGCTACTGCGCGACCGACGCGCGTTCCGCGGCGGCAGCATCCGCCAGTTTGCCGAGCAGGTCGCGATTGATCGCGGCCGCTGTGTGCGCACCCTCGCCAGCCGCCACGATGAGCTGCTGTGGACCGGGCGCGGTCGAATCGCCGGCCGCGTACACCCCTTGCACCGAGGTGCGACCGTGCGCGTCCACGTGCACCAGCCCGGACTCATCGCGCGCAAGCCCCAGCCCAGCCGCATACTCGAGCGTCGCCGACCATACCGGCCGCACGAATCCACCTGTGCAGGCCACAACGGCGCCATCGATGAATCGCACACCCGTCATCGTGGCGCGCTCACCCTCGATATCGTCGATCTTGCGACGATCGACCCGGATGCCGAGGGTCGCCAGATCGCGCTCCTCCGCCTCCGTCACACTGCCGACACCGTTGGTGAGCACAACGAGCCTGCGCGACCACTGGCGCAGTTCGAACGCGCGCCTGGCGAGATCGTTCGTCTCGCCGATCAGCACGAGCTGCTCGTCGGACTTCTCAAAACCATCACACTCGAGGCAACTGTGCAGATGTGTCCCGTAATACCCGCGGATGCTCGGCACCGCCGGCATCTCCTCACTCAGGCCCGTTGCGATCAGCACGGCACGCGCACGATCGACACGTTCGCCCTCACCCCGGATGCCGTGAGCCACCACCACAAACGTGCCATCCGACTCGCGCGTCACCGACTCCACCCGACCCAACGCAACGTCTGCAGACGGGTAACGCTCAACCTCGGCGCGGCCGAGCTTGCGCAACTCCAGCGGGGACATCCCATCTCGAGTCAAGAAACCGTGCGAATACAACGTCGCCGCATTGCGCGGCCGATTGGCGTCGAAAACGAGCGTACTGCGGCGTGCTCGCACCAGGTTGAGCGCGGCCGAGAGCCCCGCAGGGCCGGCGCCGATCACGATCACGTCGCGGAGCGTGCCCTCTCCAGTGCCCGGCGACTCAGGCTGCGCGCTCATCGGCCGAGGCGGTCGGCCGCAGCCAAACGGGCGCTGAGCGTCTGAACGCGCGCCAGCGTCTCCGCCTTGCCGAGGATCTCGAGCGACTCGAACAGCGGCGGCGAGATCCGTCGCCCCGAAACCGCAACACGCAACGGTCCGAAAGCGACGCGCGGCTTGAGTTCCAACTCGTCGATTAGGGCTGTGCGCAGCGCGACCTCAACAGCATCATGCGTCCAGTCGTCGTCCCCGATCGCGGCAAGCACGGGCAGCGATGCAGTCAGCACCTCGAGCCCGTTCGCCGGCAGTGTCGCAAGCCCGTCATCCTCGTAGACGAGCGACGCGGCGTCCGTGAACAGAAACTCAAGCAACGCCGGCGCCTCGCCGAGCAGATGCATCCGCTCCTGAATGAGCGGCGTGGCCAGCAGCAGGATCTCGTGCTCCGCATCTGTCAGCGGCTCTGTCACGACGCCGGCGGCGACCAGATACGGCACGATGCGCTCTGCGAGGTCCGCGACCTCCAGCAACCGGATGTGGTCGCCATTGATCGCCTCCGCCTTCTTCAGGTCGAAGCGCGCCGGATTCGGGTTCACGTCCGCGATGTCGAACGCGGCAACCATCTCATCGAGGCTGAACACATCACGGTCGGCCGCGAGCCCCCAGCCAAGCAGCGCCAGATAGTTGACGAGTCCCTCCGGAATGAATCCGCGATCACGGTGATGAAACAGGTTCGACGACGGATCGCGTTTGGACAGCTTCTTGTTGCCCTCCCCCATCACGTATGGCATGTGACCGAAACGCGGCACGAACGTGGTCACACCGATGTCGATCAGCGCGTGGTAGAGCGCGATCTGACGCGGGGTTGACGGCAGGATGTCCTCGCCGCGCATCACGTGCGTGATTCCCATCAGCGCATCGTCGACCGGATTGACGAACGGATAGAGCGGATGCCCGTTCGGACGCACCACGACGAAATCGCTGAACGAACCGGCCGGGAACGTGATCTCCCCTCGCACGAGGTCGTCGAAGCTCAGATCGGTGTCCGGAACCCGCAACCGCAACGCCGGTTCGCGGCCTTCGGCACGGAATGCGGCCTTCTGCTCGTCGGTCAGGTCACGGTCGAAGTTGTCGTAGCCGAACTGCTTCGGCCGACCGGCTGCCTCGTTACGGGCGTCGATCTCCTCGGCATTGGAGAAACTCTCGTAGACGTGACCGGATGCCGTCAGCCGGGCAATCATGTCGCGGTAGATGTCATATCGCTGGGACTGGCGGTACGGCCCGCTGGGCCCCCCGACGCCCTCGCCTTCGTCCCAATCCAGGTGGAGCCAGCGCAGACCCTCGATGATCTGTGCGTAGCTTTCCTCGCTGTCGCGCGCCGCATCGGTATCCTCGATGCGAAAGATGAGCTTCCCGCCGTTATGTCGGGCGTAGGCCCAGTTGAACAGGGCGGTGCGGATCAGACCGACGTGCGGCGTGCCCGTCGGCGACGGGCAGAAGCGAACGCGAATGTCGCTACCGGTGGCGGTGGTGAACGGGTGTGCGATTGTCTCAGACATACACTGACGATCATAGTTTCTTCGATCTCGCTTTCCTGAGGGGTCGCACTGACGGGGACTCTATCCGCTGACGAGCACCTGATCAACGTAGCTCGCTTGCCGTAATCAATTTCTATCTCCTTTCTTTGCGAGTCTATCATTATTCGAATATTTGTTCTATATTGGGCGTATGAACAACACAGTCATCGAACCCGACGAACGTGAACCCCCGTTCGACGATCCCGCCGTCGAGGCCGGGTCGTTGGAGTTGGTGACGGCGCTATTGGACTCGGCCGGTGTGTTCGCGCGTTCGGTCGCCGTCTCGCAGGCCGCACAGCTGACCGCCATTCGCGAGGCGATCAAGACAGCTCGCCGAAACCCCGGGGTTTACGTGCCCGAATCATCTCCACGCCGGGAAGCCGTGACTCTGGCAGCGCGAGCCGTCGTGATGGAGTTATCCATGCGGCTGTCGCTGCCCGAAAACACGATCTGGGCTCAGTTTCACGAGGCAGACACGCTGATAGAACGGCTCCCCCGAACCTGGGAACGATTCTGCAAGGGGAATGTCGGGTACCAGAACGCGCGCGAAGCAGCGTCGGTGGCCTGGACCCTTCCGCACGACAATCCGAGCACATTCAGCGCACTGGACGACGCGCTGGTCGAGAAGGCAGCCCGTCTGACGCCGTCGCAATTCCGCAAAGCCGCGCGCGCTGCGCGAGAACGGATCCACCCGAAAGACGCAACCGAACGGCACCTGGAAGCCCGGGCAGATCGACACACGGAAGTCACGCCCCAAGAGAACAGCATGGCCGTCTTCTCGCTCTTCACGGACGCATCCACGATCATGAAGCTCGATGCACGCATCAACGCCGTTGCGCTGAGGCAACGCAGGGTGGAAGGCGAGAAACGCACCCTGGCGCAGCTGCGAGCGGACGCCGCCAGCGACATCCTCACCGGGCGCGGTACGAAATTTGAGGTCAAGGCGCGGGTGCACATCACAGTGCCCGTCACGATTCTGCTCGACCACCCCGAGCTGCTTGCCAAGGCCCAGACCGATCGGGCGGTGCTGGAAGGCTTCGGACCGATCGACGATGCGACTGCGCGCCTCCTGACCGCGGATGCCCCCAATTTCCGGCGGATCTTCACTGACCCGATCACCGGAGTCGACCTGAACATGGATCGCACAAGGTACCGCCCGACTGCGGCGCAGCGCGAGTGGTTGCGCCGCCGAGATCCAGACTGCGGATGCCCGACCTGCTCGATCCGAATCGACGCATCCGATCTTGATCACGTCACTGACTGGCAATTCGATGGCCTCACCAATGAGGTCAACCTTGTGCCGCTCAGTCGTGGTCATCACACTCTCAAACACCAGACCAAAATCACGATCACGCGCTCCGCTCACGGTCGGGTCGTCTGGCGAACGCCCACCGGCTTCGAGCGCGAAAACGATCCGCCGCCCTTCTGATTTCAGTGGTTTGGGCTCGCGGCGGGAGAGATCATCAACGCGACCGCCACTCCGATGCCTCAGCGCTGGACCTCAACCAGCAACACCCACGCGTTCATGGTCGCGCAGGCGATCGTCACGAGCATGCCCAGTGCAATCCAATACACACCGGCAGGCAGTGCCAACAGCACAAGTACGGCTCCGATCATGAACGGCAGGATCTGTGCCACCCCCAGCACGATCTTGACGGCATTCTCGGCAGCGGGCCGCAGCGGGCGCTCGTCAAAGATACGCATAAGCGAAACCGCCTGAATGAGCACGACGAACACACCTGCAATCACAAGCTCAACGCCCAACGCCGTGGCGCTCTGCCGAGGCACAAGCATCAGACCGGACGCCACAACCACGAGCACCAGCGACGCGATCGTAGCGGCGGCCCTGGACGGCAGCGCCTTCGATGCAAGGATCTCCTTGATCGTCACGGTGATGGCAACGATGATGAGGCCGGCCAGCGCAGCCCCGACACCCGCCAGCGCCACGAAAAAGCTCTCCCAGCCGGTCAACATCGACAAATCCATAAGGCCAGCGTAGAACCAAGACGAATTGACTGCCGCGGGTCAGGCTGCCGCGGGTCAGGCTGCCGCGGGTCAGGCTGCCGCGATGGCCGGCCCGAGCGACCACGCCGAAGTGTCAAGATCGACGATCACGGCCGTGGTGGCCGCGATGGCCGGAACCTTTTCGCTCCCGGCAGCGCCGACCAGATGGATGGTGCGATAGTCGCGATTGCTCGTCGGGCGGATGACCACCCCCGACGGCACCGACGCGGCATCCACCGCAAGAGACGGGATCAACGCGACGCCGAGTCGCGCTGCGACCATTCCGAGCACGGCCACGAAATTGTCCGTCTCGTACGCGATTGCCGGTTCGAAGCCGGACTTCTCGGCGAGCTGCAGCAGGTGGCCGCGGCAGCGCGGGCAGCCCGCGATCCAGCTTTCCGCAGCAAGGGCATCGAGCGCAACGGTCCCGGAGGCTGCCTGCGGGTGATCCCCAGGCAGCGCCAGCAGCATCTCGTCGCGCCAGAGCGGGGCCACGACCAGTCCGCGCGCACTGTCCTTGTGCGGGTCGACTCGATCGCCCGGATAGCTGAATGTGACGGCCAAATCGGCCTGTTGCTCGCGCACCGCCTGCACTGCTTCGGGAGGCTCGGCCTCGAGATAACTGATTCCGATCCCCGGATGAACCTGCGCCATCTTACCGAGCAGTTTCGGCACGAGTGTCGGCGATGCAGACGGGAACGCAGCAATACGCACTCGGCCCGCGCGCAGACCGGCGAGCTCCGACAGCTCACCGGCGGCCGCATCCAGCGCAGTCGTGATCGTGCCTGCATGCCGGGCGAGCACGCGGCCCGCCTCGGTCAACCGCACGCCGCGGCCTGCGCGCGCGACAATCGGCATGCCGATCCGCGTCTCGGCTCGCTTGAGATGCTGGCTGATCGCCGGCTGGCTGAAGCCCAGTGCAGCTGCCGCGGCCGTGATCGATCCGGTTTCGGATATTGCGCGCACGATGCGCAACGTGTGCGAGTCAAGTTCGAACCGCGACTCGAGCGACGGAACGAGGGTCATGACTCAATCATAACGTGCGGTTATCCTTCAGATACCACACTGCCACTGGAACAATATATGGACTCTTGCAAGGCTGGAACCATGACCACTGCTCTGGCATCCGCATCCATCCCCGCTTCCACGTCCGTCAAGACACCGCAACTGAGCCTCGCCGCAGCCCAAGCCCAGTTCGGCGGCGGTCACGGCTACCTGGCAGCGTGCACAATGGGCTTGCCGACGCGAGACACCATTCAGGCACAGCACGCCGATCTCGATCGGGCATACCACACCGGCACGGACTGCGCCGTGTACGAGGCTGCGGTAGCGGCGGGGCGGGCGAGCTACGCGCGACTCGTCGGTGTGTCGACAGACCGTGTCGCCATCGGCTCGCAGGAATCCGTCATGGCCGGCGTGATCGCGGCCTCCGCACCAGACGGCGCCGAGATCGTCTGCATCGACGGCGACTTCAGCTCGATCATTTTCCCCTTCCTGCAACAACAGCATCGCGGCGTGCACGTGCGGCACGTTCCGCAGGATGCCGTGGCCGAATCCGTCACGGAGCGCACCTGGCTCGTCGCCTTCTCGCTCGTGCAATCAGCGACCGGAGTGATTGCCGATGCGGATACCATCATCGCCGCCGCTGCACGCACCGGCACACGCACCCTCTGCGACCTCACACAGGCCGCAGGCTGGCTTCCGGTCGATGCCTCCAAATTCGACGCAACGATCGGTCACGCATACAAATGGCTGAGCGCGCCGCGAGGTGTGGCCTTCATGACCGTGAGCCAAGACTTCGCAGGCCGGTTGCGGCCCGTGCAGGCTGGATGGTACGCCGGCGATGACCCCTGGACGTCAACGTACGGCCCGAACATGCATTTGGCCGACGACGCTCGCCGATTCGACGTCTCGCCAGCCTGGCAATCGTGGATCGGCGCTGCCCCCGCACTAGACATGTATGCCTCGTTGGACATGCAGGAGGTGGCCGCATACGACATCGCGCTCGGCGACGCGCTCTGCGAAGGGCTCGGGCTCACAACCCGCGGCCAATCCATCGTCACCTGGCACGATCCGGACGGTGACCAACTCGCGCGGTTGACGGGCGCCGGCATCGTCGCATCCGGTCGAGCGGGCAATGCCCGCGTGGCCTTCCATCTGTGGAACGACGAGTCGGACGTGGACGCGGTGCTGAGGGCGCTTGGTCGCTGACGGGCCCATGCACGGGTCTCAATACGCGTGCTCGTTCCTCGCGCGCTACTCGACCACCGAGGCTACCTGCGAGGCGTCAGGCGCGGGCGCGCACCGGATTGCTGAGGGTGCCGATCCCGGAGATCTCGACCTCGACGACGTCTCCCGCACGCAGCGGCCCGACACCGGCCGGCGTGCCGGTCAAGATCACGTCTCCCGGCAGCAGCGTCCACACGCTCGAGGCATATTCGACGATGGACGGGATATCGTGCACGAGGTCGCTGACGCGACCGTCTTGACGCAGTTCCCCGTTCACCCGGGTGCGCAGCGTCGCTGCAGCGATGTCGAACTCGGTCTCGATCACCGGCCCGAGCGGGCAGAACGTGTCGAACCCTTTTGCGCGGGCCCATTGCCCATCGGCCTTCTGCAGATCTCGCGCGGTCACATCATTCGCGGCCGTGTAGCCGAACACATAGTCGGCAGCGTCCTTCGCTGAGACGTTCTTTGCGATCCGCCCGATGACAACCGCCAATTCGCCCTCGTGCTCGACCTGCCTCGACTGGGTCGGCAGCACGATCGCATCGTTCGGCCCGATCACAGCGGTGTTCGGCTTGAGAAAGAGCAGTGGTGCGGCTGGCGCCTCTCCGCCCATTTCGGCTGCGTGATCGCGATAGTTCTTGCCAACCGCCACGACCTTCGATCGCGGAATTACCGGTGCCAACAACGTGGCCGCCGAGAGCGGAACCCGCTCGCCGGTCGTGTTGAACCCGGAGAACATCGGATCGCCGTCGAGCATCACCAACTCGTTGTCGTCGAGGATCCCGTATGCCAGCGCTCCGTTGTAGCTGAATCGTGCGACCTTCACGTCACTACGCATCCAATCGCACGAGCCAGCCGTGCCGATCCGGGATTCTCCCATATTGAATGTCGGTGAGCTCCTTGCGCAGCGACATTGCCAGTTCGCCAGCCGGTGCATCCGCCGAGCCGATGGTGAAGTCCTCCGATTTGAGTTGCGCGATCGGTGTGACGACGGCGGCCGTGCCGCACGCGAACACCTCCGTGATCTCACCGGATGCGATTCCCTCGCGCCACTCGTCGACCGTCACGTCACGCTCCTCGACGCCATGCCCGCGGTCGCGGGCCAGCTGCAGCAGACTGTTGCGTGTGACGCCGTCGAGAATGCTGCCGCTCAGCCGTGGGGTCACCAGGGTGCCGTCTTTGTGAACGAACACGATGTTCATACCGCCGAGTTCGTCGATGTGCGTGCCCGTCTCACCATCGAGGAACAGCACCTGCGCGCAACCGTGTTCGTATGCGATTGCTTGCGGCAGCAGGGACGCCGCATAGTTGCCGCCGAACTTCGCGGCCCCTGTGCCACCGCGCCCCGCACGCGAATAGTCGCTCGACAGCCAGATCGACACCGGGGCGACGCCGTTGGCGAAGTATGAGCCGGCCGGGCTGGCGATCACGTAATAGCTCACCCGTTGCGCCGGCCGCACGCCGAGGAAGTTCTCGTTGGCGATCATGAACGGGCGCAGATACAGGCTCGTCTCAGGCTCAGCCGGAACCCAATTATGATCCAGAGCGATCAGCTGTTTCAGCGACTCGATGAAATCCTCGACTGCAAGCGGCGGCAATGCGAGTCGGTGCGCGGAGTGCTGCATGCGCTCCGCGTTCCGATCGGGCCGGAATGTCCAGATCGAGCGGTCCGCGTGCCTGTACGCCTTCAGTCCCTCGAAGATCTCCTGTGCGTAGTGCAGAACAGCGGACGCAGGCTCGAGCTGCAGCGGGCCATACGGTACAACACGGGCGTTCTCCCAGCCGTTCTGCAGGCTCCAATCGATTACGACCATGTGGTCTGTGAAGTGCTGCCCGAACCCGGGATTGGCAAGAATGGCGTCGCGCTCCGCTTCTGCACGCGTCGAGGTGGACGGTGTCTGGGCGAATGCGAGGGCGAATGTCGCTGTCCGTGCGGTGGTGGTCATTTCAAGTCCTTCTGTGGAGAGGTGAAGCTTCGTTACGCGGCGACGCGAGCCACGATCGCGTCACCGACCTCGGATGTCGTGCGATGCGCCGAACCCCGATCGGCAAGGTCGCCGAGCACGGCCGCGTTCACGCGTGCCGCGGCATCCGTCAACCCGAAGTGGCTGAGCATCAGCGCGACGGACAGGATCGCCGCTGTGGGGTCGGCCTTCTGCTGTCCGGCAATGTCCGGGGCCGATCCGTGAACCGGTTCGAACATGCTGGGGAAGACGCCATCCGGGTTGATATTGCCCGAGGCCGCTAGCCCGATGCCGCCGCTGATTGCGGCCGCGAGGTCGGTCAGAATGTCGCCGAAGAGGTTGTCCGTGACGATGACGTCAAATCTAGCAGGATTCGTGACGAAGAAGATCGTGGCGGCGTCGACATGCAGATAGTCGACGGTGACCTGCGGAAACTCGGTTGCGACGGAGTCGACGACGCGCTTCCACAGCGCACCGGCGTTGACGAGCACGTTGGTCTTGTGCACGAGAGTCAGCTTGTTGCGCCGTGCTGCCGCCTGAGCGAAGGCGAACCGCACGACGCGCTCGACTCCGAATGCCGTGTTCACAGAAACCTCGTTGGCGATCTCCTGCGGCGTTCCGACGCGGATGGCACCGCCGTTGCCCACATACGGCCCCTCCGTGCCCTCGCGCACCACGACGAAGTCGACTTCGCCAGGATTGGCCAGCGGGCTGGACACCCCGGGGAAGATCGTGGTCGGGCGCAGATTCACGTATTGGTCAAGGCTGAAGCGCAGCTTGAGCAGCAGCCCGCGCTCGATGTTGGCATCCTTCAGCCGCGGGTCGCCAGGCAGCCCGCCCACCGCGCCGAGCAGAATCGCGTCGTGCTCTCGAATCGACGCGAGGTCTTCATCGGTCAATACTTCGCCGGTCTCGAGAAACCGAGCTGCGCCGAGCGTGAATTCTGTCTTGTCAAACGTTACAGACTCGGATTCCGTCGCAGCGTCAAGCACCTTGACCGCTTCGTCGATTACCTCTGGGCCGATGCCGTCTCCAGGGATGACGGCGAGTTTGATGGTGCGGGACATACGACTCCAGGGCTAGAAATGTGCGGACTACTGCCAGATTACTCGCGTAGCAGTTCTGCTCTGGCCGTGCCGAGCCCGCCGGTCTATGCTGGCGGCATCCTGGAACGGCAAAAGGCCCTCAACGACAGGGCCTTGAATAACGGGAGGCACAGACGATGAGTCTCGGCGCGGGCATCTTCCTCTTTGTGATCGGCGCTATTCTCGCGTTCGCGGTCAACGTCACTCCGGCCTGGATCGATCTCCAGCTGGTCGGCTGGATTCTGATGGGGGCAGGAGTGCTCGTCATCATCATCGGAATCGTTTTGCTCGCCCAGAAGCGGAGGAGTGTCGTGACCCGGCGCACCGGTATCGACCCCGCGACCGGGCAACGCTATGACACGACGGAACGCCGCGACGACGTTTAGTCCAGCACCCTGTCCGGCCGGACTGCGTCCGTCTTCTTGCTGGCCGACCGTTCGCGCCGCAGCGTCACGGCGGCCAGCACCGCCGCCAGCAGCACCAAGCCAGCACCGATCCCCGCGGTCAGCGCGACGCCGCTGTCGAAGGCGTGCCGCGCCGAGGCCATCAGCGCATCCGCCTGGAGCGACGGAAGCGTCTTCGCAACCGCAGCGGCTCCACCGATCGTCTCCCCCGCGGCATCCGCCTGGGCCGGCGTCAGACCGAAGGGCAGCACCACAGCGGCGCGGTAGCTCGCCGTGATGATCGTGCCGAGGATAGCCATGCCGAGCACGGCGCCGAGTTCGTACGCGGTCTCGGACACAGCGGATGCGGCACCCGCCTTGTCCGCGGGTGCCGTTGCGATGATCAGTTCGTTCGAGACCGTCTCGGCGGCACCGATCCCGATGCCCAGGGCGATGAACGCGATGATGAACGCGCCGGCGCTCAGCCCGTTACCGAGCACCGCGATCATCGTGTAACCGGAGGCGGAGAGCATGAGGCCGATGGGGATAACGATGCTCGGGCGCGTGCGGCGGGCGATCGGCACAACGGCCAGGCCCGCGATGATCATCGCGACGAGCCCCGGTAAAAGGGTCAATGCCGCCTCAATGGGGTCTTGACCGAGCACCAGCTGCAGATGCTGAGAAATGAAGAACAGGCCGCCGACGAGCGCGATCACGCTGAGCAGGTTCACCCCGACTGCACCGCTGAACGCAGGCCGCGTGAACAGCCGCACGTCGAGCATCGGGTTCCTGCGCCGCAACTGGCGTCGCACGAACAGCAGACCGCTCGCAGCCCCGATGGCAACCGCCATGACACCGATGACGACGTTGCCGCCGTTGGCGAGCGACTTGATGCCGAAGACCAGTGGCGCCATCGCCGCCAGCGACAGCAGGATGCTGAGCAGATCGATCGTTCCCGGATTCGGGTCGCGCGACTCAGGGATCAGGAGCGGCACGAGAATCAGCAACGGAATCAGCACGGGCACCGCGATCAGGAAGACGGACCCCCACCAGAAGTGCGCGAGCAGGAGCCCGCCGACGATCGGGCCGAGCGCTGAGCCGGCAGCGAACCCGGTCGCCCAAACCGCGATGGCCATTCGGCGCTGATCCCGGTCGAGAAACACCGAGCGCAGCAGCGAGAGCGTCGACGGCATCAACATGGCGCCGAAGAACCCGAGGGCTGCCCGTGCGGCGATCAGCGCTTCTGCCGTCGATGAGAATGCCGCAACGATCGACATCGCGACGAAACCGACCGAGCCGATCACGAGAAGCTTGCGCCGGCCGATTCGGTCTGCCAGGCTGCCCATCGCCACCAAGAGCCCCGCCAACACCAGCGGGTAGATGTCGATGATCCAGAGCAGCGCGACACCGGTCGGCTCCAGGGCTTCTGAGATCGCCGGAAGCGCGAAGTTCAAAACCGTGTTGTCGACGGAGACCAGGAGCACCGGCAGCATGAGCACGCCGAGAGCAGCCCATTGGCGTGCCCCAGCACGGGCGGGCAGCGTCGAGGTTGCCAGGGCCTCTGCGGTCGTCAAGGTGGGCTCTGCTTTCTGTGGGTCGCCGGAATCTGTATTGTTAGATGCTATACCGTCCAGACGGTATAGTACCAGCTATGACTCTGGAACGCGCTGAGTACGATGAGGGCGTGGCCTCCCCCGCTCCGACCCGTGAGCGCATCCTTGATGCGTTCGAACTGCTGCTCATCGACGACGGCGAACGCGCAGCGACCCTCGAGGCTGTAGCGAGTAATGCCGGCGTGTCCAAGGGCGGACTGCTCTACCACTTCGCGTCGAAGGATGCGTTGATCCAGGGACTGATAGAACGTTTGCGGGTGCTGGTTAGTGCAGATGTGGAGCGGATGCGCGCCGCCCCGGAGGGTGTCGTCGAGTATTTCATCCGCACGTCGGTCGCATCCACTGATCTTGGTCAGAGCGCGCTGGAGCGCGCGATCGTGGCCTGCGCGTGCCTGGCGCAGGGGTCGCACGCGGACGTACGCGACGCCATCCGCAGCATGCAGGCGACCTGGCTGGCAGCGATCACGGATGCCGTGACCGACCCGGTCGCCGCTCGCGTCGTCGCGCTTGTGGGCGACGGGCTGTACTTCAACTCGTCAATGCGGCTCACGGACGAGACGGCGCGCTCAGAATCCATGGACGAGCTCGTCGCCGCAGTCAAAGACTTTGTGGCTCGTCGGTCTGGCCCCGCCGAGAGCTCAGTCTGAACCTGCCGAGCGCTAGTCGGCGATGTCGATCTCGTAGGTCACGTCGGCGGAGATCGCCGTGCGCACGGTCTCGAGAAGTCCTTCCGGTACCGGAGAGTCGACGATCACGACGCTCAATGCCTTTCCGCCCGCCGCCGTCCGCGCAATTTGCATACCCGCGATGTTGATGCCGGCGTCTCCGAGCTGCTGGCCATAGATCGCGACGATACCGGGCCGGTCATCGTAGATCATCACGATCATGTGCTCAGCGAGCGGCACCTCGATCTCGTAGCCGTTGATGCCGATGAGCTTCTCAACCTGTTTCGTACCGGTGATGGTGCCGGCCACTGAGATCTGAGAACCGTCGCTGAGCGCACCACTCAGAGTGATCTCGTTGTGGTAGTCCTTCGTGACAGCGTCTGTGATGAGGCGCACCTCGATACCGCGCTGTTCGGCCAGGAGTGGCGCATTCACATAGGACACGTTGTCGCTGACGATGTTGGAGAAGACGCCCTTGAGGGCCGCCAGCTTGAGCACGCTGACGTCGTAGTTGACCAGGTCGCCACGAACCTCGACATCGATACTGGTCAGCGGGCTGCCGGCAAGTCCACTGAAGACCTGCCCGAGCTTCTCGACCAGCGGGATGCCGGGGCGCACGTATTCGTCGATGACCCCGCCTGCGACATTGACGGCATCCGGAACCAGTTCACCGGACAGCGCCAAGCGCACCGACTTCGCGACGGAGACACCTGCCTTCTCCTGCGCTTCGTCCGTGGAGGCACCCAGATGCGGAGTAACCACGATGTTCTCCAGCGCGAGCAGCGGGGAGTCTTCCGGCGGCTCTGACGTGAACACGTCGAGCCCCGCCCCAGCGATCGAACCTGCAGACAGTGCGCGGTAGAGGGCATCCTCATCGATGAGACCGCCGCGGGCGACATTGACGATGAACGCAGACGGTTTCATCAGTGCGAGCTGCTCGTCGCTGATCATGCCAACCGTCTCTGGCGTTTTCGGCATGTGGATGGAAATGAAGTCGGAGGATGCGAGCAGCTCATCGAGGCTGACCAGTTGAACGCCGAGTTGCTGCGCCCGTGCGCTGGTCACATAGGGGTCGTATGCGATGATCGACGTGCCGAACGCCTGAAGCCGCGCGGCGATCAGCGCACCGATCCTGCCGAGGCCGATGATGCCGATCGTCTTCTCATAGAGTTCGACACCGGTGTACTTCGAACGCTTCCACTGACCATCGGCCAGCGATGCGTGCCCTGCCGGAATGTGCCGGGCAAGGCTCAGGATGTGGCCGATCGTCAGTTCGGCGGCCGAGATGATGTTCGAGACCGGCGCGTTGACGACCATCACACCTGCCGTGGTTGCCGCCTTGATGTCAACGTTGTCGAGCCCGACGCCTGCTCGGGCGATCACACGCAACTTCGGTGCGGCCGCGATAGCCTCGGCGTCGACCTTCGTGGCGGAGCGCACCAGGATGGCTTCCGCGTCTGTGAGCGCCGCAAGCAGGGCGGCACGATCCGTTCCGTCGACGGTGCGCACGTCGAAATCGGGGCCGAGCGCATCGACGGTGGCGGGGGAAAGGACTTCGGCGATCAGCACGACCGGTTTTGACACGTAACGCTTCCTTTGACATTGAGCGGGGACGACATCGAACAACGATGTCATCGTTCAGGGACAGCGAGCGGCGGTGGCACGCCGTGGCTACGGCGTAAAACAGACGGGGCTCGGGCGCCACGGTCAATGGGGCGCGGTGGTTCACACCTTACCGCGTCCTCTGAATACCGTTATGCACCGTGCTGCGCCGTCTGAACGGAGGGCGGATGCGGATCCGAGTTTCTGCGGGCTAGCGGCTGCGGGCCGCCGCGATAGCGGCACGCACGAGTGCGGCATCCGTGGCATCGTAAGACGCATCCCCGCCGCCCGGTCCGCTCGCCGTGCCGACGACCACATGCCGAGCGGACAAGTGCACACTGAGCACACCGGCTGCCGCCAACGCGGGGATATCCTGCGGCGTGACGTTGCCACCCGCGATCACGTTCACCTTGCCTCTGGCCTTATCGGTCATCGCACGAAGCAATTCGACACCGTCGATGCTGCGTTTGGACTGCCCAGAACTGAGCACGCGTCGCACGCCGATCAGCGATAGTTTCTCTACAGCGGCGACCGGATGCGGTGCAACGTCGATCGCCCGGTGAAATGTGACATCCAGCGCCCCGGCGGCATCGACCAGGCCGTGCATCGTGTCGATGTCGACCCGCCCCCGCTCGTCGAGCACACCGGTGACGATACCGTCTGCTCCCAATTCGCGAAGCTGACGGATGTCGCGCAGGATCACGTCAATCTCGTTGCCGCTGTAGTAGAAGCCACCAGGGCGCGGGCGCACCAGGACGTGCAAGAACCCCTGCCGGCCGGCATCGCGCGCCAGCTCAGCAGCCAATTCGACGACGCCGGCCGACGGCGTCAGCCCGCCGACGCGCAAGGCCGAACACAACTCGACCGTGTCCGCGCCTTCACCGAGCGCAATCCGCACGCCCTCGACGTCTTGTACTGCAATTTCTACTGCCACGGTTGAACCGGGCATCCGCTCCCTCTCCGGCGCGATCTGATCCAGTTGATGAACGAGCGCGCTTAGCGAGCAACCTCGCCGTCGACGTAGTCGTCGTCGTTCGACGAGTTCCACGCGAAGAGCTTGCGCAACTCACGGCCGGTGGCCTCGATCGGGTGCTGCTCGCCCTTGGCTCGCAGCGCGAGGAACTCGGGGGCCCCTGCATCCTGGTCCGCGATGAAGCGCGCCGCGAACGTGCCGTCCTGAATGTCGGAGAGAACGGCCTTCATGTTCTCCTTGACACGCGGGTCGATCACGCGCGGACCTGAGACGTAGTCGCCGTACTCCGCCGTGTCCGAGACGCTCCAACGCTGCTTGGCGATGCCGCCCTCCCAGATCAGGTCGACGATGAGCTTCATCTCGTGAAGCACCTCGAAGTAGGCGATCTCCGGCTGGTAACCCGCCTCGGTCAACGTCTCGAAGCCGTACTGGATCAGCTGGGAGACGCCGCCGCAGAGCACGGACTGTTCGCCGAACAGGTCGGTCTCCGTCTCCTCGGTGAACGTTGTCTTGATGCCGCCGGCGCGCAGGCCGCCGATGCCCTTCGCGTAGCTGAGCACGAGCGGCCAGGCGTTGCCTGTCGCGTCCTTCTCGACGGCGACGGCGACGGGAACGCCGCGGCCCGCCTCGTATTCGCGGCGCACCGTGTGGCCGGGACCCTTGGGGGCGACCATGATCACGTCGACGCCGTCCGGTGCCTGGATGTACTCGAAACGGATGTTGAAGCCGTGCCCGAAGACGAGTGCCTTGCCTGCTGCCAGGTGCGGCGCAATGTCGTCAGCGTACAGGTGACGCTGCACCTGGTCGGGGGCGAGGATCACAATGACGTCCGCCCACTCGGCCGCGTCAGCCGAGCTGAAAACGCGGAATCCGGCCTCTTCCGCCTTCTGCTTGGACTTCGAGCCTTCCTTGAGGCCGACAACGACCTCGACTCCGGAGTCACGCAGGTTCTGCGCGTGCGCGTGGCCTTGCGAGCCATAACCGATGACAGCGACCTTCTTGCCCTGGATGATGGCAAGGTCTGCGTCATTGTCGTAATAGATTTCAGCCACTGTTGTGTGTCTCCTTGTTTGGGGGTTAGTTTTTGGTGGTCAATTCTTGAAGACGCGTTCGGTGATGGACTTCGAGCCGCGGCCGATCGCGAGCAGCCCGGACTGCGCCATTTCCTTGATGCCGTACGGCTCGAGCACTCGGAGGAATGCCTGAGTCTTTCCGCTGTCGCCTGTCACCTCGATGACGAGGGCGTCCATGACGACGTCGACCACGCGCGCACGGAACAGGTTGACCGCTTCCAGCACCTGCGACCGGGTCTGGTTGTCGACCCGCACTTTGATCAGCAGATGTTCGCGCTGCACCGATTGGGCGGGGTCGAGTTCGACGATCTTGATCACATTGATCAGCTTGTTCAGCTGTTTGGTGACCTGCTCCAACGGGAGCTCCTCGACATCGACGACGACGGTGATGCGGGAGAGGCCTTCAATCTCGCTCGAACCCACGGCGAGCGACTCGATGTTGAAACCGCGACGAGCGAACAAGCCGGCGACGCGGGTCAGCAGGCCGGGCTTGTCCTCGACCAGGAGAGACAGAACGTGTGCGCTCATTGCTATGCCTCCTCCTCGAACTGCGGACTGTGTTCTTTCGCGTACTGCACGTAGCTGTTGCTGACGCCCTGCGGCACCATCGGCCACACCATCGCGTCGCGGCTGACGACGAAGTCGATCACGACCGGCCGATCATTGGTCTCCAATGCCAACTTGATGGCGTCATCGACCTCTTCTTCTTTCGTGACGCGGATGCCGAGGGCCCCGTATGCTTCCGCCATCTTGACGAAGTCCGGAACATGCATCGTGCCGTGCCCGGTGTCGAGGTCTGTGTTCGAGTGGCGGCCGTCGTAGAAGAGCGTCTGCCACTGACGCACCATGCCGAGCGACGAGTTGTTGATGATCGCCACCTTGATCGGGATGTTGTTGATCGTGCAGGTGGCCAGTTCCTGATTGGTCATCTGGAAGCATCCGTCGCCGTCGATCGCCCAAACCGTGCGGTCGGGGTTGGCGACCTTTGCGCCCATCGCCGCCGGCACGCCGTAGCCCATCGTTCCAGCCCCGCCGGAGTTCAGCCAGGCGTTGGGGCGTTCGTATTTGATGAATTGGGCCGCCCACATCTGATGCTGTCCGACGCCGGCCGCATAGACGGCCTCGGGCCCGGTCAACTCACCAATCCGCTTGATCACGTACTGCGGGGAGAGCAACCCGTCCGCGGTGGGCGAGTAACCGAGCGGGAACTCCTCACGCAATCCGTCCAGGTAGGTCCACCACTCGCCAAGGTCCGGCGCGCTTTCGGAGGACAGGCCATGGAAGGCCGAGGTGAGGTCGACGATGACATCCTTGGCATCGCCGACGATGGGTACGTCAGCCGTGCGGATCTTCGAGATCTCCGCAGGGTCGACGTCAACATGAACGATTTTGGCATGCTGGGCGAACAGTGCCGTCTTGCCCGTGACCCTGTCATCGAATCGAGCTCCGAGCGCCACGATCAGGTCGGCCTCCTGCAGGGCGAGCACAGCGGGCACAGTACCGTGCATGCCGGGCATGCCGAGGTGCTGCTTGTGCGAGTCGGGGAACGCACCACGCGCCATCAGCGTCGTAACGACGGGGGCGCCGGTGACCTCCGCCAGTTCCAGCAGTTCTTTGTGTGCGCTGGCCCTGATCACACCGCCACCGACATACAGCACCGGCTTCTTCGCATCGACGAGCAACTGCGCGGCCGCGTGGATCTGCTTGCCGTGCGCCTTGGTCACCGGGCGATAGCCGGGCAGGTCGATCTTCGGCGGCCAGATGAACGGTGCGGTTCCCTGCTGGGCATCTTTGGTGATATCGACAAGAACCGGGCCGGGTCGGCCCGTCGAGGCGATCAAATAGGCCGCGGCGATCGTCGATGCGACGTCTTCCGCGCGTCGCACGAGGAACGAGTGCTTCGTGATCGGCATTGTGATGCCGACGATGTCCGCCTCTTGGAAGGCATCCGTGCCCATCAGGGTGGAGAACACCTGACCGGTGATCGCGAGCAGCGGAACAGAGTCCATATGGGCATCCATGATCGCCGTCACCAGATTCGTGGCGCCGGGGCCGCTCGTTGCGATGCACACGCCGACCTTGCCGCTGGAGGATGCGTAGCCCTCTGCTGCGTGACCGGCGCCCTGTTCGTGGCGAACCAGGATGTGACGAATCTTCGACGCGTCCATCAGCGGGTCGTACAGCGGCAGGATCGCTCCGCCGGGCAATCCGAACACGTCCGTGACGCCGAGCAGTTCAAGCGTTCGTACGACTGCTTCCGCGCCCGTGACGGTTTCTGGGGTGCGTGATTCTGGTGTGTGGTGGGGAGCCGTCGGCGACGGCACGATTCGTGATTCCGTGGACATGGGTGAGGTTGTTCCTTGGCTTCGTACGTACCGGATGAGAGATACGCGAACTACCCGGTGATCGCGCCTTCCGCAGCGGAATGCACGAGCTTCGAGTACTTTGCGAGAACGCCACGGGTATAGCGCGGGGGAAGTGGTTCCCAGCCTTGGCGGCGGGCTGCCAGCTCAGACTCTCCGACCAGTAGGTCGAGTGAGCGAGCCGCGATATTGACCCGTATCAGATCACCATCGCGCACGAAGGCAATGGGACCAGCGTCCACTGCTTCGGGTGCTATGTGGCCGATGCACAGACCGGTTGTGCCGCCTGAGAATCGACCGTCTGTCAATAGTAATACATCCTTGCCGAGCCCCGCGCCCTTGATGGCTGCCGTAATGGCCAGCATCTCGCGCATTCCGGGTCCGCCCTTCGGGCCTTCATAGCGGATGACGATGACGTCGCCCTTGTTGATCGCGCCCTCGGTCAGCGCGTCCATGGCCGCACGCTCGCGCTCGAAGACGCGCGCTGGGCCTTCGAAGACATCCGCGTCGAAGCCGGCCGTCTTGACGACGGCGCCGTCCGGGGCGAACGACCCCTTGAGGATGGTGAGCCCGCCTGTCGGGTGGATCGGGTTGTCAAGAGTGCGCAGCACGGTGCCATCCAGCGGCTGCGGGTTCAAGACAGCGAGGTTCTCTGCGACGGTCTTGCCGGTCACCGTCAGCGCGTCACCGTGCAGAAGCCCGGCATCTAGCAACGCCTTCATGACAACCGGGATGCCACCGTGGTGGTCGACGTCGTTCATCACGAACTGCCCGAACGGCTTGAGGTCGCCGATGTGCGGCACCTTGTCGCCGATGCGGTTGAAGTCGTCAAGGGTGAGCTCGACATCGGCCTCGCGCGCGATCGCGAGCAGGTGCAGCACGACGTTCGTCGAGCCGCCGAGCGCCATGGCAACGGTGATGGCGTTCTCGAACGCCTTCTTGGTCAGGATGTCCTTGGTCGTGATTCCGAGCCGCAGCATGTTCACAACGGCCTCGCCACTGCGGTGCGCGTAGTAGTCGCGGCGGCGGTCCGCCGCGGGCGGGGCCGCCGAGCCAGGCATGCTGAGACCGAGGGCCTCTGCGACGGACGCCATCGTGTTCGCGGTATACATTCCTCCGCAGGCGCCTTCGCCTGGAACGATCGCGCACTCGATCGCGTGCAGGTCTTCACGACTCATCGTTCCGGCGAGGCAGGACCCCACGGCCTCGAACGAGTCGATGATCGTGACCTCCTTCTCGACACCGTCGGAAAGCTTGACCCAGCCCGGCATTGTCGACCCCGCATAGAGGAACACGGATGCGAGCCCCAACCGGGCGGCGGCCATCAGCATGCCGGGGATGGATTTGTCGCACCCGGCCAGCAAGACGGAACCGTCGAGGCGCTCAGCCATCATCACGGTTTCGACCGAGTCGGCGATCACCTCACGCGACACCAGCGAGAAGTGCATGCCCTCGTGTCCCATCGAAATGCCGTCGGAGACCGAGACGGTGCCGAACTGCAGCGGGTAGCCGCCGCCGGAATGCACACCCTCCTTCGCTGCCTGAGCGAGCCGATCAAGGCTGAGGTTGCACGGCGTGATCTCGTTCCACGAGCTCGCGATTCCGATCTGAGGTTTGTCCCAATCCTCATCGCCCATGCCGACTGCGCGGAGCATACCCCGGCTGGTCGTTGCTTCAATACCGTCTGTGACGGTGCGGCTGCGCGGCTTGATGTCGATCGCGGCGCTTTCCAACTCGGCGCTATCCAACTCGGTTTTCTCCAGCTCAGGCATGTGTCAAGTCTAGGACCGCCCGACGCGTGCCCCCGGCAGCCCATAGAACAGCCGACCTCGCTATACTCTCGCGTTGCTTCGCGCAAGCGCTAGGCGGACTCCTCGAGGAGTGCGACGAGGCTATCGCCGGAAAGCACCTGCTCGGCGGCGATCTGGAGCGCTCCACGCGTGCCTGACCCTGCAGGCTTCATCGATCGCACAACCTGAAGTCCGTCCGTGAGGGCGGGCGGGCCGGAGCTATAAAGGGACTCCCTGACCCCGGCGATGAAATGGTCGCCGGCAAAGGCAAGGCTGCCGCTCAGGACAAGCACCTGTGGATTGGTGGAACTGATGCTGTAGACGAGCACGTCACCGACATCGCGTCCGGCTTGGCGCAGTGTTCGCGCCGCAATAAAGTCACCGCGCGCAACCAACTGCATCAGGTCGTCGAGATTTTCAGCTTGGCGACCTTCACGCCGCAGAGTACTCAGCACCGCAGGAAGCGTGGCGACCGCCCCGAGGCAGCCCCTGTTGCCGCACAGACACAACTCATCATTACGGCGCAGCGCCGGCACATGCGCTATTTCGCCCGCAAGATTGGCGGCGCCTCTCACCAGGTTGCCACCGGCGACGGCCGCGGCCCCCACACCGTCTGCAACGTGCACCAGTAGAAGGTCAGCGACTTCAGGAAACGCCTCGATCCGCTCTCCGAGCACCATCAGATTGACATCGTTTTCTAGCTGCACGGGGACGGCCAGTTCTGTCTCAAGCCACTCGCGAGCGGGGAAACCCATCCACCCCTTCGCACCGCCCGTGCGAATGAGGCCGACAGCGCCGAGCGTGGCGGACATCGGCAGGCCGAGCGTGACCGCGGCCAGGTCACCGTGCTCTTCGGCCGTGTCAGACAATAGCCGCCGGAGCGTATCAACGATGCCGTTGAGGATGTGCTCGTAGCCGTCGGTGTGGGCGATCGGCAGCGACGTCTGCGCGAGCGGTTTTGCGCCGAGGTCCGCGATCGTCACGCGACATGATGAGTGCCCTAACTCAATTCCAGCCACAGTCCGAACGCGGTCGTTGAGGGCAAGTTTCGTTGTGGGACGACCGCCCTCGGGCGAGAGCCGCCCCACCTCGCGCACCAGGCCGACATCGCGGAGCGCATCCAAGCGCAGAACGATAGTGGACCGGGAAAGCGACGTGGCTCGGGCCAGTTCGGCACGGGTCCATTCTCGGCGGTCGAAAAGCAACCGCAAGACATCGGTGGGGTCTCCCCGCACCGCTCTTGTTCCTACTGAGGTCTTCCTCATGACTCCAAGCTATCTCAACATTAGGCAGCGTTTTATCTTCTTTCCAACATCTTACGTCTTACAACTAGACAAATGATGTCGATTCGTGTTTTATGTATCCCTAACGAGTCATAACTGGAGGATCCATGACCGGACGCAACGGTGCGGCAAGCTCTCCGACGCTTGTCGGTTTGGTGGGCTGCGGAAACATCGCAGAACGCTACGTGGAAGGAATGAAACGGTTTCCGGAGCTGGCGCTTGCGGGATGTGCCGATGTCGACGGGCGCTTTGCGTCGGCGCTGAGCGAGCGCCTCGGCATCCGCGCATATCCAAGTGTCGAAGAACTCCTAGCCGATCCGGCGATCTCGTTGATCGTGAACATCACACCGCCTCGGGCGCATGAAGCCGTCACTCGGGCGGCCCTGAAAGCGGGCAAGCACGTTTACGTCGAGAAACCGATCACGACCGACCCGGAACCTGCGAACCAACTGCTTCTGGAAGCGAAAAAAGCCGGTCTGTTGGTCGGAGCCGCTCCCGACACGTTCCTCGGCAGCGCCGCGCAAACCGCCCGTAAGGCAGTGGACGACGGAGTCATCGGCCGCCCCATCGCCGCCGTCGCGTGCATCCGGTACTCACGCGCTGAAAAGTGGCATCCCGATCCCACATTCCTATTCCAGCCCGGCGGCGGTCCATCCCTGGACCTCGGCCCGTACTACGTCACTGCACTGGTGAATCTTTTCGGCCCGGTGTCCGAAGTGAGCGCATTCAGCAGCATCGGCGCGTCACATCGGACGGTCACAGCTCCGGAACGGCGCGTGGATTCGATCGAGGTGACGACTCCGACCCACGCTTCGGCATCGCTGCGATTCGAAAACGGGACGATTGCGACGGTCATCTCGAGTTTCGACATCTGGGACACTGACATGCCGTTCATCGAGGTCTTCGGAGAGAACGGCACTCTTCAACTCGGCGATCCGAATGAATATGACTCGCCAGTGCGCGTGCGCCGGCACGATGACCCGGACTGGTCCGTGCTCGAACCCGTATTCACCCCGACAGGCGAGCCGGCGACTCCCGTGCAGCTGCTGCGCGGCATCGGAGTGGCGGATCTCGCTTCCGCGCTCTCAGGTGCGGATCTTCACGCCAGCGGAGCCCTGGCTCTGCACGTCTTGGACGTCATTACAGCGTTCAACCGATCGAGTGACCGGTCTGAAGTCGTGCGCATCGGCTCCGCCGTGGACCGTCCGACCCCCTCTCGACGTGCCACTGCGATCGAATCTTCACCCGACACAAACCGCCTGGAAGGGATCACACTGTGAACGTCAGCGTCGGACTCCAACTCTTCTCCGTCCGCCAGTCGCTTGCATCGGACCCGTGGGGCACACTCGCACTCGTTGCCGATGCTGGCTTCACGCGACTGGAAGCCGCCAACCACAACGCCCGCAACGACCCCGGTGTCGGATTCGGCGTGAAAGCAGACGAACTGCGTTCTCGACTGGCCGACCTCGACCTGTCGATCGTCGGCTGCCACATCAACCCGCTCGAGCTCGACATCCTGCCGCGCGTGCTCGACTACCAGGCAGAGCTCGGAAACGCGCAGATCGGTTGTGACATCGAGTTCTACCCCTACGGCGACCGGGACTTCGTGATGCGTCGCGCTGAGACCTTCAACCAGGTCGGCGAACTCGCCAGGCAACGAGGCATGCGTTTCTATTACCACAATCATTTCCAAGAATTCCAGCGCTTCGGCGACGACTATGTGTACGACTTGGTGCTCGACAACACCGATCCGGAGCTCGTCAAGCTGGAACTGGACACCTACTGGATGTACCGGGGCGGCCAAGACCCGCTCGACTGGATGCGCAAATGCGCCGATCGGGTCATCCTTCTCCATCAGAAGGACTTCCCCGAGAACGCGCCGCAGCCGCTGAACCTGTACGACGGCGTCGTCTCGCCTACCGAGACCATCGACATGGCCGTGTTCGAGGAGCGCAAGGACACGCGCTGCTTCACCGAGATCGGCACAGGCGCTCTACCGATTCAGGACATCCTCGACACGGCGGCCGGCCTGCCGAATTTCGACTACCTCTTCCTCGAGCAGGATCACACCACGCTCGACGAGATCGAGTCGGTCCGGACCAGTCACGACGCGTTCGACTCCGGCTTCTCCGGCATCTCCTGGACCTGACCGCCCCTCCTCCCCTCCCCGACCCAACCACTAGCAAGGATGCTCATGGTCCGTATGATCGGAAGTCGTATCGCGCTGGCAATCCCCGTGCTATTCATCATCACGGCGTTCTCATTCGTTCTGGTCTCGTTCATCCCGGGAAATGTCGCGACAACGATTCTCGGGCAGAACGCAACTCCTGAGAGCATTCGCGCGCTCAATGACCAGCTCGGCCTCAATACGCCGCTGCCGGAGCAGTACCTCGGTTGGCTGAGCGCCGCGTTCCGCGGCGACCTGGGCACCTCGATCTTCACGGGTGATGACGTTGCGTCGACAGTGTTCGACCGGGTGATGCCAACCCTGTATGTCGCCGGTTTCGCGACCCTGGTCGCAGCCGTGCTCGGAATCGCACTCGGCACGATGGCGGCAGTACGCGGCGGGGCGGTCGCACGCGCGTTGGATGTGCTCGGCATGGTCGGCATGTCGCTACCGAATTTCTGGTTCGCGTTGATCCTGATCGTGTTCGTTTCGGGACGGCTGGGCTGGTTCCCTTCGCTCGGTTATACCGATCCGTCCGTGGATGCCTCCATCTGGCTATCCCAGCTGGTGTTGCCCGTGACTGCGCTGGCGATCGCAGGTGTGGCGCTCATCGCCAAACAAACACGGGATGCGCTCGTGGAGGCGATGAGCAGAGACTTCATGCGGTTCATGCAGGCCAATGGCATCAGCCGCCGCTCGCTCGTCTTTCGCCACGGCCTGCGCTACTCGGCCACCTCGATCGTCTCGGGAATCAGTTCGTCGTTCATCAACCTATTCGGCGGCACGGTCGCACTCGAGACAATTTTCGCTATTCCCGGACTCGGGTCGCTGGTGACCACGGCGACCCTACAGCACGATCTGCCCACTGTTCAAGGAACGGTACTGGCATACACGATCGTGATTCTCATCGTCACCCTGCTCGCCGACATCGGCTATCGGTGGCTCGACCGAAAGGCGGCGATCCGATGACCGAGATCGTACCTCCATTGACGTTGAACACACGGTTCGGTCGCGTGCACTGGCGCAGGTTGCGACTGGGCACTGTGTTGGCCGCCACCTGGCTCGCGCTCGTCGTCGTCGGCGCGGTCTTCGCGCCGCTTCTCGCGCCATACGGCCCGAATACCCAAGACCTGGGCGCGATTCTGCAGGGTCCGAGCCTCGCGCACTGGTTGGGAACCGACAGCCTGGGGCGGGATATCCTCAGCCGACTCATGTTCGGTGCACCTCCCACATTGATCAGCGTCGGGCTCGCGGTGATCTGTTTCGCCGTGATCGGCTCGGTCGTGGGGTTGATCGCCGGCTACCAGTCGGGCTGGACCGACCGGATCACGATGGCCATCGTCTCCATCGTCATCGCCATGCCGGGAATCATCGTGATGTTCGTCGTACTGTCGGTTTACCGCAACAACACCTACCTGGCGATGACCGTCTTCGGCATCCTGTCGTGCCCGGTGATGGCCCTGATGGTCAGATCCGCCGTCCTCGCCATTCGAAACGAGCTGTTCGTCGACGCAGCGCGCGTTTCTGGCCTATCGTCCGCACACATCATTTTCCGCCACATCCTTCCGCGCATTCGCACTCTGATCGTCGTGCAGGGCTCATTGTTCGCCGCGAACGCTGTGGTACTCGAAAGCGCCGTGAGCTTCCTCGGATTCGGTAGACAGGCTCCGGAGCCGACCTGGGGAAACATGGTCTCCGAAGCGGCGTCCCAGATCTCTCTCAATCCGTGGATGCTGTATCCGACCGGTGGTGCGGTCTTCCTGACGGCACTCGCCCTCGGTGTGATCGGCGATGAGCTCGGCGCATCGCTCGGGCGCAGCTGGAAAGGTTCGAAACTGACACCGGCGCGCAAAGTCCCGAGGAACGCTCCGGCTCCGGCACTGCAGACCGGTGCCCTCCTCAAGGTTCGCGGGCTCGAGGTCGGCTACCAGACGGACGATGGGCTCACAACCATCGTCTACGACGTCGGGCTGACGATCGAACGCGGCGAAACACTCGGGCTCGTCGGCGAATCCGGCTCCGGCAAGACGACTGTCGCATTCGGCGTGCTGGGGGTGGTCGGTCGCGGCGTGGAGATCTCGAAGGGGCAAGTGCTCTTCAATGGGGTCGACCTGCTTCAGCTGGACGACAAACGACTCGCAGCATTGCGCGGTCGCCACATCGCTTATGTGGCGCAAGAGCCCATGGTCGCGCTCGACCCCAATCTGCGCATCGGCGCGCAACTCGACGAGGTGCTACGTCGAGCAGAACGAGATATGTCCCGAGCCGAACGGCGCGCGCGGGCAATTGAACTACTCACGACCGTCGAGATCCGCGACCCCGGCTCAGCGCTCCGCCGATACCCGAGCCAGCTCTCCGGCGGCATGGCGCAGCGCGTCTCCATCGCCTACGCACTCGCCGGCCGACCCGAGCTACTGATCGCGGATGAACCGACCACGGCTCTCGATGTGACGGTGCAAGCCGGAATCCTCGGCCTGCTACTCCGGCTGCAGCGGGAGACCGGAATGTCGATGCTCGTGATCACACACGACTGGGGCGTCATCGCCGATGTCTGCGATCGAGTCGCGGTCATGTATCGGGGCCACGTCGTCGAGGACGCCCCCGTGCGACAGATCTTCACAGACCCACAGCATCCATACACGCGTGCACTACTCACCTCGAACCCGCACGGGGCGACGCCCGGCATCGACCTGCCGGTGATCACCTCCGAATTCTCCACAGAGCCCGCGAAGCGGGTCACAACAGGCGGAAGCTCACGATGAACGACACAATCCTCACGGTCGACCACCTCGACGTCGCATACGGACACGGCCGGAAGGCGTTCACCGCGGCGCACGACATCTCATTCTCGATCAAACGAGGAACTACGCTCGGACTCGTCGGCGAGTCCGGCTCGGGAAAGTCCACGGTAGGGCGCGCGATCCTCGGTCTGGCGACTCCCCGGTCGGGAACGATCACTTTCGAGGGCAACGACATCACACACGCCTCCCGCAAGCGTCGCCGACAGCTTGCCAGCGAAGTGCAAGTGGTGTTCCAAGACCCGCGCAACTCACTCAACGAAGCCAAGAGGGTCGGCGACATCCTCATTGAACCGTTGACGGCGACCGGCGCGATGTCACGCGCCGATGCGCTGAACCGCGCACGTCACCTCCTCGACACGGTCGGTCTCCACGCCACCGATGCCGCGAAGTCGCCGGGCGACTTCTCCGGAGGGCAAAGACAACGCATCGCGATCGCCCGTGCGTTGATGTGCCATCCCAAGCTCGTCGTCTGTGACGAACCGGTCTCAGCGCTCGACCTATCGGTGCAGGCGCAGATCATCAATCTGTTCCGTCGTCTGCAGGCGGAGACCGAGGTCGCCTACCTATTCATCGCGCACGATCTCTCAGTTGTGCGATTGCTTTCCGAACGAGTCATGGTCATGAACGCCGGCCGCGTTGTGGAAGAGGGGCCGACGGAAGAGGTCTACACCTGCCCGCGCGACACCTACACCAAACGGCTACTGGCCGCAGAACCTTATCCAGATCCCGACGTCCAGCGCCGCCGTCGGCAGGAATGGGAGGCGCTCCAGGCGCTTTAGGTCCACTCAGAAGTGCGTCACCCGCTCCACCCCACTCAAAACACCACCATCCAACCGAAGGAGATCCACCATGTTCCGGGATTCACATAAGCGCGCACGTCGCTTCACACGCGTGGCTGCTATCGCGGCGGTGACTGCCGCCGCAATCATCTTGTCCGCCTGCTCCGGCAGCGGCGGGGCAAGCTCGGCCAATAAGGTTCTGACCCTTGCGACGACGGCGCCCCCGGTCAGCCTTGACCCGGCGAAGAACACCATCTATCCCCCCTTGGCCTGGTACGACCAGCTCTCGTACGACCCGCTCATCCGCATCGACGGCAATGGAAATTTCGTGCCAGGGTTGGCAACCTCGTGGAAATACACGTCGAAAGATCACACAACCTTCCAGGTGACGCTGCGAAAGGGCGTGAAGTTCTCCGACGGAGATGATCTCAACGCAGAAGCTGTCGTCAAGTCGATCTCCTACGTAAAGAAGAACGGGTCAGAGGGGCCCTCGTGGATCAGTGGCGTTACGTCGATCACAGCGAATGGAAGCGACAAGGTCGACTTCACGCTCAGTAGCCCGAGCGATCAGATGCCGTTCCTGCTCAGCCAGCGGGTGATGCTCGCGACGATCATCAGTCCAAAAGGGGTTTCAAACCCGGACTCGCTCAAGAACTCCACCCATGGCGCCGGCCCTTACGTGCTTGACCCGAAGCAGACCATTGCGAATAGCTCGTACACCTACGTGCCGAACCCCGACTACTGGGACAAAGCAGCCATCCAATGGAACAAGGTGATCATCAAGGTCGTGTCCAGCACGGCCGCCGCACTGCAGGCAACGCAGAGTGGCGAGGTCGATGCATTCTTCGGCGACGCCTCCACCGCGAAGGCGGCCGCAGGAATGAGCTCGCTCAGCGTCAACACGAAGCTGACCGGAGTCAACGGTGTCAACTACTTCGATACGAACGGACAATTGGCTCCAGCGCTCGGCAACGTGAACGTACGTCAGGCGTTGAGCTATGCGATCAACCGCCCCGCGATCGCGAAGGGCGTCTACGGCAACCTTGCTGAAGGAAATGCCACGATGACGGTTGCCGGTCTCGCCGGCTATTCCCAGGACGCCGCCGAAGCGTTCGCATACGATCCGGCCAAGGCTAAGCAGCTGCTCGCTCAGGCCGGATATCCGAGCGGGTTCTCGTTCGACGTCGCTACGTCTGCCGATGGGAACGACGGACTCATCGCACAGGCCGTCGTCGCAGACTGGGCGAAGATCGGCGTTTCGGCGAAGCTCACAACGTACAAGGACGACGGCCAGTTGCTCACCGATCTGCTCGCGAAGAAATACCCGGTCGCGTTCTACGACTATGGGACGCTTCCCATGTACGTGCAGGCGAAGAGCTTCTTCAGCGGCGGCGCCACGAAGTACAACGTGTTCAACGTCACCGACAGCCAGATCGATCAGGGACTCGCGGCCGCGGCGGCTGCGGCGACCCTGGCTGAGCAATCGACCGGATACCAGAAGGTGCTGCAGCGCGCGCAACAGCAGCTGGTCTGGTCGACCAATATCCTCAGCGCTCCGTCGATCGTGATCTACAACAAGAAGCTCGTGACGGGAATGGATATGTCCGTGATTTCACCCACGCCGAATATCGCGTGGATGGTCAAGCCAGTCAAATAGCGCGGGACGGTCGGTGGTCGACTCACGTGGCCACCGACCGCTCTTGCAGGCACAGATATCAACGTAGGATGTGCGTTTCTAGAAGAACGGTGTACGACATGGACAAGCTCAAATTCGGCATTCTCGGACTCGGGAAGATCGCGCACCGATTCGCGCGAGAACTCTCCCTCACCGAGGGCGTGACCCTGCATGCCGTCGCAAGTCGAGACGCCGACAAGGCGCGAGATTTCGGACGCGCCTACGGTGCGCTCAAGTGCTACGACTCATATGAAGGGCTCCTGAACGACCCAGAAGTCGACGCCGTATACATCGCAACTGTGCACACTACTCACACGCAATTGTCGATACGCGCAGCTGAGGCGGGGAAGCACATCCTGTGCGAGAAGCCAATGGGAGTCAACCAGGCGGCGGCGATGACGACCCTGGAGGCGGTGCGGCGCGCTGGAGTCGCCTTCATCGAAGGCTACATGTACCGGTTCCATCCCCAGATGTCTGCGCTGCTCGAGCTCGTCGCGCAAGGCGCAATCGGCACGCTTCAGCACATCGACGCCTCCTACTCGTTTCGCGCCTCACACAAGGAGGGCCGACTGTTCGATGTGAAGCTCGCCGGGGGTGCGATCCTCGATGTGGGCGGCTACCCCGTCTCCATGGTGCTGGGTCTTGTGAAGGCCTCGACCGGTAGCCTCTTTCTACCCCGCGTCGAAGCGGAGGGGATGCTCGGGGATAGCGGCGTGGACGAGTGGACGAGCGCGTCCCTGAGTTTTGCGTCAGGCATCACAGCACACATCTCGGCAGGCATCGGCTCCGCAGGACCCAACGACGTCCATGTCTACGGCTCGAAAGGCAGCATCCACGTCGAAAACCCCTGGGTGGTCGCTGCGGACGAGCGCCCGACCGTCACGGTTCGCCGATCCGGAGAGGACGAACAGCGAATCCGCTGCGACGCCGCATCGGCGTATGCCCGCGAGGCAGACGCGCTCGGCGCGGCGATCGGGACCAAGGAGGCGCCGCAGATGCCGTGGGCCGAGTCCCTCGTCATCGCGAACGTCCTCGATCAATGGCGCAATGCGATCGGCCTTCGCTATCCGTTCGAACACGATGACGCCAATATCCCAACGGCAACGGGTCGGCCACTCAGCCGTCGGGAGTCGGCCATGAAGTACGGCACGCTGTCAGGAAGCAGCAAAGACATTTCCTGTCTGGTCATGGGCTGCGACAACCAATCCACACTTGCTCACGCCACGGCCATGTTCGACGACTACTTCGAACGCGGCGGCAACGCGTTCGATACTGCTCACGAATACAATGACGGGCTCCAAGAGAAGCTTCTCGGACAGTGGATCCGCAACCGGGGTGTCCGCGACGACGTCTTCCTCATCGGCAAGGGCGCGCACACCCCATACTGCGACCCCGGCAACCTGTCCTCTCAGCTGCTTACGAGTCTGGACCGTATGCAGACGGACTACGTCGATCTCTACTTCATGCATCGAGACAACGAGTCCATTCCGGTGGGCGAGTTCATCGATGTTCTCGACGAGCACTACCGCGCGGGCCGCATCCGGGCATTCGGAGGATCCAACTGGAGCGTCGAGCGCTTCACTGCGGCGAACGAGTATGCCGCCGAGCACGGCAAGCAGGGCTTCACCGCACTGAGCAATCATTTCGGACTGGCAGAAGCGTATGCGCTGCCGTGGGCCGGGTGCCGCCATGTCACTGATCAGGCATCGAAGAGATGGCTCGCTGAGACCGGCACTCCACTGTTCCCCTGGTCGTCTCAAGCACGCGGGTTCTTCGCTCGAGCAGACCCCTCGGACACGTCCGACGCCGAACTCGTGCGTTGCTACTACAGCGACAGCAACTTCGAGCGGTTGCGCCGAACCCGACAGTTGGCCAGCGAGTTCGGCGTCAGCGCGATGGCAGTGGCTCTGGCGTACGTGCTCCAGCAGCCATTCCCGACCTTTCCCCTGATCGGCCCGCGCACAATTGAAGAGACCAGAACGTCGCTGGATGCGCTGAAGATCGATCTCACTCCCGAGCACGTCCGCTGGCTCGACCTCCGAGACTAGCCAGCAGAAATCGATCCCAGAGAGGGTGCACAAGCCATGACCTCGATAGCCGCAAACTTGGAGTGGATGTTCACTGAAGTCGGTGACGACACTGCCGATCGAATCCGCGCAGCCGCAGCACACGGCCTGACCGCCGTTGAGATATGGGGATGGCGCGACAAAAATCTCGAGTCGATTGAATCGGCGCTCCAGGAGACCGGCGTGCGCTTGCTCTCCCTCATCGTCGAGCCGAAACTCGACATTACCGATCCGGCGACGCGCGAACGATACAGTGACGGGGTGCGAGAGTCACTGACCGTCGCTCGCCGCCTCGATGCCCGTTTTCTGGTCACTGTCGCCGGCGAAGAGATCTTCGGTGCCAGCCGGGAAGCGCAGCACGCAGCCGTTGTGTCTGCGCTCACGACCGCCGCGTCGATCCTCGACGGTAGCAACGTGACGCTGCTGCTGGAGAATCTCAACACCAAGGTCGATCATGTCGGCACCTTCCTTCACTCGACCAGGGAAGGCCTCGACATCGTTCGAGAGGTTGACTCATCACACCTGAAATTCCTCCTAGACGCCTACCATGCCCTGGTCATGGAGGAAGATCTTGAAACCGTCATCGGCGATGACATCGACCTGGTCGCCCATGTACAGGTGGCCGACGCTCCCGGCCGACATGAACCCGGTACCGGTGGGCTCGACTGGGCACACGAGCTCGGTACCCTTCGACGGCTTGGCTACAGGGGCTACTTCGGAATGGAGTACACACCGACCGTCGACACGATCGCCTCTCTCGAGCCGATCGAAAGAATTGTAGCCGAGGTCGATCGGCATGCTGGCTGAGTCGCTGGAATCCGCACGGTCTTCAGGCTGTCGGGCGAATTCCGAAGCACGCAAGATCGTCTCACCCACGCCGAACATCGTGTCGGTAGTCAGGCCGGTCACATCAGGTCAGTGATCGAAATGCCACCACGCGCATCGGTTTACGGCCGTGTGGCCCACTGCTCGCGGGCGCCGGCCAGCAGCGTCAGCATGACGCCGACCGCGTGCGGGTCTGCGACCCGGTATTGCGCGGCTGTGTCGCCGTCACCGACTTTGACGCCGAGATCTCTCTCGCGCATCACCACGAACGCGTCTTCATCGGTCACGTCGTCGCCGGCGTACAGCACAGCGGATGCGTTCGTGTAGGTGCGCAGGCGCTCGACCCCTTCGCCCTTGGTCGCGTCTCGCACCGTGAATTCCAGGATGTCTTTGCCCTCTCGCACGACGAAGCCACCGATCGCATCCGCCGCGGCGCGGGCGGCCTCATGCAACGCGGGCACGGCGGCCGGGTCGACCAACCGGGTGTGCACGCCGAGCCCAACCGGCTTGTGCTCGAGCATAGAATCGGGCGTCGCCTCGATCAGTGCGGTCAGCGCAGAATCCAACGCGGTCAGGCGACGGCGTTCTTCATCGGCCAGACCCAGCTCCTGAACCCGATTGCCCAGCCGCACCTCGTCGCCGTGCGAGCCGATCAGGAGAACGTCATCGTCTGCCATCGCGATGCGTACCAGGCTCTCCAGAGGGCGACCGGAAACGTAGGCGACCCAGGTGTTCGGCAGCTTCTTCAAGGTGTCGAGTGCCTCGGCAGCCTCGGGCAGTACACGTGCCTCTGAGGCGCTGTCGACGAGCGGGCTCAGGGTGCCGTCGAAGTCGAGCGCGATCAACAAGCGCTCCGTGCGCGCCAACTCCGCCAATGCCACGGCGAAGGCGCGAGCCTGCTGCGAAGCTTGTGCCGGTTCCTGCTGTGCCATTTAGTATTCCCCCGACATTCAGTTTTCCCCCGACATTCAGCGTTCCCTCGATTGGTGTCCGGCCGGTTCGGAGACCGGAAAGTCGTCATGGTCGCTGCGCGTCAGTGCCTCGAGGAATGCCGAAGACCAGCGGCGCACGTCGTAGGTGAGAACGCGCTTGCGCAGCGCACGCATCCGCCTGGTTCGATCGCGGGTCGGCATGCCAATGGCCCGGAGCATCGCGTCTTTCACACCCTCGATGTCGTGCGGATTGATCAGCAGTGCCTGCCTCAGTTCGTCGGATGCACCGGTGAACTCGCTGAGGATGAGCACACCGTCTTCGTCAACGCGCGATGCGGCGTATTCCTTCGCCACCAGGTTCATGCCGTCGCGCAATGCGGTGACCAGCATGATGTCGGCCGCAAGGTACAGCGCCACCATCTCCTCACGCGGATAGCCCTGATGAAAGTAGTTGATCGCCGTGTGGCTGATCGTGCTGTAGTCGCCGTTGATCCTGCCGACAGTCAACTCGATCTCGTCGCGCAGCAGTTTGTAGGTGGCGACCCGCTCGCGGCTCGGGCTGGCAACCTGCACCAGTGTAACGTCTTCGACCGAAATCGAGCCGTCTCGCAGGAGTTCGCCGAAGGCTTTCAGCCGGTGGCCGATTCCCTTCGTATAGTCCAATCGGTCGACGCCGAGCATGATGGTCTTCGGGTTGCCGAGCTCCTCGCGGATCTGGCGCGCACGCGCCTGAATTTCCGGTCGTCGGGCCAGGTCTTGATAGGCGCGTGCATCGATCGAGATCGGAAATTGGCGCACCAACACCGTGCGCACCAGCTGCCCGCGCCGGTTGCGCGTGACATGGCGATGCGAACCGGCGTCCGGATCATCCGTCGCGATCGGCACCTCGATCACAGAGCCGCGCGTGTCGAACCCCTTCAGCCGGCGGGCAGCCCTGGCGAAATTGGCGGCATCGGCAAGCCGCTGAAAACCGATCACGTCAGCACCGAGCAGTCCTTCGACGATCTGCCTGCGCCACGGCAATTGCGAGTAGATGCCGTATGCCGGAAACGGAATGTGATTGAAGAAACCGATCACGACATCGGGGCGTTCGTCGCGAATCATTTTTGGCACGAGTTGCAGCTGGTAGTCGTGAACCCAGATCACGGCACCGTGCGCTGCGGCAGCGATGGCGGCCTCGGCGAAGCGCGTGTTGACGGCGACGTAGGAGTCCCACCACTCGCGGTGAAAGCTTGGCGGGGCGATCACATCGTGGTAAAGCGGCCACAGCGTGTCGTTCGAGAAGCCCTCGTAGTAGTACCGCACATCTTGCTCGCTGAGCGTGATCGGCACGATATCGATGCCGTCGGAGACGAACGGTTCGAAGTGCGCGTCTGCGATTCCGACCCAGCCGATCCAGACCCCGTCTTGGGTCTTCATCACCGGTTCGAGTGCCGCCACCAGACCCCCTGGCGACGGCCGCCAGACAGCGTCGTCGCCCTCACCGGAAACGTGGTCGACCGGCAGTCGGTTCGAGACGATCACGAGGTCGAAAGTCGTGGCATCCGCTGCGGTTGCCGCGTCGTTGTGCGCTGTAATGGCGTGCCTCCCACCGAGCCAGAGCATCCGCTCTCACTCGCAGCCAGGCTATCAGCCGGTCCGTCAGAGCACGCTGCGGGCCAGGGAAAATCCGAACGCCCGTGCGCCACGCTTGCGAGCAACGACCCAGAGCGAGGCAACCACGCTGATGGCCGCGAACAGCAGCAGCGCCACAGCAGGTCCTGCCACAGCCGCGCCCCCGCTGCCCGAGACGATGCCCTGCATGCCGGCGACGGCGTAGGTCAGCGGAAGGAGCGGACTCAACATCTGGAACGGCGCAGAAACCACTTGCAACGGCACCAACCCGGTGACTGCGGCCAGCTGCAATGCCAGCAGCACGAGCGACACGACGATTCCGACCCGACCGACCGCGACCGTCAGCAAATAGTGGATCGCGGTGAACACCAGAGCGATGAGCATCGAGAACGCGAGCGTGGCCGGAATCATCGTCCACGACACCCCCAGCGAGAGATGCAGCAGCCCGGTCAGCGCGATCGCTTGTGCGAGGGCGAGACCTCCCGCACGGCCAAGACCCTTCGCCACCAGGCGCCTGGTCGAGGCCGTCGAGGCCAAAGCGGTCGCCGTCAGCGGCCGGACAAGCAGCAGGATCGCGAGCGCGCCGATCCAGAGCCCGATGGGCACGAACAGCATGCCGATCACGGAGCCGACCGAGCTGATCGGGTTTGCTCTCGTCACGGAGAAGCCCACCGGGTCTGCGACCACCTTGGCGGTTGCCTTCGCATTCGTGTCTTTCAATGCGGATGCCTGTTCTGCACCGGTCTTCATCCCTGCGGCTAGTTGGTCGGCTCCGGCCTGTACCTGTGCAGCACCGTCGGCCGTTCCCGATACGCCGGTCGCCAGTTGGGAAATGCCGTCGGAGAGTCCGCTCGCGCCCGACCGTAGCTGCGCGGATCCGCCCGCCAGTTCCGCCGCCCCGCCTGCGAGCTGCGCGATACCGTCGTGCACGGAGCCCAACTGTGATGCCCCTGCCGCCAACTCGACTGCCTGCGCGGTCGCACCGCTCAATTGTGGAATGAGCGAGGCCATCATGGCTTTGCCCTGTGCCGCGAGCGCCGGGTCAGCGGACTGCAGCATGGCGTTGGCTGAGGCGAGTGCGGATGCGAGCTGTGCCGTACCGCTCGCGTAGGCGGCCGTTGAACTGCCCAGCTGGCCCAGCGACGCGGTCTTCTCGGACAGTTGCGCGACGCCTGAGCTCAGTCCGTCCACCCCCGACGTGTAGCCGTCGATTCCGCTCGACAGCGATGCTGCTCCGGATGCAGTGGATGCCATCCCGGCGGAGAGCTGATTCAGTCCGGTGGTCAGCCCCGTGACACCCGTCGCGAGTGAGGCCGCGCCGTTCGCAGACTTGGTCAGCCCGGCGCCCATGCTTGCCAGGTTGCCGTAGAGCCCGTCGAGATACTGTGTCGTGATCTGTTTGCCGAGGCTCGAGGTCATGGCCGAGCCGACGCTCTGCGCGACGGTGCCCGCCAGGTAGCTGTGCGCGTCATCCGTGCGGATGCTCAACTGTGCCTGCTTGGGGTCTGCCCCCGAAATGCTGAGGATCGATTTCGAGAAGTCCTTCGGGATCGTCACGACCGCGAAGGCATCGCCCGCAGCAAGCGCCGCGCTTGCGTCCTTCGAGTTGGAAACACTCCACTTGAGGCCTGATGACGACGACCCGGTCAGTCCCGTGACCAGTTGGCGACCGGCGAGCACCATCTGTTTCGAACCGTCCGCGGCCGTCGTGGTGACCATGGTGTCGTTGTTCACGACGATCGCCGGGATGGTGTCGACACGGCTCGTCGCGGAACCGAGGGAACCTGCGAACAGGCCTGCGATGGCCAGCGGAACGATAGTGACGCCGGCGATGAGGGCACCGAACATCCATCGGCGTTGTCCGGCAGTGCGGCTGAACAGCCGTTCGAGCCGGTTCTTCATAGCTGAACTGTTCACAAGAGCACGCCCTTTCTGGCGAGGCTGTCAAGATCGATGACCGTGAGCAGTCTGCTCACTCCGGAGGCCTCGGCATCCGCGTTGGAGTCGGCATCACCGGTGGCGGTCGATGCGGACTGGGAGCCGAAGACAATGGTGGTGCCGGCAGAGGTGAGTTTCTCGACAACGGCGATGAAAGTGGCGCGACGTCGCGGGTCGCCGAGCCTGTCGCCGAGATCGATGAAGACGATGCCGGGGCGCTCAGTCAGCGCTGCCGCCACGAGCACGCTGGCCCGCTGCACTGCACCCAGCGTGGCGAACGTCGTGTCGACGGTTAGCGGAACTCCGCGCACCTCGTGCGCATCGAGGGCGTCAGCGACGCGTGCCGCTGCACTGATGACCTGTCGCCGCGATGAGGTGAGGCGCCACCACGGGCTGCCGAGTTCACTGCGCTCGGCGAGCACTTCTCCCACGGTCAGGTCACCGCCCCGGGTGTCAACGGCGCCGACGTCGCAGAGAGCCACTTGACGCATTGCGCGCGAGCGCTCAGAGGGCAGCGCCGAACCCAATACCT
Source organism: Rathayibacter sp. SW19 (assembly GCF_030866825.1). Lineage (NCBI taxonomy): Bacteria > Bacillati > Actinomycetota > Actinomycetes > Micrococcales > Microbacteriaceae > Rathayibacter > Rathayibacter soli. Next base: position 2,846,830 of record NZ_CP133020.1, read on the forward strand.
GCAGTCGGCCCTCGCGGGCATCCAATCGGCCGGCAATGGTTGCGGCAACAACGCGTCGGTCCGCGGCATCGCCGCGCAGCCAGAGCACACCACCGCGAGGCACCGAGAAGTCGACGGGGCCGAGTTCGCTGCCCTCCACGCCGAGGCAGAGCGCATCCGCCGTGATGGCAGCGTCTTGAGCTCCGGCCCACAGGTGATCGGCGACGTGCCGGCGCAGACCCTCGCCTTCGATGTCGACATTCGGCAGGATGCGCGCAAGCCACTTCGGCAGCCACCAAGCGGCCTTGCCAGCGAGGGCCATCGCGGCGGGAACCAGCGTCATGCGCACGAGGAAGGCATCGAAGAAGATTCCGATCGCGAGCCCGAGAGCGATGCCCTTGATCACTCCTGAGCCCTCCGGAACGAAGGCGAAGAAGACGAAGAACATGATGAGCGCTGCTGCCGTGACAACGCGCGCGGCATTGCCGAAACCGGTGCGGATCGCTGCCTTGGGTTTGCCCGATTTCACAAACTCCTCACGCATGCCTGAGACCAGGAAGACTTCGTAGTCCATCGCGAGGCCGAAGAGGAGTGCCATCATGATGATCGGCAAAAAGCTCAGAATCGGACCCGGCGTGTCCACGTTGATGAGGTTCGCGAACCAGCCCCACTGGAACACGGCCACAACGACACCGATCGACGCCGTGATCGACAGCAAGAAACCGAGCGCGGCCTTGATCGGCACGAATATCGAACGGAACACCGTCATCAGCAGCAGGATCGACAGGCCGACCACCACAAGACCGAACGGGATCAAGGCGCCCGCCAGTCGGTTGGAGATGTCAACAGCGACCGCAGTTGATCCGGTGACCGCGATCGGCGTGCCGAGGTCCTTCGCAATGGAGGGCTCGAGGTCGCGGATCCGCTGCACGAGTTCCTTGGTCTTGTCCGAGTCGGGAGCGCTTGTCGGGATCACCTGGATGATCGCTGTGTCCACGGTCGGATTCGGAATGCCCTGACCGACGGATGCGACACCGGGCACCTGTGCCAAGCGCGCGCTGACAGCGCTCAGATCATTCATGACATCCGTGGTCTGAGTGATGTCGACGGTGACGATCAGCGGTCCGTTGGAACCGGGGCCGAAGCCCTCTGCGATCAGGTCGTACGCCTGACGTTGAGTCGAACCGACGGGCTCCGTGCCGCCGCTCGGCAAGTTGAGATCCAGGCTCAGTGCCGGTATCGCCACGGTGCCGAGGATGACCACGACCGCGATGACCCAGGCCAACGGTGCTTTCATGACCATATTGACCCAGCGCAAGCCCATCGTGCGCTTGGCTGTGATTTTCTCGGTCGGGTTGTTCTCGGTCGGGTCGTTCTCGGTCGGGCGGTTCTCGGTCGTCGTCAGGGCTTGCGCACGCTTGTATGCGCGCGAGCCCTCCTTGGGAATCAGCCGTTTTCCGGCAAGGCCCAGCATGGCCGGTACCAGTGTCGTGGCGACGCCGATCGCGACCAAGACGGCGAACGCGGCAGCCAACCCCATCACGCTCAGGAACGGGATTCCGACGACCAGCAACCCGAGCAGCGCGATGATGACGGTCGCCCCGGCGAAGACGACAGCGCTGCCCGCGGTCGCAACGGCAGTCGCGGCAGACTCCTCCGGATCCATTCCCTGCGCGAGTTGGGATCGGTGCCGCGACAGAATGAACAGCGCGTAGTCGATTCCGACCGCCAGCCCGAGCATCAGAGCGAGCATCGGTGATGCGCTGGAGACGGTGGTGAACGCTGAGACGGCGATCACTCCGCCCATTGTGATGCCGACTCCGAGCAGAGCGGTGATCAGTGGCATCCCTGCGGCCAGCAGCGAGCCGAAGGTGATGATCAGCACGACAGCGGCGAAGATGACGCCGAAGACCTCTGTGATCGTGATTCCGAACGTCGTGTCTTGAAAGACTTGGCCGCCGAATGCGACGGTGAGCCCGGCGTCCCGGGCAGTGGTTGCGCTCGCTTCGACTTCGGATTTCTGGGCAGTTGTCACCTCGGAGGACTGCTTGTCGAACTGCACGGTCGTGATTCCCATGCGACCGTCTTCAGAGAGCGCATTCGTCGAGTATTTCGAGAACGGCGTGAAAACGTTGGCGACACCGGAGACCTTGTCAAGCTGCGAGGCCATCGAGTTGATCGCGCCCGTGTACTTCGCCTCGGAGATCGTGTGCCCGGCCGGCGCCTGGTACACCACTTGCGCGCTGGCTCCCGCTGCGGCGGGGAAAACCGCGTCCAGATGATCGATTGCCTGCTGCGATTCCGTGCCGGGAATGGCGAAGGATTCCTGGGTTTGCCCGCCCAGGGCCAGCCCACCGCCAAGCACGGCGATGAGCAGAGCAATCCAGACGCCAATGACCATCCACGCCTTGCGATAGGCGAAGTGACCGATGCGGTAGAGAAGTGTTGCCATCGGTGACGTCCTATCCGTTGTGAGTGTGCGCCGACGCCGGGGCGAGCAGGCCGGTGACGATGGTGATCAGAGCGGCCCGCCCGTCGGGGCGCTGAATGTTGGCATCGCCGAAGTTCGCACCCGCGACCAGCGCATACGCAGCGCCACCGAGGGCGACCCCGAATCGCAATTGATCCTCGACGCTGTCGAAATCGGACGCACAGGTTTCGGCGAGCTTGCGCACGGTCGCGTTCGCGCGATCGATGACAGGGATACCGACGAGCGACTGCCCCTGATTGATGAATGTGTGCACTTCGAGGCGGTACGCGAACAGGAAGTCGATGAACTGCTCCACGAATTCTCCGAGTTTGGCCGGACTGCCGCCGAGGTCGGACACATCGGTCAGCACCAATTCAAGTCGGTCGATCGCCGGACTCAACGCAGCCTCGAGCAGTGCCTCCTTGGATGCGAAGTGATACAGAACGCTCGATTTCGAATACCCGGCGGCATCCGCAATCTGCTGCAGCGAAGTGCCGGCAAAGCCGACGCTGGCGAACTGTTCGATGGCGACGGCGAGGAGTTCTTCACTCGGGTTCGGCCTGGGCGGCGCGACGGTAGTGCTCGGTATTGATGGGGGCATGCCCACAACGCTACTTGACCGATCGGTCAGTTCCTGCACGATCGGTCAGATTCCCAGACGCTTGCCAGTACGCACTCAGCCGGCCTGTGCGGCACACTGGGTAGACGGGGCTGGTCTGTCGCGGGCTCGGTGTCGTCGCGAGAAGGGTTGGGCATGCGTAAGTACCTGCTGAACGGAGGCGTTCTCGGCGCCGTCTTCGGAGCTTGGTCCGTGATCCAGGCGACACGTCGCGGGCCCCGCAACCGGCTGCTGATTCTCATCTGGCTCAGTTGGGCGTTGTCGATGGCTGTCGCGATCGAGACGGTGCGCGAAAAATCACGCAAGGCAGACGTGCCGGGCGAACTCGAGGCGAAGTAGCGGCCTCGCGGCGTGTCCACCACGATCGGGCGATCAGGGGGCTCATGCTGTACAGGAGAGGCTGTCAGGCCCGGAAAGGGGATCGGCCATGTTCGGTCGAAGACGGCATGTCGCACCTGCGCTGGTGGCGTCGGCACCCCAACTCACGGAAGACGCCATCTTCGACATCGTGCACGCGCAGGTCGCAGCCGCGATCGGCGAGCATGGCGAATGGACACTCACGCGCAGAGCACCGACCGACTCCGACCAGTTGTTCTACGGTGTAGTCGCACACTCTGTGACGACACACGTCGTAGAGGCGCTGCGCATCGCTCGCGAGAATCTCGCAGCGAGCGAGCACGCTGTGACCGAGATCGCCGGAGATCACGTTGCCCGCCCAATGGCGGATGCGCCTGCTCCAGACCGCAGTGCGACAAGTGGCGACACGCTCGAAGAGCCGGCGGCCTTCGGTTGGCGGCCAGCGCCGATCACGGTGTGGACCGACCTCAAGCGGCCTGTCACAGGGCCGATCGCACACATTCACGAACACGAACTCGTCGCGTAGCTCCGCTGCGTTTTCAGGAGTTGCCGCAACTCAGTCGATCGCAGGCCATGCCGCCGGTCCACGCGATCCCGCGCGGTAGTCGTCGATCGGCACGGCGTTCGTCGACCACGCCTTCAGCACCGGGGCGACGATGCGCCAGCATTGTTCTGCGGCATCCCCTCGCACGGACAACGCCGGGTCACCGTCGAGCAACCCGTCGAGCACTTCGCCGTATGCGAGTAATTGGCCTGGTCCGAAGTCTGCCTGCAACAGTGCGGTACCCAGAACATACGGGTCGCCCGGGCCATTCACGTTCAACTCGAGCGACATGCCGTCAGGGCCGATCAGCATCCGGAGTTTGGTCGGACGTTCGACGCCGCGCAGCCCGTGCGGAAGGTGCTGAGCCTGCTTGAACGTGATCACAATCTCTCGACGATGTTCCGAAAGCGCTTTGCCGGATCTCAGGGTGAACGGCACGCCGGCCCAGCGCCAGGTGTCGATTTCGAACGTCACCTCTGCCAAGGTCTCCGTGTCGCGGGCCGCATCCACGCCTTGCTCGTCGACGTACGAGGGCAGCTTGTGCCCGAGTACCGTTCCGGCCGTGTAGCGACCGCGTCGGCTGGCGATCACCGGATCATCGCCCCACACCTTCGCAGCTCGCAGGATGATGCCTTTCGCGTCACGCATGTCCCTCGCTGAAAGGGTCGATGGCGGTTCCATCGCCACGATGGCCATCACCTGCAGCAGATGGCTTTGGATCATGTCGACCAGAGCCCCAGCCGAGTCGTAGTAGCGCGCGCGATCTTCGAGCCCGAGCTGTTCGTCATAGACGATGTCCACTCGTTCGATGTGCTCTGCACTCCAGACCGGCTCCAAGATCCGGTTCGCGAACCGCAGGCCGAGCATATTGAACACCATTGAGCGGCCGAGGAAGTGATCGATGCGATGAACCTGGTCCTCTGGCACCAGTGTCAAGACGAGCTTGTTCAACGCGGCCGCGCTGCGCAGATCCGTGCCGAACGGCTTCTCCAGCGCCAGCAGCGTGCCCTGCGGCAGTTGCACCTTCTGCAGTGCCTTGCACGCCAGCGCCGCGACGGCGGGCGGGAGCGCGAAATAGATCGCGGGCGTTCCATCGCATGCATCGATCAGCTTTTGCAGATCGTCCGCTTTTGTGACGTCGGCTGTGTGATAGGTCGTCGACTTCACGAGATCCTGAACGGCGGCGCCGGATGCCTTCACCGTTTTGAAAGATTCACGCACACGCGCGCGCCACACCGCGTCGCTCCACTCCTCGCTGCCGGCTCCGACCAGCGTGAGCCTCCTCTCCCCCTGGCTCGTCAGGAGTTGGCCGAGGGCTGGAAGTAGAAGTCGGGCCGACAGATCGCCACTTGCACCGAGAACGAGAAGAGTCTTCACAACCTGCGTCATGAACTTCACAGTAGCTGCAAGGATGGGGGCATGTCCCAGAAGATCGAGGATTATGCCCTGATCAGCGACTGCTACACCGCCGGCTTGATCGGCACGGACGGCAGTCTCGACTGGTTGTGCCTGCCACGCTACGACTCTGCATCGGTCTTCGGTGCGTTGCTCGGCACAGAAGATCACGGCCGTTGGCTGTTGGCCCCGGTCGACCCGAACGCCACGAGCACGCGGCGATACGACGGAGACACTTTCATCCTGATCACAACGTGGACAACGCCGACCGGCGTGGTCGAAGTCACCGACTTGATGCCCCACGGCGACCACAGGGCCGACGTGCTCCGGCGGGTGCGCGGCGTCAGCGGCACAGTATCGATGACCCAAGACCTGCGATTGCGCTTCGGCTATGCGACGGCGATCCCCTGGGTTCGCCAGGTGCAGAATGAGGAACGCCCGACGCTTGTGGCGGCTGCCGGCCCTGATGCGATTGTCGTGCGCGGGCCGGCGCTACGGGCCAGAGACCATAGCCATCAGGGTGTTTTCACCGTTGCCGCCGGCGAACTCGTCGACATCTCGCTCACCTGGTACCCGTCACACAAGGAACCGCCCGATCCGCCCGACGTGGCAGAACGGATCGAGCACACGCGCGAGTTCTGGACGGAGTGGTCTTCGACGTGTTGTCACGATGGCCCGTATCGCGCTGAGGTGATCCGGTCGCTCCTGGTTCTGCGTGCTCTGACACACGACCAGACTGGCGGGATTGTCGCTGCCGCGACCACCTCGCTCCCCGAGAGCTTCGGGGGCGAACGTAATTGGGACTATCGGTACGTCTGGTTGCGCGACGCTTCGCTGACGCTCAGCGTGCTGCTGGCACACGGCATCAGCGACGAAGTCGACCATTGGCGCAAGTGGTTGCTGCGTGCCGTTGCCGGGGATCCGAGCGACGTGCAGATCATGTACGGTCTGGCGGGCGAGCGTTACCTGCCTGAGCGCGCCCTGACCAGCCTGCCGGGCTACCAGGGTGCGTCGCCGGTGCGTGTCGGCAATGGCGCGGCGGAGCAGTTCCAGGCCGATGTGATCGGCGAGACGATGCTCGCACTGCACGCTGCCCGCGTTGCGGGGGTGCAGGAGGGCCCGAACTCCTGGTCGGTGCAACGCGCGCTGGTCGTGCAATTGGAGAAGGTCTGGCATCTGCCCGACCAAGGGATCTGGGAGATACGCGGGGAACCACGCGAGTTCACCCACTCGCGTGTGATGGTCTGGGCCGGGTTCGACTGTGCTGTGCGCGCCGTCGAGGAGTTCGGCCTGCCGGGGCCATCAAAGCGCTGGGCTCGAATTCGTGACGAGGTGCGCGCCGAAATCGAAGCGAAGGGCGTCGATCCGGTGCGCGGCTGCTTCACCCAGTATTTCGGCGGGACCGAGGTGGATGCGGCGCTTCTGCAGCTTCCGCAGGCCGGCTTCTGCGCGGCGGACGACCCGCGGATGCTGCGTACTGTTGCTGCGATCGAGAACGACCTCCTCCGCGACGGCCTGCCGCTGCGCTACCGCACGGAGAAGGGGGTCGACGGGCTGCCGGCCGGTGAGCATCCGTTCTTGGCATGTTCGTTCTGGCTGGCCGAGCAGTACGCTCGCTCCGGTCGGCTCAACGACGCGCGCGTGCTCATGGACCGACTCGTCACGCTCACCAACGATGTGGGACTGCTCAGTGAGGAATACGACGTTGAGAACAATCGTCAGGCGGGCAACACCCCCCAGGCGCTGTCCCATCTCGCACTGGTGCGCGCGGTGGATGCGCTGACGGAGGCTATCGCGAGTTCGACGACCTCGGGCGCCTAACCCACCGGATACAGGTACAGCAGAATCGTGCCGACCAGCGCGATGATTCCCAGCAGCAGCGCGGCAACGGCCAGCCAGAACGCCGTCGTGCGCGGCGCTGAACTCGTGCGCGGTGCTGAACTCGTGCGCGGCGCCGGGCCAACGCGTCGGATGCGCACGAGCACGCGCACCGAGAATCCGATGCCGAGCAGGCAGCTGATGAAGAACGGGTTGATCGCGATCGCCAGCAGCGAAAAGAACAAGGCGGTCGACGCGAAGAGAAGCTCCGTGCGCACGTTGATCGGCGCAGAATTGCCCGGCCTTCCGGACTGTTGAGGGGTCACCGGCCCAGGTTACAGGCAGCGCGACGCGCGTTCGTCAATCGAGATCGCTGAGAGGACTCTCACGAACGATCACGCGGTTCGGCACTGATCGTTCAGTGTCTTCGGGCGTAATAGGAGCATGCTCTCCGAGATCGTCCTGCCTCGCACCGGCGCGCCGATCCTCGATGCACCAACCCGCGATGCACCAAAGCAGCACGTGCCCGCGCGACCTGCGCGGATTCCGACCCGGCGTTTCGCACGATCGGGGCCGCTCGCACTGCTGTTCGGCCTGCTCGGCTTCGCGGTCGCTGCCGCCGGGTCATGGATCCCCTCGTTGTGGGGCGACGAGGCAGCGAGCATCATGTCTGCGGAGCGCTCGTGGCCTTCGCTGTTCGCCATGCTCGGGCACATCGACTCCGTGCACGGCGCCTACTATGTGTTCCTGCACGTGTGGATCGACCTATTCGGGGCTTCGGCGTTCTCCGTACGCGTGCCGAGCGCGATTGCGACGGGGCTTGCGACCGCGGGCCTGGTCATTCTCGCCCATCGGCTTGGCGGGCCACGCGTCGCCGTCGTGAGCGCCATCGTGTACATGATCATTCCCCGTGTCACCTATATGGGCACCGAAGCACGCGAATACGCCTTCACCGCCACGTGCGCGGTGTGGTTGACGGTGCTCCTCGTGCACCTGGTTCGCACGCGCAGTCGCAGCGCTCTCGCGTGGCTGGGTTACGGTGTGGCACTGGCCGCATCCATTTATGTCTTCCTCTACCTGGCGATGATGGTGCTCGTGCACGCGGCGATCGTGCTGTCGGTGAACCGCGAGCGGCGGATGATGCGGCGCTGGCTGCTCGCGACCGTGCTGGCAGTGCTGTGTGCGGCGCCCGCAATCTCTTTGGACCTCTCAGAGGGCGGGCAGATCTCCTTCCTCGCCAATCGCGTGACGGTCGACTTCACGGGTTTCTTCGTGGACCAGTGGTTCTGGACGGCACAGTTCGCGATCGTGGCGTGGCTTTTCATCCTCTGCGCTCTGGGGGTGTTTGCGACACGTTGGGTGCGTGAGTGGCGGCATCGGTCGGCACCTGGCGGCCCGCAACCAGGGTCAGTCGGCAGCACGGACCTGCGATCACCGTCGTTCGCTGTCGTCGCCACCGCGTGGTTGGTGATTCCGACGGTTCTGCTGGTGAGTGTCAACCTGGTGCATGCCGTGTACGCCGCTCGGTACCTGTCGTTTGTGACTCCGGCCGTTGCCATGATGATCGCCGCCGGCATCTGCTTGCTGACGCGTCGCTGGATGGTGGTTGTCGCGGTCTGCGCACTCGTCGCGTTGGCCGCGCCGAGCTATCTGCATCAGCGCGGGCCCTTCGGGATGCCCGGCGGCAGCGACTGGTCCGAGGTCGCGTCGACGATCTCGAGCAATGCCCAGCCTGGCGATGCCATCGTCTTCACGGAGGGTGGGAGCCCTTCGCAGAACCCGCGTAGCGCAAAGTATTTGTATCCGCAGGCGTTCCAAGGCCTCGACGACGTCACGCTGGTGACACCGTACGAGCAGACCACCGGCATCTGGGATCGAACCGAGCCCGTTTCGCAGGCGGCCACTCGCCTGGCAAGCGGTAACGGGCGCGTGTGGCTGGTGTTGCATCGAGGGGTGGGCACGCCGGCCCATCCGGCCGAGCTCACGCAGCTGGAGGCCCTTGGCTACGCTGTGACGAGCACGATCCCCGAGAACAACGACGTCGTTTACCTCATGCAGCACACGCCCTAACTCGGGGGCGCGAGACCGAGCCGCACGTACAGCAGCTGATATGCATGCTGCAGCCCATCGGTGAGCGCTGGCAGGACGTGGCCGCCGTTCGGCACCTCGTAATACGTCGAGATCATGCCCGCTGCCTTTGTGGCAGCGGCGACCTGGCGTTGCCCCGGCACGAATGCACTGTCGTTGGAGCCGACCGTGAACACGCCGAAGGTTCCGGGCAACTTCGTGGATGAGAGAATGTTCAGAGGTTTGACCGCGTCGTATGCAGCCTGGTCGCCGTTGAATATCGTCGCGAGCACTTCCGCAGGGTCGTCCGCTCCCGGGATCTCCTCACCGGAGATGTCGAGCACGTTAGACCACAGCTTCTGGTGCTTGATCAGAAAGGACAGTGCGCATTCGCCGCCATTCGAGTAACCGGCGACGGTCCAGTAGCGGTGATCTTTGGTCACGTTGAGATTCGCGATCGCCCAGTTGACGACATCCTGCGTGATGTAGGTCTCAATGTTGCCCAGCTGCGGCGTGTCAAGGCAGAGCGTGTCGGTATTCGGATTGCCGAGCTGATCCGCGACGATGACGATAGGGGCAAGTCCGTGATGCTGTGCCGCGAGAGCGTCGAGCACCCCGGCAGTGTAACTCGGATCCGGGTCTCCAGGCTGACCCATCATCATCACAACGAGCGGCAGAGGCGGCGGGTCCGCGACCAAAGCCGCGGGTGGAAGGTACAGTCCGGCCGGACGCGCCGTGAAACCCGAAATGGTGCCCGGGATCGTCACGGTTCCGATCGTGCCTTTCGCCGGAATGTCGGCCGGAGGGATCCAGGTCTTCCACAATGGACCGACCGGCTTCGAATGGGCTGTCGGTGCGCTCAGCGGTGCGAGCGCTATCGGTTTCGAAACCGTTACTCCGAGGAATGCGCCCAGCGAGCGATCCAAGCCGAACCAGGCGTTGACGGCAACGGTTCCTGTCGTGAGAAAGGCCACAATGCCGATTGAAGCGATCACTTTCCGCCACCAACGTGACCGCCACAGGTTGACGATCGCAAGGCAGACGCCCACCAGAGTCGCGGCCAACCAGGCGTACACGATTCGACTCAGCGGAATGTCGACGAGGTGAAACACCCGAATTCCAAAGAACCAGATTGCAACCGCGCACGTGCCGCCGACAGCGAAGGCGATGAGCACGGTGATAACCCAGCGACGGGTGGGCCGCCGCAGCAGAAGATAGGCCGCGATCACCGCCGACAGAGTGTACAGAACGATGATCGCAGGCCCGGATACGATGTCGAGGGTCAGGGCACTTTCTAACACGATCTCCCCAATCGGCAACGGCTTGCTGCAGACGACGCTTGGGCCGAGCACGAGCATATCCGACGACAGGCGCGTCGTCTGCAGCAAAATCAACGGCGACTGTGAGAGCCTATGGCGTGCTTGATTGGCTTCTGGACTTCCGAATCGACAAGAGCGCGTTTCTCGTCCCTGTTGACGTCGTGGCTGCACTGTTGTTCGTTTACCTGCTGGTGAGGCGGCCCAGCAGACGCTGGTTGATCACGGCCATCGCCGCCGTTGTACTCGGCGCTGCAGTCGGCTGGCTGATCACCTGGCTCGTCAGCGACGTCTGGGATGTGTTCGGGCTGCCCGTGACTACGGTCGTGCGCGTGTGGGTCGCAATGACATGCGCAGGGATCTTTCTGGCCGTGCTGAACCTGATCCGCACACGATGGTGGCGCAAGCTGATCGCCGCGTTGTCGATTATCGTGTTCGTCGTCGCCGCTGCGGCCGCGATCAACGTCGATTTCGGGGCGTACCGCAATCTCAAAGACGCCCTCGGCATCACCCCGTATCCCCCGCTTGCAAGCAGCCATCTGAGCGGTCAGGCCGGGCCAATGGATCCGACCCTGGCGCAGACCTGGCAGCCGCCCGCCGGCATGCCCTCGAAGGGCACGGTCGGCACGGTCGACATTCCGGCGACAACGTCCGGATTCAGCGCCCGGGTCGCATCCGTTTATCTGCCGCCGGCCGCGCTGGTCCCATCTGCCCCGAAGCTACCCGTCATGGTCATGTTCTCGGGTCAGCCCGGTGCTCCGGCGGATCTGTTCACGTCAGGGCAACTCCAGGGGATACTCGACGCATACGCGGCGGCGCACAATGGGCTCGCGCCGATCGTCGTCGCCCCTGACCAGCTCGGCAACCCGTTGTCGAATCCGATGTGTGTCGACTCGACGCTGGGAAAATCGGGCACCTACCTGACGGTTGACGTGCCGCACTGGATCACCTCGCACCTCAACGTCGCCGATGGCCCCCAGCAGTGGGCAGTCGGGGGCTACTCGCAGGGCGGCACGTGCGCTCTGCAGTTCGGTGCCGGCTATCCGAACCTCTATCGCTCGTTCATCGACATCTCAGGAGAGATCGCGCCGACGATCGGTCGCGACACGGTGAAGAAGGCATTCGGTGGATCTGCTGCAGCGTACAACGCGATCAAGCCGCTCACGCTGCTCGCCAAACATGCCCCGTACACCGACACCGTTGCGATCTTCGGAGTCGGTGCACAGGATGCGAAGTATGTACCGATCACGCACGCCGCGATGCAGGCAGCAACGGCGGCCGGCATGACAACCGATCTGATTCGGTCGCCGAACTCGTCGCACGATTGGAATACCGTGCGCTACGTGCTCAGCAGGGCGGTACCGGCGATTGCGACACGCATGGGCTTGTAGGCGTGCAGAGCTCGCCCAGCAGTCAGTGCTCGTTATGTAGTCAGTACTCGCTGTATAGTCAGCATGTGCTGACCATTGCTTCTCGTCTTGACGTCATGAATCGTTTAGGCCGCGCGATGGCCGATCCCACTCGCTCCCGAATTCTCATGGTGCTCTTGCGGGGGCCGAGCTATCCGGCAATGCTCGCGCGCGAACTCGAACTCACCCGCTCCAACGTCTCAAACCATCTGACCTGTCTGCGGGATTGCGGCATCGTCGTTGCGGAACCGGAGGGCAGGCGAACCCGGTATGAGATAGCCGACCCGCATCTGACGCGCGCGCTGACCGCACTGGTGGATGTCACGCTCGCGGTGGACGCGGATGCACCATGCATGGACGCGACCTGCACGGTCCCCGGCTGCCCAGCGGGGGCATTGCTGTGACGACGGTTGTGAGCGATGCACGTCGCAACACACTCCATCGCCGTGTGCGCTTTATCGTCGGTTTCACGATCAGCTACAACGTCCTTGAGGCGGTCGTGGCAATTTGGTCGGGCACGGCGGCTTCCTCTGCCGCCTTGATCGGCTTCGGCCTCGACTCCGTGGTGGAAGTGCTCTCCGCTCTGGCGATCGCATGGCAGTTCACGCGCAAAGATCCCGAACGGTGGGAGCGCGCCACTGTTCGGGCCATCGGGATTGCGTTCTTCGCTCTCGCAGCATATGTGACGTTCGATGCGGTTTTGAGCCTGACCGGCGTGCACGAGGCCAACCACAGCGCTGTGGGCATCGGCATCACCGCGCTGAGCCTGATCGTCATGCCGGTCTTGGCCTGGTTTGAGTTCCGCACCGGTCGCGAGTTGCGCTCCCTGAGCGTGCTCGCAGATGCCAAGCAACTCCTGTTATGCGTCTACCTGTCCGGAACGGTACTTGTCGGGCTTGTGCTCAACGGCCTGTTCGGATGGACCTGGGCCGACTCGGTCGCGGCGCTGGTCGTGGCCGCACTCGCCGCACGCGAAGGTGTCGAGGCCTGGCGCGGCGAGGTCGAATCGCCACTCACCGTTGTCACGGAGACGGTGCCAGCGGAAAAGAATGAGGGTCATGCAGATCCAAGTACTGCACATTGATGACTGCCCGAATTGGGAGAAGGCCGGCGGCGGTATCGGGTGCGGGTTCTGTGACGATCACGGTTGATGGTGCAGACCTGTTCTCGGATGCCGGGCGCACGACCGCCTTGGCCTGCCGCACTTACTACACTCCGGCCGGGTTGGCGGGTCTGCCCACCGTTGACCAGCTCATGAAGGCGATCATCGGGCATGAACGCCGAGCGGTCAAGGGCATGTGAAGGCTTCGAAGCGGCGATCCCACCGTGGTGGCTCTAGCCTGCCGGTATCGGCAGGTCGATGGCTCGCCTGCTTTGCCGCGCGATGCCGGAGATTTGACTGTTGAACGGGAGGAACGGAGTGTGGATCCTGAAGTGGTCGATAGTACGCTTTCGAATCCGGCGGCGCGCACGGAACGCGCCAAGTCGCGTTCGCAGGAGCAGCCTTCGAAGGTCCAGGCCCATCGACGACGGAGAATCCGTTGTGCGGCGCGGGTCGGCGTGCCGCTCCTGGCTGCAACGTGTTCGAGGAACCGGAAGCTCCCACCGGGACGCAGGAGACGCCGGATCTCGGCGAGCACAGCCGCCGGGTCCTGCACTGTGCAGAGCACGAGCGAGGAGATCACGGTGTCAACGCTTTGATCAGGGAGACCCGTCTCCTCGGCCAGGCGCTCACGGAGTTCTAGCCGCACGCCGGTTCGGAGGGCCGCCGCGCGCAGCAGCCCGTGCATGTGTCGGTTCGGCTCGATGGCGACGAGGGTGCTGCCGGCCGAGAGATAGCGAAGGTTGGCCCCGACGCCGGATCCGATCTCGACGACAGTTTGCGGAAGCCCGGCGAATACAGGTCGTTTGTAGCGACGGAGGTTCCACTCCAGGTACGGGTCCATCACTTTGAAGAACGCGGCGTTGAACCCGCCCCGGCCAGCGTGCAACTCGAACCCGGTCGCTGACGCGGCGGTGGTCGTAGATTCGTGGTCCATCTGATCAGCATGCACGAGGCCGACCGCGCGGTCAGGCGTGGAATTACCCTAGTTTGCCTCCCGGTGGGTGGAGTACCACGCGGCAATCTGGGCTCGCGACCGAAAGCCGAGTCGCAGACGGATCGTCGCCACGAGTGTCTGGGTGTCGCCCACATACGGCAGATGGGAGCGGCCGGACAGCACCACGAGCTGCGCGCCCGCGATGCCGTCGGCAAGCGTAGCGGCCTGCTCAACCGGAGCGGCCCGATCGTGGGCCCTGTGCACCACCAACGTTGGTGCGTGCACCTGAGCGAGAAGGTCCGTGATGTCCAGGCTGTAGCTCATCGCAAGTAGTGCACTGGGCGGGGAAATGTCCGCGCCGGAAACCCAACCGCCGTAGAGCACCAGCCGCCGGACAGTGTCCGGGCATGCTGCTGCCCATGCCACTGCGGCCAGCGCACCCATCGACGTGCCGACCAAGTCGAAGGGTTCCGGGCCGAGCGTCGCGACGACCGCGGCAAGCTGATCAAGTTCGTACGCCATCGACGGCGGCCGGGACGAGGGGCCGACAACCCGCAGCCGGCGCGGTCGTACCGCACAAGCCGGCAGCCCTTCGCAAGGCTCTGGAAAAACACCCGTTCGTCCGGTAGCTCCCAGCTCAGCTGCAGATGGCTGAGCCAGCCCGTGACGTAAACCATCGGCCGGCCGACACCGAGCGACGCATATGCCACGCTGGTGCCGTCGGGTGTCGTCACCCGGGCGATGTCCTGCTGCACTCTTCCATTCTGAGTTCCAAATCATGCGGGCGCACGGCAGTTTATTGACGAACACCAATGTCCGACTTCACACCAGGTGTTTCCTCGGGAATGTGAAGAGGCATCGCTACAGCGGCATCACTGTCGCGACCGGCCGCCCGACGATCATGGACTCGAGTAGCGTGGGCGAAAACGTGCTGGCGGTTTCGACGTCGAGTTGTGCGCCGAGCCCGTCGAGAACCCTGGTGAAGAAGGAACGGGCCGCCGCGGCAAACACGATATTGGTGATGTCGAGGTCGGACAGGTTGAGAGCATGCAACCGGTCGATATCTGCTTGCTCGACGCCGGCCGCGTCGGACGCGACCTTGGCGGCGAAGTCATAGACGGCGCGATCTTGTGGATTCAGGCTGGCCCCGCTCGGATCTTCTGCGATCCGGCACAGCGTTGCTTCATCGCCGCAGACATCACGCAGGTACTTGGAATGTGCAGCAGTGCAGTAGGTGGAGTGCAGGGCGCGGGCAGCGGCGATCGTCGCGAGTTCGAACAGGCGGCGGTCCATGCCTCCGCGGATCGCCAGGTTGAGTGTATTCCACGCTTGTGCGACATCGGGACGGCTGGAGAAGACACGAGCATAGTTGGGTAGAAATCCCCATGCTTCGTGCTGTTGCCGGTAGTAGTCGGCGACGGGCCCTGTGGCGCTTTTCTCAGGAATCGTGCGAACGAACATAATCTTTGAACCCTCGTGTGATGTATACGTTCGGGCGCTTCAGGCTGCCGCTTGCTGTCGCACCGAGACAGTCGGGGTGCCCTCCGCCGAAGGGGCGAATACCAGAGCGCCCTCGGCGAAGAAGATCCCGCGTTGCGGCAGCATGAAGTCGCCGAGACGCTCCTGGCGGGGCAACGGCCCCGGTTCGCCGAGACTCTCGCCCTGCATTTCGGCCCATGACTGTTCGATCCGCCACACCCTCCGGGGGATAGCGCCGAAAGTTTGTCCGTTGGGCATGACCCCCAGCAGCCGAACCTTCCCGACCGACAAGAATGGGCCAGCAATAAGACTCATGGGGTGCAGCAACCACCTCGAGTGGCAGGCACCGGCCGGGAGCCGCGCTCCGATGCCACTCATCGTGCGCGTCGCGAAGTCCGCGGAGATATCAAATTGCCAGGTGAGTACTCCCGGTACCTGCACCGTGAGCGAAGAGGGCCCAGACCACTCCAGACCGATCGGCGACGTGTAGGCCGCTGTCAGGGCTGATCCCAGAAAGCGCGCACAACTGACTTCAGGGGGCGCACTCGCATATACAGTCCATTCCCCCGCTGGGTCGCGATGCCACACGGCTCGATAGCTGGGCCCAATTGAACTCGCCGTCATGTGCCGCAACGCAAGGTAGTGACCGCTCGTGAACGGCAAGCCCATCACGCCGTAGCCGCTGAACCGCTCACCGGCCCCAGGAGGCACGACTGCAGCCATCACCCCTTTGTCGGCGAATGCCTGCGGCTGGATTCTGCCTGACATGATCGATCTCCAATCGCATTTCGTGCCCAACTTCTGGCGGTCGTTTTGGGTATCAGTCCCGAACTCGGCCACTCGTTCACGCTAGGCGCGGCACCGCTGTCGCGAATGAGGCATTGACCCCATCTTTCGCACCGAGATTCATCGGCAGAGCCCCGCATCCGGGCTCAACGCTGGTCAGCGGTCCCGAGATCTGCCAAGCCGTGCCTGGAAGCGAACAGGCTCGCCATCGCCCTGTTGGAGACGCCGATCTTGGAATAGATGTGCTCGACGTGATTGCCCACTGTCTTGCGAGAGATCACCAATTCGTCGGCGATCTCCCGATTGGAGAACCCGCCGGCGATGAGTCGCAATACCTGCACCTCGCGAGTGGTGAGTTGCAGTGGCCAGTCCTTTCGAATGGCCACCCGTTCACCGGCCGCCCGCAGCACCGCGTCGACCGCCTCAGCGTCGAGCCGCGCGGCACGGACCTCACTGCGCAATTTCTCCGCGACCTCCGAAGCGGTGCCCGCGGATCTATGCGGTCGCGGCTCACGCCAGGTGCAATAGCTGTCGGCTGCGGCCAGTATTCGCCCCGAAGGGCTCAGCGCGGATCCATCCAACCCGCGCGGATAGCCGGAGCCGTCCATTCGCTCGTGATGCTGCACCGCAATCGACCCGAGCGGCGCGAGCGCAGGGGAGAACGCGAGCATCCGTTCGGTCAGGTACGGGTGCATCCGCACCCGTTCGACTTCTGCTTCGGTGAGTTCACCCTGTTTGTCCCAGATCGTGTTGGGGACACCGAGCCGCCCGAGATCATGCACCAGGCCGGCCCGTCGAATTGTCAGCACCGCCGCCGCGGAGTACCCGTGCATGCGCGCTGCCGCCCAGGCAAGATGCGCGACCGCACGCGAATGGCCGATTGTGTATGGCGACTTGAGGTCGACGAAGTCGGCGATCGCGTCCAAAGCCGCATCGAACTCAGCCTCGGAGAGCCAGACGCCCGACAAGGGTTCCGCCGCGAGAACCGTGTCCCACGTGGTCGAACTCCCCAAGTCGTCGAACAAGCTGCGGGCTTCCACGCAGAACAGGTCCACCAACTCCGGGGCGAACTGGGTTCCACTGCGCTCACGGGCCACCTCGATGGCCGCATCGATTCCGCCAACCCGGTGAAAGACCTCCACGACATCGGCAAGGTTCACCAGCTGCGAAGCCGTCAAGATTTCTGTACCTTTGATGCCCTTCGGCACGCCCTCCCCATCCCAGCGCTCGAAGGTCTGCTCGACACCGGCGCGCACCGACGCACCGAGTCCCAGTCGCTCGGTCAGATGATCGGCGGCCCGCCAGTGGTTGAGCAGCATGTCCGAGGCATCCTGGGCCCCACTGCCACGGGCAAACTCGACACCCACGCCAACCCGCTTCAGCGCCGGCGCCCCAGCACCGATGTGGCGGAGGATGAACAGCCTCTGCACCGCAGGTGAAGAAAAGTCCACCATTCGAAAGTCGGCCTTCAACGCGAGATCGTCACCGAACCACTTCGCCTGTTCATACGCATCGATGTGACAACCGACCCAAGCCAGCATCGACGTGTAGTAGACGACGAGCTGCTCTGATTTACCGAGGCCCGCTCGTTCCGCAAGGTGGAGTGCGATCAGGCACTGCCGAAGCACGTGCTCCATCGGCTGGCCCATCCCGAGGTCGGTGCCCAGAGACAGTGCTCCCAATAGCTCGGCCAGCCGGATTCCTCCCGGTACTGAGTCACCAGCCACGTCTCAAGATTACGCGTCTTCCCCGTTGCTCTGACCACAGCACGACCGATTGAGCGGATCGGATAGCCCTGGAGGCCGGGCTTCTTCTCTGTGCACCCCCGGGACTTGAATCCGGAACCCACTGAATGAACTCTAGGGTGTTGCCCGATCCACTTCGTTGCGCACTTTGTATTGAAAATCCCCGTACAAGAGCACTTTCTGTGACTTACGGTGCGATCATACCTCGGACAATCACGGAGTGCTACGGACAATTTTGGACAGGTTTATGACCCATAAATTGCCCCCAACTTCCGGTCGACACCAAGGTCAGCACTGCTTCGACCCAAGCGTGAAGCGAAGAACCTGGCCAACACCGACGACGGGGCCACCGGTGCCCACTTCCCCAACCACGGCGTCGGACACGACGCCCGCGGGCAGTTAGTCAAGAATTTCGCCGCCGAACACCTCACGGTTCTCCTCAACGCTCTACCAGGAATGGATCGCCAACGACCGCCAGCTACGCGTCATCACCGCCAGATGCGCGAGGTTGCAGCCATCGCTTCCAAAATCATCACACAACAAACCAACACGAGCGCCAAGGTTTAGACGCAAGTTCAATCCACGCGTCGTTCTGATTCGAGGAGGCAACCCCCGCGTCGCGTCGTTTAATTCTGTACGCGGGACGATGTCCCTGTAGCTGGTGATAGGAAGGCCGACTGTTCACCTAGCCTTCTCGGCTGGGTCCAGCCACCGCGTCCTGTATTTGTGCGTTGTGCGGTCTCGCGTGGTAGAGCGGTGCCGCCCAGCCTGGAGGTGATCTGCCGGGCTGTGTCCACGCACGCCTCGCCGAGAACAGACAATTGGCCCTCTGAAACCCTGAAGCGTGGCGCAGAGATCAGCACCGCTGCGGTGATCGTGCCGCGGTGGTCGCTTACGGGTGCCGATACTCCTACCTCCTCGAGCGAAGTCTCACCATAGTTGACCGCGTAGCCGGTTGTGATGACCTGCCGGAGCGTAGACAGGTACCGTTCTATGTCCGCGTCATCGAGCAGCCGATGCGAGACGAAACCGCCGCCAAGCAGCGTTCGCACGCGTTCGGCCCCTTCCATCGCGAGGAACACCTGAACTGACGCACTCACTGCTTCGTTGTATCGGGTCCCCAATGGAGTCGTGTGTTTGACAAAATGGCGACTGCCCACTTGCTCAACGCACACCGTCTCGGTCCCATTCCAGAGCATGAGGGCGCTGGTCTCGCCCGTACGCTCACTCAGGTCCCGCAACAGGGGGTATGAGATCCGACGAACATTCAGATCGGCCAGTAGAGGGCCGGCAAGTGCGATCACCCCGAGGCCGAGTCGAAAGCGTCGAGTCTCAGCGTCACGTTCGACAAGATTCGCCGCGCGCAATGTCGACAAGATGCGCGAAACCGTGCTCTTGTGCAATCCCACCCGCCGGGCAATCTCGGAAACACCCAACTCCGGCTCACTCATACTGAAACTGCGCAAGACGACGATAGCGTTCAGCAATACGGAAGTGCCGCGCGATGCGTCGTTGACGGCACCGTCCGGATTAGCTGCCATGACTGTGTCCACGATGGTTCGCCCCGCTCCCATTTCATCACGGTAAGGCGTGGGATGGTTCCGGTTGCGCGGCCTCATACGTTGGCCCGGTTTAGACGTCGACGAGTCGGTGTCGGTCCGCTTCCGCCCCAATGAACTGACGCCGTCGGTTCACGGCAAATCATCGTCATCGCTCCTCGACGAATCGCGTCCGACCGGCCCCGTATCCGAACCATGCGCCGACGATGCCGACGGCCACGAACATGAGTCCTGCGGCGGTGAAGGACCCGGTCGACTGGTACAACAACGCAACAAGCAGAGTGCCAGAAGAACCGACACCGTAACCGACACCCTGCATCATCCCGGACAGTCGCGAAGCGGCATCGCTGCTCCGGGTCCGCAGCACGATCATCGTCAACGCCAGTGCGGTCATACCGCCTTGCCCGACCCCCAAGACCACGATCCAGACCCACACCGCTGGCATCGGTCCGAAGACACACAAAGCGAATCCGAACCCAGCCAACAATGCGATGACAACATTGAGGGCGCGCTGGTCGGCACAGCGCACCGCAATTACCGGAGCCACGATCGAGCCGATGACCTGCAGCAGAATACAAACAGCAACCATCAGGCCAGCTGTTCCGCCGTCGACTCCCCGCTGACGCAGGATCGGTGCCAACCACGCGAAGACACTGAATGACGTCATCGCCTGCAGGACCATGAATATGGTGACTTGCCACGCTGTGCCCGAGCGCCACACAGACACGCCGGAACTGGTCGCCATACGAACCCCGTGCGTTCGGCGCCAAGCCAACGGCACAAACAACACGACGACGATGAGCGCGGGGATCGCCCAGACGGACAGCGCGAACTGCCAGGACCCACTGGACTCATAGACGGGATGCGTGAACGCGGCTGCCATCGCTGCGGAGGCGAACATCGCCCCCGTGTAGAGCCCACTCATCAAGCCCAGCCGATGCCGAAAGTCACGTTTGACCAACTCCGGAAGCAGCACATTCACAACCGCAATGGCAGCGCCGCAAGCGAGGGTCCCCGCAAGCAGAGCAGAATCGGCACCAAGCCCTCGCGCAGCAAGACCCAAGGTCAACATCATCATGCACGCCAGCATGACCCGCTCGACCCCGAAGTGGCGCGCCAGCAGCGGAGCCAGCGGTGCACACAAACCCAGCAGGAGCACGGGAGCGGTGGTCAACACGCCGACCAACAGCGCCGGCATGCCGGTGGCCGCAACGATCTCGGGCAGTATCGCGGAAAAGCTCGAGAACAGCGTACGCACGTTCAATGCGATCAACACGATGCACACGGCAAGGTAGATCAGAGCCGCGCGCGAACCGATCCGAGCAGGATGCGCCACCGAATAGGTGCTGCTCAGCCTACTGGCACTGAGCGGGCCTGCAGGATCATCGAACTGCTGATCCATCCGCACCTCTCCCTTCACAGCAGGTACCGCCGCCGGCATCGATAAGAGGGCCCGCGCACATGTCGAAATGCCGGGAAACGGGGCCGCACAACCGGTGCGGCCTCATGTATTGACCTGGTCTAGGCGTCGATGATGTTGTGTTCGGCACCGAACGGGAAACCGGTGATATCGGTTGCGCCGTCTTGGCCGATCACCAGAATGTCGTGTTCGCGGTAACCACCGGCACCGGGCAGACCATCCATGACGGCGATCATCGGCTCCATCGAGACGACCATGCCCGGCTCGAGTACCGTGTCGATGTCCTCACGCAGCTCCAGGCCGGCCTCCCGACCGTAGTAGTGACCCAACACGCCGAAGGAGTGACCGTACCCGAACGTGCGATTGGCCAACAGGCCGTGCGAGACGTAGATCTCGTTCAACTCCGCGGCGATGTCTTTGCACACCGCCCCGGGCTTGATCAACTCCATGCCACGCTTGTGCACCTGCACGTTGATGTCCCACAACTCCAGCGAGCGAGCATCCGGCTGACCATAGAACAGGGTGCGCTCCAACGCGGTGTAATACCCGCACGACATCGGGAAACAGTTCAACGAGAGGATGTCCCCACGCTGAATCTTCCTGGTCGTGGGCCAGTTGTGCGCACCATCGGTGTTGATCCCCGACTGGAACCACACCCACGTGTCTCGAATGTCACTATTCGGGAAGGTTCGGGCGATCTCCCGCACCATCACCTCGGTGCCCACCAGTGCGACCTCATATTCGGTGATCCCCTCGGTGATCGCGTTACGGATCGCCTCACCACCAAGATCAGCAATCCGGGCGCCATGAGTGATCACCGCGATCTCCTCAGCGGACTTCACCATCCGCTGACGCATCGCCGCCTGCGCCACATCCACCAAGGTGGCATCCTCGAACGCCGCCTGGATCCGGTCCCGACTATCGACCGGGAGTGTGTCATTCTCCACCCCAAGACGGTGCGGTTTCACGCCACGCTGACGCAACGCCTCTTGCAACGCGAACAGATAATTGTCCCGACGCCAATCCGTGTACACAATATTCTCGCCATAACCACGCCGCCACGGCATCCCCGCGTCAATATTCGCCGAGACCGTCACCTGATCATCCGCCGTCACCACAAGCGCGTAAGAACGACCGAAATACGTGTGCAAGAAATCCGAATAGTACTTGATGTTATGGAACGAAGTCAGGATCACCGCATCCAATTCCTTCTCCGCCATGATCCGGCGCAAACCCGCCAACCGACGCTCCATCTCGAGATCCGAAAACGTCAACTGCACCTTCTCACCATTATGCAGAACTTTCAAACGCTCCAACGCCGACACCGACGAAACCACACCATCAACAGACATGAACACTCCCTCAACTTTTGTTACTTGAAATTCGAATACAGAACTATCGGTGCGTGTCGCGCACCGAGCAGCGTCACTCGCCAGTATCAGCGGCCGCCGAATCGGAGCCCAGGTTGCGAACCGATGACGGCCGGAAGACTGGTGCGGTGTCCGGGAATGACGGGATGTCAATCCGGGCGTGGGTGTGGATCGTCGTCAACGACTGCTTTGCGTGCATGGCGATTTCCTGCAGAGTCGTTACCCACATGCCGTCCATGCTTTGCACGCGTTCGATCAGTTGCTCCAGCGCGACCGCCTTCGAGGGCCGTCCTGAGATGAAGGGGTGGTTGGTCAACACAAAACAACTGCCTGCGCTGTGGTGGGCTTCAGCCTCCAAGGTCCACAGCTCGAGCACCTTGGCTGGGCTCTCGATCACACCACTTCCGGTCACTCCGGGGTAGAACGCGTACTGCTCCCAGTCGTCCAATGCCCAGTCGATCGGTACTTCGATCAGATCCCGCCCATCCGCCGCGGCCATCGAGAAGCGGTACGGCGCATCCCCGGCATGAAGACTGGAGTCGTAGAGGAAACCACGGTCCATCAAGAGGTCGGGTGTGTGCCAGTTCATTTCCCACCATGGCGCTCTGAATCCGACCGGCCGCACGCCCGCGGCCCGTGCCAGCGCGTCAAGGCCGCGTTCAAGGTAGCCCGCTTCGGTCTTAGCGCTGATCCCCTGCATGTGTTCATGCAGATAACCATGGTGAGCAATTTCGTGCCCGTCGGCTGCGATCGCGCGCACTATGTCCGGATAGCAGTCAGCGGTAAAACCGGGCACGAAGAAGGTCGCCCTGACATTGCGCCTGCGCAGGATCTGAAGCAACCGCGGAACGCCGACAGTCGGGCCGTACGCTTGATGCGTCATCAATGACATCCGATTGCTGAATGCGGGATCCTCGACAAGCATGCCCGACTCGGCGTCGACGTCGAAGGTGAACGCAGCTGCCGCACGATAAGGCTGCGGCCAGGTAATCGGATGAAGAGCATCACCGATGGCACCCGGAGCCTTCCTAGCGCTCAGATTTTGCGCCTCAACCCCCACCATCACATCACCTCGTGCTCTGCTACCGGGCCAGCAGCCGATTCTGTCTTGCTCGAACCCCGTTCGGATAACGTCGCGAGGTAGCACTTGCGGTGCACCAACGGTCCCAGGAACGCATAAATGATCGCACTGGCGAGTCCGCCGGCCAGCCAGGAGAAGTCCCACCCACCCAACGCTGTTGCCACCCAGCCCTGCATGACAGGGAACGAGCCGTACATGAACAGCCAGGTGGCGAAGATTCCGACAAGGAATGCGATCATGCCGGCCCAGTTGATCTCTATGACACGTCGCGTTCCAATCGGGTCGAAGAGCCGATCGACGTTGATGGGGTATTTCTTGTCAAGCCAGTAGTAGTGCACCAGCATGACTCCAGCCCAGGCAGCAACCCATGCGACAATAGCGCCGAGCCACGTATCAACTGTTGAGGCGAACCCTGCCTGGAAGATCAGCACGATCAGGAGAATCAGGGAGAAGACGCCGACGAAAAGATTCAGGTTCTTCCGACTGACCTTGATGTCGAGCGCCTGGGTGGCCATCGAGAATGTGTACACGTTCAGAATGTTCGTGGCGATCGGTCCGTGGAGAACCAGCAGCAGAACGGGGATGGCCAGCGCACCGTAATTTTCCACGATCAACTGTCCAGGATCGGCCGTGGCCGACTTGGTGGCGAGTGTCGCTCCGAGGATGCCCAGCCAGACGGTTGGGATGAGCTGACCGAACACGGAATACCAGTACAGTTTGCTCTTCGGTACCGACTTGCTGACGAAGCGTGAGTAATCGGCGGCGTAGGTGAACCACGTGATTCCCCAACCGATACCGATCACGGTCATCACCGCCGTCATCGCGGCGATTCGGGGACCGCCCTCCAAGATGTGACCGGACTGGCCGGCATAGCCCCAATTGATGTTCATGCCGAACCAAGCGACGAATGACATCACCGCGAGAATGGCAAGCGTGAATGGCACCGACCACCGCTCGAAGGCAGCGATGGCTTTGTATCCGAGCCAAGCAATGAAGACTTGAACGACCATGATGAATGTGGCCACGCCGATCTTCCACCCATAATTATCCGCGTGAGGGTTGACCCACCCCAGTTGAGCGATGAGCGCCATGACGAGATCCAGAACGACCCACGTGTTGATGGCGCACCAGCCGATCACGAGAAGTGCCTGAATAGTCGACGGAAGGTAATTGCCGCGTCGCCCGAATGGTGCTCGCCCGAGGACCATCGCGGTCGCTCCGGTGCGCTGGCCCAACAAGACGAAGAAACCGAATACGCCCATCCCGATGATATTTCCGATCACGAGAACGGTGACTGTATCGGCAAAACCTAAGCCCAGTTGGATGCCGAGGGCTCCCAGGACCCAGTTGATCGGGGCAATATTCGCTCCAGCCCAGATCCAGAACTGCCCGTTGACCTTGCGGGTTCGGGCGGACTCAGGAATGTACTGAAGCTGCGCCTCATAGTCGGGGGTACCCAACAATGCATCGCTCTCGGTGGGGCCACTACTCGACGCGGGTAAAGTTTGATGCGGCATCATTGCCTCCATAGCTTGTGGTCATTCGATCGGGATGTCGATTGGCCGGCTTGGTCCAAGGTAGGCCGCGCCTCGCGCAGCACACAACATACAATGTGTCTAGTACTCTTTTCAAAACTAGGACACATCGTCATGCCATTGTCTCTTCGTGAAGTCTTGCTGCATCCGGCGTTGGCGCCTGGCAAACCGGTGCTCCGGGCCGGCTTTGAGTCGGCCGAAACAGCCCAGGTGCGGTGGGTGCACTCCAGCGAGGTACTGGACATCGCGGCGCTGCTACGCGGCGGTGAATTTCTGCTGACCGGTGGCACGAACCTGATTTCGGCCTCAGCGAACCAGCAGGTCGACTATGTCGCGAGTCTGGCCAAAAGGAAGATCGCAGCCCTGGCCATTGAAACAGGGCCGCATCTGCGCACGTTGCCGCCCGAAATGATTCGCGCTGCGCAATCAGCGGGACTCCCGCTCGTGGAACTACGCAAGGTCGTCCCATTCGTCGACGTGGCGGAATCTATCAATAGTGTCCTAGTCGGGGAATCCGCCTTGCGACTCCAGCAAGCCGACCTCATCTCGCATGCGATCGCGGCGGAACTCGCAGAGGGCCACGGGTTGGATCAACTACTGGCAGTGCTGGCGGAGCTCACCGGTACCGATGTGACCCTGACCGGCATGATGGGCAATCTTCTCGGTGCAGCCGTCTTCGGCGATCGCACCGCAAACACCGCTGCGCAGGGCATTGATATCGAGGTGCCCATTCGCGGCGGCGTGACAGGAAATCTGCATATCGACGTTCCGGCGGGCACCGATGCGGTCATGGCCCGTGTAGCTGGCGAACGTGTGATCGACATCCTGTCTTTGTCATTGCTCTGGCAACACCCGCCGACGTTGCAGGAAGCGGCGCGTGCGGAATTATTCCGGGCCATCGCCGTTCGTGGGGCCCGCTGGCGCATTCCACAATTGTCCGCTGCGGCCGGCCTCGATTCGGCCGATCCGATGATTGCTATCGTCATACGCGCATTGGGCGCGACTCCTCAGCCGTTCAGACCCGAGCGCATCCTCAGCCGACCTAATCGAACCGTGTTGATCCATTCGGACAGCAACGAAACTCTCGCCCTCGTGGTACTGCAGCACGATATCGCACGCACCCAACGGTCTCAGCTAGTCGGCGACCTGACCGATGCGATTGCGGGGCACAATCATGTGGCATCCGTAGGCCCATTGGTTGCCGAAATGGGTGAGGCCCCGGACTCGGTAACCGAAGCCAGATTGGCACTGGACATAGCCTCTCTCCGACACCACAATTGGGCACACAGTGATGCCGGAAGCGAGACACGGCCCACGACGTTTTTCGCGGCCGGCACGGTGGTCGACGCCGAATCCGTGGCCGTAGAGCGATTGGCACATCGCAACATTCGCGCAGAAGTCCGTGCCTCCTTCGTCCATGCGCTGCTGTCGGACCTCATCGAGAACGACAGAGCACGAGACGGCCAACTGCTTGAGACACTCAACCGTTGGCTGGATTACGGGTGCAACGCTTCGGAGGCCGCACGGGCGCTGCATATCGAGCGACAATCAATGCACAATCGGCTTACCCGAATATTCGCACTGATCGGTGGCGACCCCCGAGGAACCGGGCGGCTGGCCGGATTACACCTGGCGACACGATTGGCACGCACATTTCAACCGCTACCCAGTCGGGCGGGCCCGAATACATAGGCGTGATCGGGAACCCGACGCCTCCCCTCGAGCACAGCAGGGCCGCCGGAACGACAGTTCGACGCGTTGACGCGCCACACATGGCAGGTGAATACCGAGGCGCATCCGTCCGTCGTCGGTATCGCGAGCGACGAACTATTCAGCCGAGCCGGACTCGCGGCATGAACTAGACTTAAGCGTAGCTCAACCCCAACAACACGCCCGGCCAAGCATTCGAGCCAAGGAACTTCCGCTGCCCTGTCTGACAATGGTCAAGGTAAGACGGTCACCGCATTTGAGGACGACGACCATTCGGTGCGGGTACGCCCACCGGACAGACTTGCAGTTCCGGCGAGATTGGTGACACGTCCCTATTGGGCCGATCGACTGTCAGTTGTTCTTCAGCTCCTCGGCGAGCATCACGATGATCCCGCTGGGACCGCGGACGTAGATGAATTTGTAGACGTCCTGATAGGTCGCCGCACTGCGAAGTAAACGGCAACCGTGCTTCGCGGCTATCGCAAGGGCTTTGCCGATGTCGCCGACTGAGAACGCGACGCGGTGCATGCCGATCTCGTAGGGACGAGTGGGCTGCGACTCGATCGGTTCGGGGTGGACGGATTCTAGCGGTGGTCGCAACACCGCTGCCTCGCGGGCCGCTCTTGCTTGACACCCGCGGCTGTTGTCGGATTCCGGATACGATTGCGGCACACGTGAATCGCGGGCCGTGTCATTCCGTCGTTTCATCACGTCGCCAAGATCGTCGCCATCCCAGTACGCCCGCAAGGACAACGGCGGCGACCTCAGCGATGAGGTCGACGCCTCCCTTGATATCGATGGGTTCCCCTGCGCCAATGCGGAGGCCGACCGCCTCGTCGGCGCCATGACCGGTGTCGAGGGGCAGGCCGACGGTGACGGCGTAGATGTAGATGCCGATCAGCGCGACGTTGACGACGATGATCGCGCTCATCCCAAAACCGTCGACTACACCAGGAGGGCCCACGATCACGAGGCCTGCAAGGGCGAGTTGAGCAATGCCGGCCGCCAGGAAACCGGCGCCGAGGATGGTGGACTCAGCGAGGTGCTCGGAGGTGAGGATCAGGTGGATACTCGCAGCACTGAGCAGCAGCAGTGCGAGCACCAGCCGCACGATGATCCGGGCACCCAGGCTGCCAGACGCTGCTGGCGCCAGCACGACCGCAGCGATGAGCACGAGCGCACCGGCAGCCATGAAATAGGGGCCGACGCCTGCGACGGGCGTCGTCAAGGCCCCGGCGACGCCGGGCGCGGAAGCGTACGACTGGATACGGATGGCGCTGTACACGCTGTCGACGAGTACGCCGCCGGCAGCAATCCCGGCGAGGGACTGGAGCACACGGGCACCGCCGTGCCGATCGGCGACGTACAGCACGGCCACAGCGGCGAGCATGATTGCGGCGAGGAATCCGCCGTCCACGGAGAACCCAGGAATGATCGTGAGACCGTTGAAGACCGTCAGCCACGGCAGCACGCAGCCCACGGCCCCGAGCGCGAGCGCGAGCGCGATGAGGGCATGGGCTGTAGCGCGGCGCGTCACCGTGAGGCCGGAGATCCGGAGTGTGGACGTGTTGGTGTGCGAAGTCATCTTGAGAACCTTTCCTATCGGGAGAGGAGTGGCCGGCGTGATCAAGCCGGCGTGAGTGGTGAGGGTGGAGGAATCCGGTGGGCTCCGGTCGGGTCGCGGCGCAACTCACGCAGCGGCCCGCCCGGAGGCACCTGTGGGTCAGCGCGGTCCGACGACGTTGAAGAACAGATACAGGTTCGTCGGGATCGGGCCGAGCACGCCGCTCGACGGATCAGCGATCAGGCTGTTCATCACCCCCTCCGACTTCCCGGCGGCGAGTTGCGACCATGCCGCCTGGTTGGTGACAGCGACGACCTTCACGTCCCACCATCCGCCGGCGGGACCGTCGAGGATGTGACTGTGGGCGGGAAGAGCGACATCGGCCACGGCGTTGGGCGATGCGCCAAGCGCGCCAGCGATCCGCGAGAGGTCGATGGTCAACGGGTGGTTCGGGCACGACGCAACGGCACACATCGGCGCCGGGCTCGGGTTGGCGAACAGCGGAACCAGCACAAAAAGCGTCGAGCGGTCGGCGTTGGCGACCGGCCCACGATTGGCGTCGGTACCGACTTCGCAACCGCTCGGCGCGCTCGAGGCGACGCTGGTATCACAGAAGAAGTTCTGTGAATACTGTATCGTCACGGTCTCGCCGTTGCTCCAGGCCGGCGTCTGCGCCGATGAAACAGGCAGCACGGTTGACCTGGCCGCGAATGCCGCGGTCGAAATCGACAGCGTTGCGATAATCGCACCGGTGAAGACTGATGCGACGATCCCGAGGCGGCGTCTACCGCCCTTAGTTTTTATATCCACGATCTTTCCCTTCGCAGTCGCGGCCTCAGATGAGGTACGAATTGTCGTCGATACAGCGACGGGCGACCGCGGACTCGACACTGATCTCGGCAACGGGTTATTCGGAGCGGCCGCCAAAACTGGATTGGTCCGTCTCGAAAAATGATCTGGACTCGGCAGGTTCAACCGGTACTCGCACCATCTGCTGGCTGGCCACGTTAGGGTAGCCGGTCGCGGCGCGCGCGCCCACCTGCAATGCTGGTAACCGTGCGTAGCGAAACCATTGGATCGGCGGATGATGCCGACGCGCCGCCGACGAGCGCTGATGGGCTTCTGTTGCGCACCGCGCAGGGCGACCAGGCGGCGTTCGGTGAGCTTTACGACCGGCTGGCCGCTCGGGTTCTGGGCACGATCCGTCGACTTCTGATTGATCCGGCGCAATCGGAAGAGGTTGCGCAGGAGGTGTTTCTGGAGGTGTGGCAATCCGCTGCGCGCTTTGAACCGAATAAAGGTGGAGCGGCAACCTGGGTTCTCACGATGGCGACGAGGCGGGCGATTGACCGGATTCGGTCGGCGCAGGCCTCCCGCGATCGCGATACCCGGATCGGCATCCGCGATTTTCATGCGGTCTCCGACGAGGTTGCCCAGACCGTCGAGATCAGAATCGAGCGAGAGAGAGTGGGCGCGGCCATGGAACAGCTGACCGATACGCAGCGCCAGGCGATCTCTCTTGCCTATGACGGTGAATACACGCACAGCGAGATCGCGCAGCTGCTGGGCATCCCGATCGGCACAGTGAAAACGCGGCTGCGTGATGGGATGATTCGATTGAGAAACGAATTGGGGGTGGCACCGTGACCGACTTCGACGACCCGTCGCTGTTGGCGGCCGGCCATGCGTTCGGTTCGTTGACGCCTCGGGAGCGTGCCGAGTATGAGGCGTATCTGGCGCGCTCGGCGGATGCGCGCCGCGAGGCCGCCGCATTCGAGGCGGTGGCTGCAGCTCTAGACAACGATGTTGCGGAGGCGACTCCGTCGGCCGCGCTCAAGGCTCGGTTGATGGCGCAGGTCGCCGGCACGCCGCAGTGGGCAGCGAGCGACTCACCAGAGACGGCAAGCGCTGCCGCGCAGTCTGCGAGGGTGACCGAAGTCTGGTCCGTGGCCGATTCCCGCGCCACCGACTCGACCGCCGGTTCTCCCCCAACGTCGGCGGATGCGCGGGCCCGGGCGCGCTGGTTCCGCCGACCTGGCGTCATTCTTGTCGCCGCGGCCGCGGCCGTCGCGCTTTTCGCCGGCGGTACCGGTGTGGGAATCGCCGTGGGGAACGGTTCGTCTGCCGTGCAGCAGCAGGCCGCGACATTGGCTCAGATCAGCGCCGCCTCCGACGCCCAGCGTGCCAGCGAAGCGGTCGCCGGCGGCGGCTCCGCGACCCTGATCTGGTCACAGCAGTTGGGCGAATCCGCCGTAGTGCTCGACGGGCTGCCGCAGGCACCTGCCGGCAAGACCTATCAATTGTGGTACATCGGCCAAGGTTCCGTGGTGTCGGCCGGCCTGGTCACGATCCGGTCGGACGAGAGGACGTGGCAGGTTCTGAACGGCCGGATGGCCGCCGGGGACACCGTCGGCATCACAATCGAACCCGCGGGCGGCTCGAAGGCACCGACTACCAAGCCGATCGTCGCCATCGCCAGTTAGGGTGCCGCAGCGAGGAATCGGCGGGCTTCAACACGCTGGCGCCGATACCCGCCTCGCTCACCGGACAGTTAACGGGCCGCAGGGCACGACCCGCAGGGCAGCCCGTGCGAGTCGATCCCTCAGCGGTTCTCGGGTACGAACTGGGCGGCGATGAAGGATGGCCGGCCGGGTCGGCCGGGTCGGCCAGGACGGCCGATCGCGCACATGGCGCATCCCACGGTCCAGTCAGAACCGACCCGGCGAGCTCGCGGGCTCTGGTCGCGACGGCGTCCACAGCGTCGACGGCGAAGGAGATGCTCCACCGCGCCGGTTCGCCGTGGCGGGGTATGATCGCTGCTACGACCTCCTCGGTCAGCCCCATCTGCCTCATCCTCGCCCGCATCGCATGCCCGGGTTGAGTTATTCGAGGTGGTCGCCGTAGCCCGGCGGCGCCCACATCGGCGAATCAACGTCGATCGTCTTCCAGCCACGTAGCAGCTCGATGTGGCACGTGGGCCCGGTCGCGCCCGCCAGGCGCGTGTCGGTGGTGAGCAATTCGGTGACGTCGGTCAGGTCATCTCGGCCGGGCTATCCGGATGTCAACGCTCAGCCGAAGGTGAACGAGTAGGCCCGCACGCCGCGGCCCACGGTGACGTTCAGGGTGCCCGATGTGGATTTCGCGGTCTTCTCGACCTGGTAGGAGCGGGGCACGCCGGACACGGAGATCGTCGTGGTCTTAGTGCCATTGCCGACGGTCAGCGTGCCGGAGCCTCCCAGCACCATCCGCACCTGGTCGCCGGTGTAGTTCAAGCGGATGCGCGCCGAAGCTGCGTCCGGTGTCGCGTACTGCGTCTGCAGCGACCAGGCGCCGTCGAGGGCGAATTCGTTGCCGGCTAGTTTCTCCGGGTACCGGAACTGTGTGGTCTTGGTCGAATAGGGTTCGCTGCCGCCGAAGTTGACCTGTTTGGTGGTGCCGAGGTAGCTTTCGGGGGTGATCGAGCCCAGAGCGGGCGTCGTGTTGGCGAGTTCCGTTTTGGGCGGGAGGCTGACATCCGGGTTTGCATGTTTCAGTAGTTGCCGGATCAGGTCCTCGGTCGAGGAATAGTTGCCCTCACCGAATTGCACGTTGCGCACGACGCCTTTCGCGTCGATCAGGTAGTGGGCCGGCCAGTACCGGTTGCGGTAGTTCGTCCAGGTAGACAGATTGTTGTCGATCGCCACCGGATAGGTGATGCCCAGCGCCTTGGCGCCGGATTTCACGTTGCCGACTACTTTTTCGAACGAGTACTCGGGTGAGTGGATGCCAATGACCTGCAGCCCGTCGGCTTTGTACGCCTTGTTCCAAGCGACGACGTGCGGGACCGAGCGTTGGCAGTTGATGCAGGAGTAGCCCCAGAAATCGATCAGCACGACCTTGCCCTTCTCCTGGGCGAGCGTGAGCGGTTTGTCGCCGGGCGTGTTGAACCACGTCTGGATTCCGGTTATTTGCGGTGCGGTGCCGCAGGACTCGAGTACGGTCGCGTCATTGCGGCATTTCGACAGGTTCTTGTTCTGGTCGTTGACCAGGCCGCCGAGATTGAGCGCCTTGCTGACCTGCTGCGAGTTCGAGAACTGGTCCTGCAGTCCGCTCGTGTAATCCGGCACCAGAGTCTGCAAGAACTGCGGCAGGTTGAAGGCCAGCGCGACGGCGAGACCAATCATCAAGATGCCGCCAGTCATCCGCACACCGCGCTGGTGCTTGCGAAATGTGCGCACCCGCTCGGCGACCCGGCGGCCGGCCAACGCGAAAATCAGCAACGGCATCGCGGCACCCAGCGCGAACGTGACCGTCAGCACGATCGTGCCGACACCGATCCGACCGGTCGACCCGGCAACGGTGATCGCCGCCAGGACAGGGCCCGCGCAGGGCACGTAGACAGCGCCGAGCGCGATCCCCAGAACAAAACCGCCACGGTCGGTGCCGACATTGCGCTGCGGAATCCAGGAAAACGGCTTCTCCAAAATCGACTCGAACCGCGGCACGATCAACCCGATCCCGATCAATACCAACACGACGATGCCAGCGTAGCGCAGAACATCCTGCGGCAGATGCAGAACAGCCAGCAGCAGCGAACCGAGCAGGGTGAAAACGCTGAAGCTGACGATCAGGCCGAGAATCACCTGGTAAGGGCGCCAACGCGAAACCGTCGGCGATGCAGCCACCTGAGGTTCCGCCAGCACAGTCGCCGTGCCGGAACCTGCGGACGACGTCGGTGCACTTGGAGTGGCTGCTGACAGTGTCCCGGCCCCTGAGCTTGCCGAAGGGCGTGCGGCCTGGACGCCACCGGAGAAGAAGATGACCGGCAGCACGGGAAGGATGCACGGGGAAATTCCCGTGACCAAACCTCCGAGGAATCCGATCAGAGCAAGCGTCAGGTACACGGGGTGCCTCCAAGGCGATGGTCGATGCACTGAGGTGTGCTTCACGAGGGGTATCGCACACAGTTCGGAACCCGGCGCATCCATGGATTGCCGACAAGCAATTCCAAACCGGTCAGGACCGACGTTCCGAATGTGCTGATGAAGGCCGCACAGCGCGTGGCCGACTGGCCACACAGCCAGAACATCAAAGGAGAAGCTCATGCGAGTCAACAAGCGCAACACCATCGCCGTGATCAGCCTGGCCGCAGTCGCCCTGATCGGACTGTCGGGCTGTTCGGCCGCGGCCAGTTCAGGCGGGTCGACGTCGATGAAGAACGACACAACACCCTCCGCAAGTGCGACGAAGGCGAATCCGGCCGCGGATCTGGTCGGTCCGGGATGTGCGGCCTACGCGAAGGCGAACCCCTCCGGTGCCGGCTCGGTCAGCGGAATGTCACAAGACCCCGTGGCCGTGGCCGCATCGAACAACCCGCTGCTGAAGACCCTGGTCGCCGCGGTCTCCGGCAAGCTGAACCCCGCCGTCAACCTCGTCGACACACTGGACGGCAGTCAGTTCACGGTCTTCGCCCCGGTCGACACGGCATTCGCCAAGATCGACCCCGCCACGATCGACACGTTGAAGACGCCCGCGGGCGCCGCCACGCTGAAGAAGATCCTGACCTACCACGTGATCGCCGGCCAACTGGCCCCTGACTCCATCGACGGATCGCACGCGACCGTCGAAGGTCAAGACGTCACGATCACCGGCACCGGCGACAACATGAAGGTCAACAACTCCAACGTGATCTGCGGTGGAGTGCACACCGCCAACGCGACCGTGTACCTCCTCGACACCGTGCTGATGCCGCCGGCCAACTAATCCCCGAAAAGCATCAAGGGTGCGATGACCCGCCACTTCAGTGGCGGGTCAATTGCTGTCCGCAGGCATTCTCCCCCTGAGTATGTATGCCGCGCGGTCATTAGCCAGTGGCCGAACTTCTCGGCGTCTTCGTTTGCGTATTGCGGGCTTGGTTGCATCCCAGGGTTCTGGTGCCGTGTCTTCGGAGCCTGTGTTGCGGGCGCCGGACAGTCTGAGCGTGGCCAGGAGACCGAGCACGAGGAATCCGGAGGCGGCGAACGCGGAGTAGCGGGTTCCGTCGCTGAACGCTTCGCGCGCAGCATCCGCAACCTTCTCGCTCTTGGCTGAGAGCCCCGGAATCGCGCCGCCGGCGCTGACGACGACGGTGTTGACGATCTGACTTTGGGCGGCCGCCGGAAGTGCCGGTGTCATCTCGGACAGTCGTGTGTTCAGAGAGGAGCCGACGGAGGTGAACAGCACGGTACCGAGGATCGCAATGCCCAGGGCGGAGCCGATTTGCCGTGCGGTGCTGGCCGTGCCGGAGCCTTGCCCACTCTTCTCAACAGGCACGTCTTTGAGAACGACCCCGGTCAGCTGGGCGGTGGCCAGGCCGAGGCCGATTCCGTAGACGAAAAGGAACGGCACGATGACCAGCCATGTCGCGTTCGCGCTAATGACGAAGCCGAGACCGGTGACCCCGATGATCTCCCCGATGATGCCGATGCGCACGGTTGCGACCGGGGTGAGTTTCTGCCCGAACGCGCCGGAGAGAGCGCTGGCGGCGAACGAGCCGATGGCCAGGGCCAAAAGAACGAACCCGGTCTGCAAGGCGCTGTAGCCGAGAACGTTCTGCAACCACAACGGCAGAGACAGGATGATGCCAAACTCGCCGAGGGAGATGATCATCGCGGCGATGTTGCCGTTGCGAAACGACGGGATCGCGAACAGGGAAAACGCCACCAGCGTGGATTGACCGGCCCGTTGACGGTGGATACCCCACCGGATGAACGCCACGGACGAGACCAGGGTGAGTGCAAATGCGATCGCTATCGGTGAGAGAGCGAAAGGCCACTCCCAGCTGCCGATAGCAAGTTTCTGGTTAGCGTTGGTCAACCACCAACCGTAGCTGCGGCCCTCGATCAGGCCGAAGACCAGAGACGCACTGGCGATGACCGAGAGCACGGCACCGATGATGTCAATCGAGCGCAGCTGTCCGGCATCCTTGGATTCGGCCACGCACACCAGCACACCGATGACGATGATCACAGCCAGTGGCACGTTAATGCCGAACGCCCACCGCCACGAATAGTAGGTAGTCAGCCAGCCACCCAAAAGCGGGCCGACAGCGACCATACCACCGATGGTGGAACCCCACACGGCGAAGGCGATACCGCGTTCTCTGCCTCGAAAGGTCGCGTTGATCAGCGACAGCGTGGTGGGCAGCACCATCGCCCCGCCCACGCCTTGCAGAATGCGGGAGCCGATCAACAGGTCCCCTGAAGGTGACAGGGCGGCCAATACGGAGGCAGCGGCGAAGATGCTCACCCCGATGATCAGCATGCGACGGCGCCCATACCGGTCGGCGAGGGTGCCGAAGACCAGCAACAAGGCGGCGAAGACCAGGGTGTAGCTTTCCTGAACCCATTGCACCTGGGTCGAGGTGATGCGCAGGTCGCGCACGATCGACGGGATCGCCACGTTGACAATCGTCGAATCGACGATGATCAGCGCCACAGCGACGCTGATGAACACCAGGCCCGCCCACCGACGGCGTGCCGGGCTCACGCGATCCCCCGGCCCGGCCGTGAGATGCGCCGTGTCCGCAGGTGGGTTGGTCATGTGTGCTCACCGTCCGTGGCTGCTCGAGGGCTGGGTGTGCCGCGCTTCCAGAGTGTGGAGGGCCACCAGATGGCGTGTCCGATGTCGTACGAGACGGCCGGCACCAGCAGGGAGCGCACGATGACGGTGTCCAGGAGCACCCCGAAGGCGACGATGAACGCGAGTTGCACCAGGAAGAGAATCGGGATGACGGCCAGCGCCGCGAAGGTGGCGGCCAGAACGACCCCGGCGGAGGTGATGACGCTGCCGGTCATGCCCAGGCCGCGCAGGATGCCCGGCCTGGTGCCGAGCCGGATGGATTCTTCGCGCACCCGGGTCATCAGGAAGATGTTGTAGTCCACACCGAGCGCGACCAAGAAGACGAAGCCGAAGAGCGGGACTGCCGCATCCGCACCTGGGAACTGGAAAATGTGGTTGAAAACCAGTGCCGACACCCCCAGCGCTGCCGCGTAGGAGACGACCACGCTGCCGATCAGCAGCACCGGGGCCAGGATCGAACGCAACAGCAGCATCAGAATGAGCAGGATGACCACCAGCACGATCGGGATGATCTTGACCAGGTCGTTTTGCGCGGTTGTGTTCGTGTCCAGTGCGGTCGCGGTCACCCCGCCGACCAGTACCCCGGGGTCGGTTTTCGGCAACTGCGCCCGTAGCGTGCGGACCACTTGTTCGGCCGTGTGTGAGTCGGGTTCGGCCGAGAGTACCCCGTCGATGAGCACCTTCCCGTCGAGCACCACCGGCTCGGCCGGTGTGCCGGGACGGTTGTTGCCGGTGTAGAAGGTCGCCGAACTGATCCCCGGTGTCTGGCTGACGGCTTTCAGTGTTGCGTCGGCTTTGTCACGGTCGGTGACGATCACGACGGGGCTGCCGGAGCCGGACGGAAAGTGTTTGGCCGCGATTTTCTGCCCGTCGACGGCGTTCGAGGCGGTCAGGACGACATCGGTTTGCGGCACCCCGTTGGCCTGCAACTGCAGCAGACCCAGCGAGCAGGCACCCAGGACAACGAGGGTGACAATCCAGGTGGCCCGCGGGCGGCGGGCGATGAGGCTGCCGACGCGCCGCCACAGCCCGGTGATGCCTTCCAGCCCTCGAATGGTCTCGGCATGAGCGTGCCGGTCGTCATCGGCGGCTTCGGTGGCATATTTCGGGCGGAACGGCCAGAACGCTGCCCGGCCGAAGATTACCAACAACACCGGTAGCAGGGTCAGGGCGGCCAACAGCGCGAACACAATACCGATAGCACCGATCGGCCCGAGAGCCTTGTTGGAGTTCAGGTCGGAGAACAGCAGGCACAGCAGGGCGATGATCACCGTGGCACCGGATGCGACGATCGGTTCCAGGGCGGCCCGCCAGGCCCGGCCGATTGCCGCCCATTTCGACTCGACGTGGTGTAGTGCTTCCCGGTAGCGGGCCACCAGCAGCAGGGAATAGTCGGTGGCGGCCCCGATGACCAGGATGGAGAGGATGCCCTGGCTTTGGCCGCTGAGGGTGATCCAGCCCCAGCTGGCGAACGCGTAGACCAGCAGGATCGCTGAGGTCAGGGCGAAGATCGAGGTGAACAGCACCAGGAAAGGCAGCACAATCGAGCGGTAGACCAGCAGCAGGATCAGGAACACGGCCCCGGCCGCGACCAACAGCAGGATGCCGTCGATGCCTCCGAACGCGTTGACCAGGTCGGCGGTCAGACCGGCAGGCCCGGTCACATAGCCGGTCACAGTCGACGGGATCGCATCGTTGACCGTTGTGCGCAGGTCGGCGACGACACTCTTGACGTTGTTGGTGTCGGTGACCGGCACGATGAACTCGATCGCCTTGCCATCCTTGGATGGGATCGGGCCGGCCACCGAGGTCGTGGCCGGTGGTTGCGCCTTCTGCACCCCGTCGACGGCGCCCAGCTTGGTGCCGAGTTTCGCATACGAGGTCAGGTCGCTTTTCGGGATGATCGAATCGGAGACGAGGACGACGATCGCGGTCAGCGCTTTCGCGTCGGTGAACTTCTTCTGCACCGTGTTCACCTCGGTGGATTCGGCGCTGGCTGGAAGGAACGCGGCCTGATCGTTGCTGGAGACCGAAGACAGTTTCCCGAACGTGGGCCCGCCGAAGCTTGCCGCGGCAAGCCAGATAATCAGCAGCACGGTCGGCAGCAGAATGCGCAACCAGCGTGCAGGTGTCCAGTCGCGGCGGGATTCAGTGTTCATGGGGGTGTCAAGACCTTTCCAGGGCGTAGGCGATCAGAAGCATGGTGACCAGAAAACCGGCGGTGTAGTTGATCCACAGGAACCGTTTCCAGCCACGGTTGGCCTGCTCGGATTTCTCATCGGAAATCGAGCGAAACGGTGAAGCCACAGCAACGTATGGCAGCACCAACAACGCGGCCAACGGACCCGGCCACACGGTGAGCAACATCAGCAGCCCAGCTGCAACCCAGGCAGCCGTGGAGAACCGGACCGTCCATTTCGCGCCCATGACGGTCGCGATCGAACGGATGCCGCCGACCCGGTCGGGCATCACATCCTGCACAGCACCGAAGGCGTGGCTGGCGATACCCC
Organism: Rathayibacter sp. SW19; assembly: GCF_030866825.1. Classification (NCBI taxonomy): domain Bacteria; kingdom Bacillati; phylum Actinomycetota; class Actinomycetes; order Micrococcales; family Microbacteriaceae; genus Rathayibacter; species Rathayibacter soli. The sequence continues at coordinate 2,885,201 of NZ_CP133020.1, forward strand.
ACAGGAAAAACCCGGCCAGCAGGGCAACAAGTGGAACAGTGAGGGCTGCACCGGCCAGGACAAGCCCGTACACGGCGGGGCTCACGAAGTGTGTGCTGGAGGTGATCGAGTCCAGGAACGGTTTCTCTTTGAACCGCAGTCCCGGAACGGAGTAGGCGGCCACCGCGAACAGGCTCACCGTCAGGACCGCCCATGAGGCCGGATCGCCGAGTACGACCAGCATGATGATGAACGGAACGGTCAGCAGGCCCGAAACGCGCAGCATCAGCCGGTGCAGGTTGCGTGTCAGTACGGCGCCTTCCAGACCGCCCTTACGCGGGTTGGCCAGATCGGACTCGTAGTCGAAAACGTCGTTGATGCCGTACATCGCCAGGTTGTACGGCACCAGGAAGAAGACCGTTCCCACCACCAAGGCCGCATCGACGTGCCCTGCCGTCAGATAGTAGGCGGCGGCGAACGGGAAAGCGGTATTGATCCAACTGACCGGGCGGGAGGCCACGACCAACGCCCCGACAGTTCGGCGGATGCGGCTACTGGTCATGGGTGCCTCGCCTGCGAAACAGAAACCACAACGATGGCAGCAGAATCAGCCCGGCCGCCGGGTAGGCGAAGTCCTCGATTGGTGCCACCCCGATGACCAGGCCCGAAGTCTTGGTCGACGCGTACGCCATCAGTCCGCTGCGGATCATCACGTTGTCAAAGACCGCCGTGAGAACCATCACGACGATCCCTGCCGCCGTGACCGGCAACCACCAGCGGGTGATCAACGCACGGCACAAGGCCCGCGCCTTCACCAGCGCGGCAACCAGCACCAGCACCGCACCGGCGAGGAAGATCAGGCTCAACCACAGGTAGGTCACGACCGACGCCCCCTGACCATGCGCCGGCGTCGCCTGACAGTACCAAGGATGCGGTCGATCCCGCCGATGAGCACCATGATCAGATAGCACAGGAATACGAGGAAGAACGGCTCCTCCACCGGCAGCTCCGGTGCCAGGAGCACACCGGTCATGAACCCGGTCTCACCGCGGAAGAAGATTCCCAGGTGAATACCCAGCACATCCCAGCCGAGGAAGAACACCAGCCCGACAGCCAGCACGGCAGCGGCACGCCACGGGTCTTTCCAGAAGAACAGTCGGTAGCGGCGATCGGTCAGCACCATGCACGCGAGGACGGCCACCAGACACAACAGATAAACGATGCTCATAGCGGCTCCGGAAGGGCGCTGGTAGTGGTGTCGCCCCGTAGCCTCTTGATGACCAGTTCGGCGCTGATCAGACACATCGGCAAACCGATGCCCGGCACGGTGGTCCCGCCGGCATACAGGAGCCCGTCGACTTTCGAGGACACATTCTTGCCACGCAGGAACGCGCTCTGCCGCAACGTGTGTGCCGGCCCAAGGGCGCTGCCTTTCCAGGAGTGGAAGCCCGCCTCGAAGTCGCCCGGTCCGAGGGTTCGCCGCAGCACAATGCGCTCAGCGAGATCGGGGATACCCGCCCACTGGGAGATCTGCCGGATGACCGTATCGGCGACCGCCTCCACAGAGTCGTCCCCAGCACCGTTGATGCCGCCGCCGCCGATGCTCGGGTCTGCCGGCACCGGGACCAGAACGAACAGGTTCTCGTGCCCGGCTGGGGCCACGGCCGGGTCGGTGGCGCTCGGCCGGCAGACGTAGATCGATGCGGGGTCGGGAATCGAGGTCGGTGCGGTGAAGATGCGGCCGAAGTTCTCGGCCCAATCCTCGGTGAAGAACAGGCTGTGATGGGCCAGTTCCGGCAAGCTGCCGGCAACGCCGAGGAAAACCAGGATCGCCCCGGGGCCGGCGGTGCGAGTTGACCACCATTCCTCCGGGTAGCTGCGCAGTGTCGCAGGCAGCAGCTCGGTCTCGGTGTGGTGCAGATCGGCGGCCGAGACAACAACATCCGCCGCCACCTGCCGCATCGCGCCGTCACCATCGGTGAAATCAACGCCGGTCACCCGTGCACGTTTGCCCGCCGCCGTGGTGGTGATCCTTCTTGCCCGGGCGCCGGTGACGATGCTCACTCCTTCCGCCTGGGCCAGGCCGGTGATGCTGGCGATGACCGCGGCGAATCCGCCGTCGGGATAGTACACGCCGTCCTCCAAGTCCAGGTGACTCATCAGGTGATAGAGGCTAGGGGTCAGCGACGGGGACGAACCCAGGAACACGGCCGGGTACCCGAGAATCTGCCGCAACCGGCGATCCGTCACGTAGCGGGCGGCGAAACCATCCAGCGGTTGCAGCAGCAGCCGCGTCAATCGCGGCATGCGCTTGACCACATCGAATGCCAGCAGGCGGCGCGGGGAGGCGAAGGTGCTGTAGAGAAAACGGCGCAGAGCAACCTCGTATGCATCTTTCGCGGAGACAAGATATCGGTTCAGGGCGGTACCGGCACCGGGCTCGATCCGCTCGAACGTGCGCAGGTTCGCGGCTCGTTCGGCCATCACATCCACCGAATCGCCATGTTTCTCGAAGAACACCCGGTAGCCGGGGTTCAGCCGCGTCAGTGCGAGCTGCTGAGCGCTGGACGTGCCTAGCAGACGATAGAAATGATCGAACACCTCCGGCATGAGATACCACGAAGGCCCGGTGTCGAACCGAAACCCATCTTTCTGCCAGCTGCCCGCTCGTCCGCCGAGCTCGCTTCGCGCTTCCAGGAGAGTGGCCTGATGTCCCTCTCGGGCCAGCAGTGCTGCGGTTGCCAGGCCGGCGATGCCGCCGCCGATAACCACAACTGTCTTCCTGGCTTGGAGACCGCCACTCACGACGTACTCCGCATTCTTGCGCCGGTTTTCGCCTGAAAGACGATGCGCAACTTCATCGCAGTGGGCACCCGAATGCGTGTCTGCAGTAGATCTGCTGCCGGCGTGTCCCGAATTCGGCGGGTCAACGCCGCGAACAGGCCGTTCGCCGAGACGACCGCCGTGCGGCAGTCGGCAGGAAGGTTCGGAATGACCGCCGCCGCCGTGTCCAGATCGGACTCGATGTCCGCAACCAACCCCATCTTCTGCGCCTCCGTGAGGCAATCCGGATCGATTTCCGGGAAGTAGTTGCGGCCCAGCTGACTCCAGTCAGTACGCAGGTCGCGCAGAAAGTTGATCTTCTGAAAAGCAGCACCCAACGCTCTGGCGCCTTCCTCGAGGCGTCCGCGTTGGCTCGGCACGCTCGGCACACCATGCAGGAACGCCTTCAAACACATCAGCCCGACAACCTCGGCCGACCCATAGATGTAATCGTGCATTTCATCCGCGGTGAACGCCGCCGGGTTCAGGTCACGGCGCATGGACGCGAAGAACGGCGCTGTCAACTCGGTGCCGATCCCGACAGTGCGGGCGGTGGTGGCGAACGCGTGCACGACCAGGTTGGTGCCGTACCCGGCCTGCAGTGCACTGTCTGTCTCAGCTTCGAATGCTTCAAGCAGAGCCCGCTGTGCGTCGAGATCCAGACCCGCCTCCGCGGCCGCACCATCGACGATCTCGTCGGCTATGCGCACCAACCCATAAATGTTCTCGACATGCGCCCGGACACGCCGCCCCAACAGGCGTGAGGCCATCCCGAACGATGTCGAATACTCACGGATGATCTGCGCTGAACTCCTGTGCGCCGCGCGAGAATACAAGCCCAGGCCCACAGGGGCGTCCGTGTGACCGAATCTCATGACGCGCGCTCGCACGCTTTCCGTGCCACGTCCACCAACTGCTCCCCCAGACCTGCTGGGATCGCCGACGAGTCGATCGCAGCGATGGCCAGTTGTGTCTGATCGGCGATCAGAGTCTCGATGAACGCGCGCGCGCCACCTGCCAGGATGTTTTTCACGCGCTGCAGATCGGAATCGGTGACACGTTCGCGCCCCAGGATCTCGTGCAGTTCGCCGGTGTCGTCTCTCTGTAACGCATAACACATCAGGGCGGTCATCTTGTGTTCGCGCAGATCGCTCGTCGTGCTCTTGCCCGTTACGTCTTCGGCGCCGAAGATTCCGAGGATGTCGTCACGCAGCTGGAACGCGATGCCGATATGGCGTCCATACTCGCCGAGTGCGGTCAGAGCAACTTCACCGGCGCCGGCCAGGATTGCGCCGGCGCGCAACGGTGCCTGGAAGGAGTAGTGGGCGGTTTTCCATTGCGTCATCGAGAGCACTTCCGAGAACACCGGGAGCTCTACGGTGGTGCTGAAGGCGACGTCGGCCAGTTCACCGGCGGCGGTGACGAACATGCATTCCTCCAGCAACTCCAACAGCGCACACCGGGTCCCTGCGGCGATATCCAGGCGGGCGATCTGTGCCTGTGCCGCATGAATCAGCAGGTCGCCGGCCAGGATGGCGGATGCTTCGCCCCACACTGTGGCGGATGCTGCGTTCACGCCGCGATCGGCAGCGTGAGCGGAAAACGCTCCGAGAAGGTTCGGTTGCCCCCGCCGCATCGTGTCCCCATCGATCACATCATCATGCAGCAGGAACGCGGTATGCAGCAGTTCGAACGCGGTCGCGACAACCACGACGTCCTCGTCATGTTTCCCGCCCAGCGCGTGATATGCGTTGACCACCAGCGCGGGGCGAAACTTCTTCCCGCCTTCACACGCGCGCCGGGTGCCTGACCACAGTGCCGCATATTGGCGACCGTATGGGCCTGCCAGCGACTGTTTAGCGTTGAAGAAATCAGAAATGCGCATCTCCACTTGCGCGACGCAGTCCGAACCGCGAGGTCGCGATACCGTCAATATCATCGCAGTGCTCCCTCCCGGACATCAGGCCGGACGGTTTGCCACATGCTGTTGCCCGTTCCGCCCAAAAGAGGCAGCAACTTGGCCTGCAGCACAAGCCACGGGCTGAACACCCAGGGAGTGAGCCGGATGGACCGGCCAAGTGCAAGCGGGTCGGTCCAGGCGTAGTCCATCACCTCACTCGGGTGAAGTACCGGCTGCATCAACGTCGAGGCAACATACACCGGGCAGATCTCGTTCTCGACCACACCCGAAGCATCCCTCGCCCGGTAACGGAACACCGGCAACGCCAACTCCACCCGCGTCAGCACCAAACCGACCTCGAATTCGGCACGCCGATGAACCGCCGCAAGGACCGACTCAGCAGGCCGCGGGTGCCCGCAAAACGAATTCGACCACACCCCCGGCCAGGCTGCTTTCGTCAACGCACGCCGCGTCAACAACACCTCGCCCGACTCGTTGGTCACATAACAGGAAAAAGCCAGATGCAACGGTGTCTCCGGCCCATGAACCCCCGCCTTCGAGGTCGCACCAACCGGTTGTCCCGCCTCGTCCAGGAGAATGACCTCCTCAACATCCGCCGCGTTCACCATCACGACCTCCCAAGCCGAGCATTAGATCAAACACGCCTAGCCTAGCTAATAAATAGCTTAGTAAGCATCGTGTTGAGGAATAGAATACCCGTATGCCTGAGCCACGCAACATGCACCTTGGTGCCGCTGACGCGATGCTCGACCCGCGAATCATCGATCCGGGGCAGCAACTGGTCGACTACTCGGGAATGGATGAAGAAGAGATCACCGAGATAACCCGGGTGCTGGTGGGCATCCGCCGGTGGCGCGAATCGGAACAGGCCATGAGCTTCCGGTCGCGCAGTCACATGCAGTTGAACGAAACCGACATGAAGGCGCTGCGCTTTCTCGTCGTTGCGCAGAATCAGGGTGTCATCGCGACCCCTGGGGCTCTGGCCGAGCACCTGGGCATATCCACAGCATCCACTACAAAGTTGCTGGACCGATTGGCTGCAGCCGGCCACATTCAACGCTCGCCCCACCCCACCGACCGACGGGCCCTGGCGATCACGATCACCACGCACACGCACCAACAGGTCCGGGATACGGTAGGTAAGATGCATGCCCGCCGATTCGACGTCGCAGCACGCCTGAGTTCGTCCGAGCGCGAGACCGTCATCCGATTCTTGAACGAACTCAGCGACACCGGCGATGAACCAATCGAAATGGAAGGTCAGCCCGGGATCAACTCTTCGGATGCTCCCACGAAGCGATCGACCCCTCGATCAGAGTGAACAGCACATGAGATTCGGGCAGCCGGGTCTGTTCCCATTCTGCCGCGACGGCGGGACTGCGCACCGTCAACTTCGACATCAGATGCGCCCACTCGTAGGCCAGCTGGCCGACGGTAACCGGAATCGGCTCCAGCGCGTCATCCACCTCAAGGATCTTCGCTCGGTTGAAGGTGTACCCGCGCGTGTCGGCCTCATCGGCGATCCCGCACAGAAACGCGCCGATTGCCCTCGATGGACTCGAATGGGCACGGAAACGCTCCAGCTGCGGGTGCCGCTGGTATCCGCGCGTCCGGTCTGCAAGCACCGCCTGAGCCAGCAACCCCTCACGCCAGCACGCCGCCAATGCCTGCCGATCGAAATAGCGTGGATGAACCGACCAGAGTCTCATGATGAGCAAACTAACAGGTGTGCCTGGAAGCAGGCGAGCCGTGGCGATCGAGCTGGAGTCAGCACATGGGCATAACCTATTCCACGATCGTTGATGCGACCATTCAGGATGTCTTCGGCTGGCATACCAGGCCGGGCGCCTTCACCCGGCTTTCTCCACCGTGGCAGCCCGTCAGCCTTCGCGCTGAAAGCGATAACCTGCAGGACGGGGAGGCGCTCCTCCGCCTTCCGGGCGGACTCACCTGGGTCTCCCGGCATGACCCGACCCGGTACCGGCCGCCCCACCAGTTCGTCGACACCATCGCCGCCGGCGGACTTGCGTCCATTCCGGTCTACACCGCGCTGCGCTGGCGACACACCCACCAGTTCGCGGATGCCGGCAACGAACGAACCCGGGTCACCGATCGTGTCGAGACACCACTGGGATCGCATCTGCTGCGGCCGATGTTCCTCTACCGGCACAGCCAACTCGCCGGCGACCTCGCCGCCCATCGCTGGGCAACAGAAAACGGTGCCAGACCGCTCACCATCGCTGTGACCGGGACCTCTGGCCTGGTCGGCTCAGCATTGTGCGCATTTCTCACCTCCGGTGGTCACCGGGTTATCCGCCTGGTAAGGCGACAAGCCCACGGCGGCGATGAGCGCACGTGGAATCCGATGAAGCCCAATGCCGGCTTGCTGGAAGGAATAGACGCGCTCGTCCACCTCGCGGGCGAATCGATAGCCGGACGCTTCACCCCCGCCCACAAGCGCGCGATCCGTGACAGCCGAATCGCACCGACCCGGCTGCTGTGCGAACTGGCCACCACAACCCGACCGGGACCTCGAACGATCGTGGCCGCCTCCGCCATCGGCTACTACGGAGCCGACCGCGGGGACGAGGCCCTCACCGAGGAGAGCCCCGCAGGTGAGAGCTTTCTCGCGAATGTCGTCGCAGACTGGGAAGCAGCCACCCGACCCGCCGCAACGGCAGGCATCCGCGTCATCAACATCCGTACCGGCATCGTGCAATCCCCGCGCGGTGGCACCCTGCGCCTGCTGCGCCCGCTCTTCGCCCTCGGCATGGGTGGCCGCATCGCCACCGGTCAACAGTGGCTGTCCTGGATCGATCTCGACGACCTCATCGACATCTACAACCGCGCACTCTTCGACACGCACCTCTCCGGCCCGGTCAACGCGGTAGCACCGCAACCCGTTCGAAACGTCGAGTACACGCGCACACTAGCGCGCGTGCTGACGAGGCCCGCTCTGATTCCCGTACCGAACCTCGGACCCCAACTGCTGCTCGGAGAGGAGGGCGCCCACGAACTCGCACAAGCGAACCAGAAGGCCGCACCCGCTAAGCTCCTGCACGTCGGGCACCACTTTCGACAGCGCAACGTCGAAGGTTCCCTGCGCCACCAGCTGGGGCGCAGCAAAGGCTGAGAGGCTCGACGGAACGGCACAAACTCAAACCGCAATACGCCACGCAGCGCTACCGTGCACCAAACCCTGTCGCGTGCGGGTTCGAGCGGTTCGCTTGGCTTGTCGGCTCGCGTGACTTGTCGGCTCAGTACGTGGACACCGTGGGCCAGTGCTCGGGAAATCACGACCACTAATACCTTGGTGCCACGAGCCCGAGCTTGAGCCTCGTCCGGTAGTACAGTCGTCGGGATTAAGGAACTGTTGTCACTAAGCACGTGCGTCAGACTCCGAAGTCTTGCCCAGCCCCACCCCTAACGATCGCCAAAATTCAGGCGCCGTCGACAGCCGGCCCTTTGTCGAAACGATTGGAAGGAGCAACTGATGGGCGTTATGCCCACGAGGTGGATTGTCCCGGAAAACTACATCTCAAGACACTCCCCCAGCCCGAAACACCAGCTGTAGGAGCCGCGAAAACATGCGCAACGGCACCGTCCCGGGAAGTCGTCTCGCCGTACCGCGTGTCTCACCATTCCATTCGGGGGTTCTGAGGCACCCTGGACTCGATTCCCCAGCATCCGCGGCTGAGCGCGACGAGTTCCGGCGGTGAGGCCGGCTGGGGCTGAGCGAGGTGATCGCGCAGGCCGGTTCGCGACTCGCCTTGCCGCTGCGGGGATCGATCCGGTCGCGGGTCAGGCGGATTGTCTGATCCGCGTGCGGGAACCAAATCCAGGTTTGCACGCGCTGCACCGTGATCTGCCACGTCGTCGTGCGGCCATGGCCCTTCGGTCTCGGCGTGTGTTGCGGGGACAGGACCGCCCAAGTCTGCGACGCGATCCGCGTTGTCCCGCAGGCCCGGCTGGTTTGTCAAGTGTCGAGTTTCATAGAGGGTTGTTTGGTTGGTTTTGATGAGGGTCGGGGCCGCCTGGGTGACGGCGTGGAGGGCTTCGTATTCGGCGAGCGGGATGTGTCTGAGTTCGCTGTGGAGGCGCCGGCTGTTGTACCAGTCGATGTATTCGGCGACCGCGATCTCGAGGTCGTCGATGCCGGCCCAGGGGCCGCGGTTGCGGATCAGCTCGGCCTTGAACAGTGAGTTGAATGCTTCGGCCATGGCGTTGTCGTAACTATCTCCCTTGGAGCCGACCGAGGCGACGGCCTCGGCCTCGGCGAGGCGTTCGGTGTACGTGATGGCTCGATTTTGCACCGCGCGGTCTGAATGATGGACGAGTCCGGACAGGTCGGCACCTTCGCGCTCACGCCGCCAGATCGCCATCTTCAACGCGTCCAGGGTGAGGTCGGTATACAGCGACGTGGCCACCTGCCAGCCGCCGACCATGCGCGAGAACACGTCGAGGACGAACGCGGCATACACCCCTCCGGAGAACGTGCGCACATAGGTGATGTCGGCGACCAAGGGCCTGTTGACCGCGGGTGAAAAGAACTGCCAGTCGACGAGGTCTCGCGGCCGGTCGGTCTCGGCCGCCAGCTTCGTGGTCCGCGGCCCCTTGGCCCGCAGCAGTCCACGCAGTCCATGCGCTTTCATCAGCTGGCGCGCGGTGGACTCGGCGACCTTCTCACCTGCCCGTCGCAGCGCGGCGGGCATCTTCCGCACCCCATACACGTCTTAGTTCTCCTTGTGGATTGTGATGACCTTCTCGGTCAGCTCTTGGTCTCGGACACTGCAAGCCGAGGGCTCGCGGGCCTTGGCGGCCTAGTACGTGCTCGGGGCGATCTGGGCTGGCGTGTCTTCCAACGCCCGGGAGATCGGCTCGACCCCGAACCGCTGCTTGTGCTCGTCGATGAACTCGACGCGCACGGTCACCGGGATGGGCAGTTGAGCTCCGCCGCGAAGAAAGCCGGCGCGGACTTGAGGATCTGGTTCGCACGGCGCAGTTCACGATTCTCTCGTGCCAGCTGCGCGATCCGCGCCGAGTCCGTGGTCGCCGATCCGCCCGTACGCGCCCACCCGGGTCGCGGGGTCCTTACGCGCCTCGACGGCCAGACGCGTCACGCGCTGACGAAGCTCTGCAGGGTACTTCCGTTGTGCTGCCATCTCAGGGACATTCCTTCCGGGTAATGCTCCCCTCAATCAAACACGACACGGGTCGGTTCGCTTTGACGGTGAACACCCCGAGAGCGCGGGGGTGTCGCGTGGTTCGGCTTGCGGGTGGTCAGGTTAGATTTCAGGGTGAGCGGTCTCTGCGACCGTTCGGCTTCCAGTGTTCGTTCAGGACCGCGGCCGCGAACGCGGGTCAAAAAAGGGTGGTCCTCTGGTTCTTAACCCCCACGAGTATCGGATGATCTGTTGTGCTTTGCGGGGCCCGCGAGGGTCTGTGGTCGAATGCACGAGATTATAGCCAGTGCAATTATCAGACGATTTCTCACAGTTTCGTATTCTGTGGTAATTCGTGGTTAGGCTGGGCAAAACTGACACGTTGCTGTGCTATGTGGTCCAGCTTCGGCTATTTGGTGAGGCGGGGACACTGTGATTCTTTCGACGAAGCGTGTACAAGTGCGGGCAGTTTGCGTGTTCGGTTTGGCGGTGGCGATTGGTTTCGCGTTCGTGCCGGGCAGTGCCCGGCCGGCGCTGGCTGCCGAGGCGGCGGTCGGACTTGGCACGGCGGAGAGTTTTGCTGTGCTGGGCGGCACGACCGTGACGAACACGGGAGTAAGTGATCTCAGCGGTGATCTTGGGGTCAGCCCGGGTTCGGCGGTCACCGGGTTTCCTCCCGGCATTGTGGAGAACGGCGTCATTCACACCACGGACGGTGTCGCCGACACCGCCCAGCAGGATGTCACGACGGCGTATAACGATGCCGCAGGCCGCTCGGCCACTGCGCTGGCCAGTGTGGATCTTGCAGGCCAGACTTTGGGCCCGGGCGTGTACTCCGCCCCCACACTGAGCCTGTCCGGGACGCTGACACTGGACGGGGATGCCAGTTCGGTCTTTATCTTCCAGGCCGGTTCAACATTGATCACCGGCACGAGCAGCCATGTCATGCTCACCGGTGGGGCCAGCCAGTGCAACGTCTTCTGGCAGGTCGGCAGCTCCGCCACCCTGGGGACCGGTTCGGTGTTTGTCGGGACCGTCCTGGCGCTGACCTCGATAACTGCTAACACCACCGCGGATGTGCAAGGTCGACTGCTGGCCCGAAACGGTGCAGTAACACTGGATACCAACACGGTCACGCGACCGGCCAACTGCACGACCGGCAGCGGCGGAGGCACCACCACGGCGGGCACGACCACGGCCGGCACGACCACGGCCGGCACGACCACGGCCGGCACGACCACGGCCGGCACGACCACGGCCGGCACGACCACGGCCGGCACGACCACGGCCGGCACGACCACGGCCGGCACGACCACGGCCGGCACGACCACGGCCGGCACGACCACGGCCGGCACAACCACGGCCGGCACAACCACGGCCGGCACGACCACGGCCGGCACAACCACGGCCGGCACAACCACCGGGACTACGGTCGGGACTACGGTGGGTACCACTTCGGCGGGGACGACCACTGCCGGGTCCAGTTCAGCGGTGACGATGACAGCGGGTGCGATGACGGCGAGTGGGTTGGCTGATACGGGGCTTGATAACGTGTGGCTGGTTCCGGCGGTATTGCTCTTTCTGGGTTTGGGCGGCGGATTGTTCCTCGTGGGTCGTGCTCGTAAGGTGCGTTAGGCGGCGGGTGCCGGGCGCACCTGGTGTGTGTGCGGTTGCGGGCATTCTGACCCCGTCGCTGGAGGAGCGGTTGATGCTCCCCAGCGGATAATGTGCGGGGTTGTCGGGGTCGACGCCGGTATCCGGTGAGTCGGTGCAGAGGAGGCGGGTTTGGTAAACACCTCTGGACGGCCCGGCTCGCAGCGCCATCCTCGTGCGTCGCGGGTGATGGTGGTGGTTGTTGCTTTGGTCCTGGGTTGGCATTTCTTCTTCACGTATACCTGGGGTACTTCTTCTATCGCGCTGCGGGCTCTGATCGGGACGAGCCTGCTGAATGGGTATATGATGCCGATGTTCACGCAGGGGTGGGCTGTGTTCGCACCGAACCCGGGTTCAACGAATGTGAGCCTGCAGGTGCGGGCGATGCTTCCTGCGGCACAGGGGGCCAGTGCGTCGTGGGCCGGTGCGCAGCCGACCGGATGGTTCAATATCACCGGTAGTGACACGGCACAGTTCGTGCGTGATCACCCGGCGCCGAGCCGCATGTATTTGAACAATTACATTCTCGGCGACCGGTTCCATGGGGCTTTTCTGGCGATGAATGCGGGTGTGCGGGAGGTTGTTGGTAATGATTATTTCGGGGCGCACTGGTTGGACAGGCTGAAGACTGATTTGACCCGTCACCCGAACCCGGCCGCCGACAGTTACATCCAATACGAGCAGACGGTCACCGGGCTGGCCACGGCCATCGCCCGGCAACGGTGGGGTAACACCATCACCGCAGTGCAGGTGCGGACGGTTTCAACCCCGCCGGTGCCCTTTGATGAACGGTTTGAGAAGGTCAAGGAGGTTCCGTCGTATTTCGTTGAGGGCTGGCGTCAACCATTGGATGTGCCGGGCCTTGACAGTGCGGTCATTCATGATTTTTACGCGAAGCGTGGTGGCTCGTGATGGCCGCGGCGGATCGGATCTCCGGCGTCGCAGCGCGCACATACCGTGCCGGGGAGGCGTGGCTGATTGACGCGAAGCGGGCCACGTATGGTGTGGCTGTGGCCCGGATCGGCTACGGCGTGGTCGTGGTGGGATTCGTGGTTGCGAATTTTCCTGTGCGCGATTTCATTTGGGGTCCGGGATCCGGCTGGGTCAAACCGATCCAGTATCAGACCGCCTGGTCCTTCCCGTTCGACTTCTACAGTTCGGCGGATCCTGAGTGGTTGTTCACAATCAAGTTCCTGCTGTTAGGTGTTGCCGGCCTGGCCTTGTTGCTGGGCTGGCATTCCCGGATCTCCGCAATCGTGACCCTCTACCTGTACATCAGTCTTGTCTCCACGAACCCGGTCGCCTACGACCAGACCGATAATGCGTTTCGTATCCTGCTGTTCTATTTCTGCTTCACCGATATGTCAGCACGCTGGTCGTTGGATGCCCGGCGCCGGGCTCGCAGAGCTGCCGTGTCTCCTTCAGCGCGGAGGCTGCCGGTATGGTTTCCGACGATCCTGCACAACGGTGCGCTTGTCGCGGTGGCCCTTCAACTGTTCATCATCTACGGGGTTGCCGGCATGGCGAAGGTCGCCGGATCCCAATGGGCAGACGGCACGGCCGTCTATTACCCGTTGCAACTGGATTCGTTGGATCCCTGGCCGGGGCTTGCCCAACTTGTGACAGTCAACCCGCTGGTCGTGAACATTGCCACCTATGTGTCGGTTTACGTGGAGGTGTTCTTCGCGTTCTTGCTGCTGACGCGTTGGACGCGGATCCTCGCGTTGTCCGGGATCCTCAGCATGCACGTGGGGATCGCCGTGCTGATGGGGCTGCCCTTCTTTTCACTGTCGATGATGGCCGCCGACGCGATCTTCATCCGCGACCGCACCTACGCGACCGCGCAGCGATACGTGCACGAACGAATACGCCCCCGGTTCACACCCCGACATCGAACCCCGCAGCCAAAACCCAGCAACCGGCCGAGCGGGAGTACGACGGGCATCGCGAGATAGGCCAGCGAGAACAGTGCGTGCGAACGATCCTGTGACACGACGCCGCTGATCCACAGTGCCGGGTCGCTTTCGTCCATCCGCACGAGATCGCCCGAGTGCAACAGCGGACGCTGTGTCTTGCAGGGCGCAATGCACTCACCGAGCTCGGCGAATTCCGCGTCGGTGGCCTGAATGTGGGGACCTGGGCAGCGATTACGTGTTCGTCAATTTGTGGGCTGGACCGGTCGGGAATGCGTTGTCCTACCGGGCTGTCTACGATTTTGGGTGGGCCGGATTTGGTTTGGGCCCGTCGGCGGCGTCAGGCTGACGATGTTCGGATGAAACGAGCGGCCCGGCGGGTGATCGTGACGGATCACGCCGGGCCGTTCTGACACGGGCCGCGCCCCAAACGTTCCGGGCGTGGTTGTGACGGATGCGGCACATCGTGCAGTTCGGCTTGCAGTTGCCAGAGGGTGACTTTCAGTTCTTCCCGGATGTTTCGATAGCGTTGGTCGAGGTAGACGTTGTTCAACTCGTCCGGATCTCCCTGCAGATCATAGAGTTCCCATTCGGGCGGGTAGGTGAGCGCCGATGAACCGGGCAGGCCCATTCCGTCGTTGTAGAAATAGATGAGCTTGTACCGGTCGGTGCGGACGCCGTAATGCGCGAGAGCGTGATGATTGATGTCATCATTCTCGAAGTAGCGGTAGTACATGGCGTCCCGGGTTGGGGCATCGGGCCGGTCGGTCAGTTGTGGCCAGAAGCTGACTCCTTGCATCCGCGGGTGGGCGTCGAGACCGGCGCATTCGAGGATGGTCTGCGCGAAATCGACATTGGTGACGATCTGGGTCAGTGGCTCCCTGACGGCCGGGATCCGGGCCGGGTAGCTCATCAACAGCGGCATCCGCAGCGCCTCGTCGTACATGAACCGCTTGTCGAACCATCCGTGGTCGCCGAGGAAGAAGCCCTGGTCCGAGGTGTACATCATGAGCGTGTCGTCGAATACCTGATGTTCGCGCAGCCAGTCGATCACGCGTCCCACATTGTCGTCGATCGATGCGATACAGGCGAGGTAGTCCTCCATGTAGCGCTGATACTTCCACAGTGCTGTCTGTTCGTAGGTCAGCTCTGCCGGCGGGTATTCCTTGAGGTCGGTCATCGTGAGATCGTCCGCGACCCGCATGGCCGCACGATGAGCCGCCGAGGTACGGGTTGCATAGTCGTCATCGAATGTGGCCGGCACCGGGATCGGCTCGGAGTACATGCCCTTGTGTTTGTCATCGGGCAGCCACGGGCGGTGCGGTGCCTTGTGATGCACGAGCAGGCACCAGGGCTCATCGTCGTGAAGTGACTCGAGCCAGTTCAGCGAGAGGTCGGTGATGATGTCCGTGGCGTACCCGTCCACGATCTCAACGCCGTTTTCGGTCAGGATCTGCGGGTTGAAATACTCGCCCTGATCGCGCAGGACCGCCCAGTAGTCGAAGTTCTGCGGGTCGTGTCCGGCTCCTTCCCCCATATGCCATTTGCCGACGATCGCCGTGTGGTATCCCGCATCCTTCAGTTGCGAGATGAACGTCGGCTGGCTCGCATCGATCGGAGTCTCAAGTGTCGTCACACCGTTGATGTGACTGTAGGTACCGGTCAGGATCGACGCCCGCGACGGAGTGCAGATGGCGTTGGTGCAGAAGCAGTTGTCGATCCGCCGCCCGTGTGCGGCGATTTCGTCGATGCGCGGCGTCGTGTTCACCACGGAGCCGTAGGCCCCGATCGCGTGCGAGGCGTGGTCATCGGTGAGGATCAGAACGATATTCGGCCGACGTTGTGTGTTGCTCATCAGTCCTTCTTGTCAGTCTTGTCGGTGATTCCGGAGGCGATGCGTTGGAGCCGGGCGCGCAACGGCTCCAACTCGGCCAGGCTGGCGACCAGTCCGCCGTAGCGGGATGTTGCAGTCCAACGCTGCGCATGTTGGGCAAGGATCTGCTCCAGCCGATCCAACCCCGCTCGCGCCTCTATCGGGGTCGGATTGGTCTCCGCGCCCAGACCCGCCGCGATCAGGTCGACGGCGAGGAGCGCGGTAACGATCACGAATTGCAGGTCGGCGACCTCGATATCCCCACTGGCACAGGCGGGTTGGGCCAGACCCAGCCGCATCGTCGACTCGATCAGCAGCTCCCTCACACGGCGCACCGCGGCCGGTGGCGGGGTGTGCTTTGCGGGCAGTCGTCCGCCGCTCTGCAACAGGACCCACAGCGGAGACGTGTTGAGTACCGGGGTCTCAAGCAGTTCGGGGATCCGACCGACATCGCAGAGCACTCGGGCGAGCACACCACTGGCGTCATCGAACACACGCCGGCTCAACACCCCGGGCAGGTCGATCGACCGGTTCGTCGCCAGCGCCCAGCTGAACGCGCCGCCTGCGATGATCGGCGGCACGGAGACTATCGGCGGGTCCCAGTGGCCCTGATTTCCCCAGGAGGTGACGAGGTAACCGTCGCCACCGTTCTCAAGGCCGACCTCGGCGGCGTCGACCAGGTTGAGCATCGCTTCGTCGAGCCTGCCGGTGACGGATCTCCACGCGTTTGTGCCCGGGGCCACCCAGAAGGGGATGCCCGCGTCGATGAACGCCCGTCCGCGGTCCCGGAATCCCTCGGTGAGGTCTCTGATCACGATGCCGTGCGCAGCGTGCCCGGCCTCTTCCTGCCGGTCGTCCTGCGCGACCAGGTTCTGCATCATGGTAGGAGAGTTGTACATCCAAACGATCGGGATGGATCCGGCCGGCATCGAATCCAGTGCTTCGGGGTGATGCCCGGCGACGTCGGCCCAATACTCGACCTGGTAGCCGCGCTTTATCCACGGCGCCATCACGGCGCCGACGTAGTCGGTGTACACCCTCCCGAGCCCGTCCGTCTCGGCACGCTCGCGGCTGGCACCCTGGCCCAGCTCCCACGGTTCGTCGCAGCCGATGTTGATGCGGCGGTGACGGAACAGCGGCACGAGTTCTTCGAGCAGACCCGAGACGAATGCCACGTTCTCGGGCGTCGGAGCCAGCGTGGTCGGCGGCAGCACCTCACTGACCAGGTTCACGCCCTCCGCGCTCTCCGCCCGATCCAGGTAACGCGGGTGCGCTAGCCAGCGTTCCATGTGGCCGAGACAATTCTGGTTGGCCACCCGGGCGATCCCCGAGGCTTCGCACAGCGCATCAAGCCACCGTACGTCGTCGGGGGTGATCGGCGAGGACGACTCCCACACCTCGGCGTGACCGGCATACGCGAAGGTGTGCTCGGTGTAGAGCTCCAGTTGGTTGTATCGCGCGGTCGAGAGCACCCCCACCAAACGTCGCAGCGAGGACCGGGTCGGAACACGGCCGCGGCTGATGTCCAGCATGTAACCGCGTGTCGCGAAGTCCGGCCAGTCATCGATCCGGAGAGCCGAACGGTCGAGGGCGCCGGTCTCGCGCAACTGCCGAAC
The DNA here is from genome assembly GCF_030866825.1 of Rathayibacter sp. SW19. Lineage (NCBI taxonomy): Bacteria > Bacillati > Actinomycetota > Actinomycetes > Micrococcales > Microbacteriaceae > Rathayibacter > Rathayibacter soli. The sequence goes on from NZ_CP133020.1 coordinate 2,902,141, forward strand.
CGTGTCAAGCCCGTAGCCGAGCCCCGCCCCGTCTGCATGACACAATTCGATGGAGCCGTTGACGGCTGTGATGCGATAACCCTGCCGGTTCAGGCTTGAATCGTGCACGACCGACACCGGTGCGGCGAAACCGGCCGGCGCTTCTGCTGCCGATGCGGTGGTCGACTGCGGCGCCGGGAAGAGGTCGAGCTCATCAGGGTTCCACTCGCTCATCCCTTCACCGCGCCGGCGATCATGCCTTTCGACATCTGGTTCTGCACGATCAAGAAGATGATGATGACGGGGATGGCGATCGCGGTCGAACCGGCCATCACGCCACCCCAGTTGGTGCCTCGATTGGCGCTCTGGAAGGTCTCAAGCCACAGCGGCAGCGTCGTCTTGTTGCTGTTGGTGAGCATAACCAGCGCGAGAGTGAACTCGTTCCACGAGACCAGGAAGCCGAAGACACCCGTGGCCACGAGGCCGGGGCCGAGCAGAGGAAGTGTGACTCGGAAGAAGGCGCCGACGCGGGTGCATCCGGACACCATCGCGGATTCCTCGAGTTCGACGGGCACCCCGTCGACGTAGCCCTTCAGCATCCAGGTGATGAAGGGCAGCACGGTTCCCGCGTAGAGGAGGGCGAGGCCGACGGCAGAGTTCAACAGGTTCCAGGCGTCGAGCATCTTATACTGCGAGATGAAGATCGCTTCGGTCGGGACCATCTGGATCACCAGCACGGTGACGATCACCCAGCGGCGCCCGCGAAAGCGGAACCGGCTCAGCGTCACGGCAGCCAGGCACGCAGAGACGAGCGCAAGGGCGACCGCGGCGATGGTGACGGTCAGGCTCATCCGCAGCGACGACCAAAAGTGCGGGTCGGTGAATACGCCTCGAAACGCGTTGAAGTCAGGTTGGGAGGGGAAGAACGTCGGAGTGTCGTTGAGCAGCTGACTGTCTGGCAGCATCGAACTGTTCACCATCCAGTACACCGGGAACACCCAGAGGAGACCGATGGCCACGGCTGCAGCACTCCAGAGCCAACGGCCACGAGTGACGGCAGGTCGCCGACGGTTGCGAATCAGACTCATGCGAGGTCCCCCTGCTTCAGTAGTGTGCGCATGTACTGCCAGGTCATCAGCAATGCGATACCGAGCATGATCAACGCGAGTGCAGAAGCCTCGCCGTAGTTGCCCTGTCCGATTCCAACGCGGTAGACGAAGGTGCCGAGCACGTCGGTCGACTGGGAGTTGCCGCCGGACTGCTGCAGGACATATACCTGTGTGAACACGCGGAAGTCCCAGATGACCTGCAGGATTCCGATCAAGAACAGCATCGGCTTGATGATCGGCAGCACGATATAGCGCAGCCGGTTCCAGAATCCGGCACCGTCGATGGATGCGGCTTCCAAGGTCTCTTCACCGACCTGGGTCAACGCCGCATACGTCGTGATGGTGACCAGCGGCATGCTGCCCCAGAGAACGATCACTCCGACGATCGCCAGGAACACGAATGGATTGGTCGCAAGCCAAGGGTATCCCTTGAACTGGGTGAAGCCCATGTGCACCAGAAGATAGTTGAGCACGCCGAGCCGGGCGTCGAGAATCCACTGCCAGACGGTGAGGCTGGCGATCGCGGGCATCGCCCAAACCAGCATCAGGCACACGCTCAAAAAGATACGGGCGGCTGGTGCGGCGCGTTGCATCAGCACGGCCATGCCGATGCCGATGGCCATGGTCAGCGCCGCCACGATCAGACAGAATGCGATCGAGCGTGCTAAGACAGCCCAGAACTCGGTGTCGCTGAGGACTGTGGCGTAGTTGTTGAATCCCACGAACGTCGCGGGTTGTCCGAACTGTTGGGCGAGTCCGTACTTCTGGAAGGACATCACCACCTGCCGGTACAGCGGATACGCCAGGGTGATGCCGATCACCACCGCGGGCAACGCGAGCAGGGCCAGTGGCGCAAGCAGCTTCACGCGGCGCCCCTTGCGCCAGGGCCGCCCCGTGCGTCCAGACCGCCCGGTCGGGGCGGCACGTTGATCCCGTCGCCCCTGGTCGAGTATGACTGTCATGAGAATCCTCGTTCTGATCTGACAGGGCCGTCGGCGTTCGAGCCGACGACCCGGTCGCGCGAGTTACTCGCGCTAATTGCTCGCGTTGAGTGTCTGCGTGATCGTCGCATCTACGCTTTTGGCGACGGTCATCGGGTCCTGACCCTTGGCGATGGAGGTGTAGAAGTTAGGCAGCAGATTGTTGGCCCCGGCGATTCCCCACTGCGGCGTGTTCGGGGTTAGCGTGGAGTTCACAACGGCAGCCTTCGCGGCCTTGGCGAACGGGCCGGTCAGCGCGTTGGCATACGTCAGGTTGCCGGGCACCCAGCCGCCGTCCTTCGCCATCAGCGACTGAAAGGTCTTTCCCATAATGATCTTCAACGCGGACTGTGCCGCAACCTGGTTCTTCGATGCGGCTGAGATACTCACATTCGAACCGCCTGCGAAGGTTTTACCGGCTACTCCCGGCGTGTTGGACGGGAAGGCGAACATGCCGACCTTGCCCGAGCTCATCAGGTCCGGTGAGATCTTCGTGGAGACGTTGAGCGTGCCGACCATCATGCCGACCTTGCCCTGGTTGAACAGGTTGTACATGCCATTGGCCGCCACCGTGCTGTCCATGCCGTAGCTTGTGTCGTGCGCCCAGATCTCCTGCAACTGGGTGAGAGCGCGCTGCGAGTCGGCGCTGGTCAAGTCGCCCACCCACTTGCCGTTCTTCTTGACCGCGTAGTTGCCCCCGTTGGCGAACAGCCAAGACTCAGCAGCATGCACGTCGTTGGCAGAAAGGTAGATGGAGGAGAAACCCGGCACTTTCTCGGGGTTGGCGGCCTGCAGCTTGGCGATGTCCGTCTGCAGCTCGTCAATCGTGGTCGGCACCGAGATGCCGGCCGCCTTGAACATGTCCGTGCGGAAGTAGACGCTGCGCGAGCCGGCATACAGCGGAACACCGTACAACTTGCCGTCCCAGGTCGCCGAGTCGATGAAGCTCTGCACCAAGTTCTTGCCGCCAAGTTGGCTCTTCACGCTTGAAATATCACTGAATGCGCCGACTGACGAGAAGGTCGAGGTTTGGGTGTTGCCCGTCTCGACGATGTCGGGAGTCTGGTCCTTGCTCGGCAGGCTGGTCTGCAGCTTCTGCGCGATTCCAGCCCACTGCTGCACCTGAACCTGCAGCGTCGAGCCCTTGTTTTCCTTCTCGAACTGACTGACGAGAAAGTCTTGGGCCGATTGGGGCACCGAGTCCTGCATGAACCACACTCGGATGTTTGCCGGTTCCGGTTTCGCGCTCGTAGCCGCACCGGCGCCGCCCGACGCGGAACAGCCGGCCACGCCGGCGATCAGTGCGAGAGCAGCACCGGCTGCAATCGTGATTCTGGTCATCTTCATTGATCTGTTTCCTTCTGTGTTGTGACGGGTTTCTTCGTGGGGAGGATGCTGCGTCCGTGGGGCGGACGCGCTTGGGTCATGCTCGCCTTTTTGTTAGGCCAGCACGAACGACGATGGGCGACGGGTCCGCTTCGGAATATCCGGCCAGTAGTGGGGATTGGTGGAAAAGCGCTATAAGGGCCCCCAGTGCACCGGCATCGTCGCCGAGACGCGCTCCCCTGATCACCGGCCGGTTTGGGAGCATCGGCAGCAGTTCGTAGCCGATCACACTTCCGGCATGCTGAAGCACGGCGGGAGCGGCCTCGATCAGATCCCCTGCCAACACGATCTCGGACGGATTCACGGTCACGGCCGCGGCGCCGAGGACACGCCCGATCGCGGTCGCGCTCTCACGCAGGACGTCTGAGGCGATCGGATCATCGGCGGCGACGGCGCGACGAAGGTCCTCGATCGAGGCGATTGACGCGCCCGCCGCCCGGCACTTGTCGAGCACGGCGGGGAGGGATGCGACCGTTTCCAGGCATCCTCGCTTGCCGCAGTGGCAATCGCGGCCCGCGAGGTCGACCGTGACGTGGCCCAATTCGGCGGCAAATCCGGCCGCGCCGGTGAGCAGGCGCCCGCCGGCGATTATGCCGCCACCGATGCCGTCGGAGATACGCAGGTAGAGCAGGTTCTCGGTCCCGGAATGCCGGCGCCAGCTGGCTTCGGCCAGGGCGGCGAATCGGTTGTTGTTGTCCATTGTGACCTGGGCGCCGAACCGTTCCGCGAAGCTCGCGCTGACCAGGTCGCCGGCAGACTCATGTGCGTCCTGTCTAGGGTCGCCGACCGCGCCGGCCTGCGGCGCTAGCGGGCCTGGGAATCCGATGCCGATGCCGCGAAGCGCACCGTAATGCGTGCCTGTCGCATCACTCAAGCCCTGGATGAGCTCGAAGGCCGTCGTGATGCGCTCGGGCCACGCCGCACCAATAGGGTAGCGAAGGCCGCCGGAGGCGATGATGTTGTGTGCGGCGTCCGCCACTGCCACGTGCACCCGGCCTCGCCCGAAATCGACACCCATGAACTGCCCGGCTTCTGGGTCGAGTGCGAGCCGTTCGGCAGGGCGCCCGCGCCCTACACGGGAAGCGGCATCGGTCTCGGCGACGACGATCGCACCCTGCTCGAGGAGGAGGCCCGTGAGGTCGGACAGAGTCGTTCGCGAGACGCCGACGCGCGCGGCGATCTCGCTTCTGCTGAGGGCACCGTGCCGGCTCAGAACACGCAGAATACGCTCGGTGTGCCGGCGTTGGCTGCCGATAGCGTCACTGTTCTGCTGAACCATACGGTGAAGCGTAGGCGGGTCGATTTTTTCCGTCAATAATTCGACAGAATTCAATTCAATTTTTGTTGACCTAATTTATGTAAAGCTGGTCGGCATTGATTATTTAGGGTTCAAGATCGCGAAGAAGGACGGGTCGTTCACGCAAACCCGCCCTCCTTCGTTCACCGACCCCGGGCTCCCATCAGCAGCGCGTGCCGACACCCGAAGGCTGCGGTGCGGTCACCTTGGAGTCTGCACCGAAGTAGCGGCCGAGGTTGGCGTCGGAAGCAAGCGCGGCGAAGTTCGCGTCGTGCCCATGCGTCAGGTACTGGAACGCTTCGACCGCCGGGTAGCCGCTGGTCGCCCCGGCGGCGCAACGGCCGACGACTCGTCCTGCAACGGATTGTTGTGGCGCGTTCTGCACGCCGGCGAATACATTTCCTGCGAAGGTGTAACCGCCGGATCGGAGGTTGAAGTCGGCAACACCCGCCCCCGTCTTATAGACGATGTTGTCGTCGAATGCCACGTTGCGCAGGCTCGTGGTGTTCTCGTTGACCACCGTTTGACTGACCCCGTCACCGATGTAGATGGTGTTGTTGCTGAATCGGGCGCTCTCGATCGCGCCTTTGCAGTTCTCGATGCCGCGGTACGAATCGTTCGAACTGAAGTTGTCGCGCACGACGGCCTCGCGGATCACGCCCGGCCCGTTGTTGCACAGTAGGAAGAATCCGCCCTCGTTGTCGTGGCTGTAGTTGTATTGGAAGGTCGTGGCGATGTTACCTTGGTCGACGTCGTAGGCCATACCATCCAGATGCGTGCGACCGCCAGAAACGTCGTTGTATTGCAGCAACGAGTTGTCGGTGTTGTAGTCCCAGACGCCCGCGTTATACGCCGCGGAGCGCTCGTTGAACCCGCTCACGGTGTTGCGCTGCACGAGCGCACCGTCGGTGGTGTTCATCACGATGCCGTCGCCGCCGATGTCGGTGAGCACGTTGCGCTCGATGACGACATGCGTTGACGGCACCCAGTTCTCGGGTGCCGTACTGCCGACCTCCGCACGATTGCTCCATGTGCTCAGCACGATCACGATGCCCTGACGATCGACGTGATCCAGCCGGTTGCCGACGATATCCACTCCGTCGAATGAGGTCGACACACTCGACCCGCTGACCTTGAACGCGATGCCCTGGCTGCCGTTCGGCCCCTTGAGGTCGCCTCCGAGCACATCGTGCACGTCGAGGTTCTTCAACAGATAGCCGTGTCCGACACCATAGTCCTGAAGCTGAACGAGCACACCACGACGCTGGGACGCCGGCGACGCGGAGTTGGTGATCTCCAAATTACTCAGCGTGATGTGCTGTTCGTTATACAGCTTCACCGCCGCCTCGGCGCCTCCACCTTCGATCGCCGCCCTGGTGTGGGCGGTGCCATAGTCGGAGATGACGAACGGAGATGCGGCACTTCCGGACCCCTGCGGTTCGAGTTCGCCGACGCACTGTACGCCGCGCTTGAACAACAACTCCTGGCCGGCACCGAAGGTTTGCGCGTTCACCTGCGACAGAGAATTCCAGGGCGATTGCACCCCACCGTCGCCGGGGGTCGAAGCGGAACAATCCACATAATGAGCTTGACCGTCCGGCGTGCGCGCAGCCGCCGGCATTGCCGTCAGGAGACATCCCGACAGCCCCATCACGCCGGCGATGGCCACCGCCAGCATTCGTCGTTTCACGGACATTTCTTCCTCCACATGATTGGTGATTCCAATACGCCCGGCGAGACGGGCGCATGGTCAGATGCCCGACAAGCTGACGCTCGGTCACGCTATGCCGGTCGATTTTTTCCGTCAATGACCCGACTGAAACAGCTGTGGATTTGCCCGGTTCTGTGTCAAATGTCCGACGCTGCCCACGCCGTCCGCTTGTGACTGCTACCACCGCTGGGACCCGCCGTTCCCCTTGTAAGGACTTCGCACCAGTCATTGCGGTCCGCACCTGCCACCTGAGTGAACAGCCTTCGAGATTGGCGCCGGTCGCGCGTATCGCCTCAGCGAGTTCGACCGCATGCTGTGGTGCGACGCCGAGACGGTGCGAGCCGGTGTCGACTGACACGTGAGTAGGACGTGACTTATGCAGCGACCGGGCTGATCACCACCCGGTAGCCGAGGGTCTCCAGCTGTCGGATGGCCCTGTTTTTGCCCTTCTGCGGCTCGAGGCGGGTGTAGTAGTCGGCGCGGGGATCGAGGTAGACTCTTCCACTTGACAGCATGTGCCCGATCGCCCGCTCGATCGCGACGGCGGCCTTGATCGGCCCGCGCCGGGTGGCGATGCGCCGGTACTTCACTCCGAGATAGGTGTCCTTCGGCCGGGACACGGCCAACGCGGCGATACCCAGGGCCGAAGATGACCACATCCAGCACACTCCCCCCGCACCAGGAAGCCCCGTACTGGACTTCACAGATGCCCTACGATCACTGGAGATAACAATTGAGTCGATCAATAACCGCTACCGCCGCGGAGTGCGTGCTCGCGGGCACTTCCCGAACGACGACGCCGCGGCGCTGAAGTGCTTGTATCTCGTGACACGGTCACCTGACCTGACCGGGCGGGGTGGGGCACGCCAGGTCACGAGGTGGAAGCCCACACTCAACGCCTTCGCGATTACCTTCGAAGGCCGAATCAACTGGCAATGCGCCAGGCCAGATCTCCACCGTTAGTCTGGCACACCCCGCTGCCGACGACTCGATATCGTTCGGGATGCGTGGCATACGCAGCAACCGTGACAGCCCGTTTGAGCAATGCCTGCCCTGGACGGGGCGCGGCTCGGTCACCCCGCGAGGGCAAGGACTGCGACCGATGCGGCAATCGTCGGTGGGGCAACGATCACACCGAGCAGCATGAACCGGCGCCAGGGCATGTCGACGCCGAGAGCGGTCAGGCGACTGTGCCAGCGCAGGGTCGCCAAGGATGCCCACGGAGTGACGAGCGCGCCGCAGTTCACCCCGATCAGCAGCGCGATCATACGGGCCGGTTCCCGCATCGCAGCGGGTTCCAGGGCGAGGTAGGCGGGCAGATTGTTCACAAGATTGGCGGATACCGCCCCTGCCCCTGCCAACCGGAACAGCTGAAGGAATCCGGTTCCGCCGCCGGTCGGTGCTGCCAGCGCACGGCCGAGTCCCAGCTGGTGTGCCGCGTCGGCAACGAAGAAGAGTCCGCCGGCGAAGGCCAGCAGCGACCACGGTAAACACGCCGGCAGCTGCGACCAGCTCGGTGACGACAGAGATTGCAGCGACGAAGAGCAGGATCGGCCACACCCGAATCCACACCACCTCGACGGCGCTGAGCGGTTCGATCCGGAGGGCAACAGCCGCGACTCCGACGATCAGGAGTCCACCGCCGATAATCCCTGTTCGCATGCGTTCGAGCATGACACGGATACGCCCCAGTGCCGACGTGATCGCCGGATACCCCAATTATCTCTGCGGCCGCGCTGCGGCGTAGATAGCATTCGCGAAAACGGCCAGGAACCGTCGATGCGTCCCTGCGCCGCAAACGGGGCAGCCGCAGAGTTGGGGGTGGGCGCCCGAGGAGCGGAGCCTAACCGTCGCTGTGTGTCGCGTCGACCGCCGGAATCGCGGGCGCCCAGTAGAAGAGTACCTTTACGCGTGGTTACGAAGAACGAACTGCTATGGCACAAGCACGCGGGGAATAGATGCTTGCAGTGCGACGAGCAGGTGCTCCGCGCTCAGACCGAGTCGATCGGCTGTTTGCTGAACAGATGGGCCCGCGAAATCGCCGGCAGGTTCGCCTAATAGGACCGCGGTGTCGCCGACCGCGATCTCGGGGATGCCAGTAGCATCCACGAGTGTGTAGTCCAGCATGGGTGCGCCGATCAGCGGGCAACGGTGCTTCCTGATGCTGACCCATCCGCCGTTGTCTGCCCATCGTGGGTTGATGCCGTGGCCCGCACCGATCGACAGTGTTGCGATGACGGTGTCGCGCTCCAACCGTGTGCCCGCATATCCGACGCGGTCCCCCGCCGCCGCGGTGCGCAATTCCAGCACCGGGGCGACAAGTGTCAGCACCTGCCGGAGTTCGATCAACGATTCCTGCTCCGGATAGGGCACGTAACCGAAGACTGCGACCCCGGGCCGGCCAAGATCGCCGACGAGGTCCGGTCGCACGACGATCAGGCTCGTTCCGCCAGTGTGCCGGAGTACGCCGCGGATCGGCAGGTCGCGGAGCGTCTGGACCTCGGCTTCGACTTCTGACCAGTCGTTGCGGTCCGCACCTGCCACATGAATGAACAGGCCTTCGAGGTTGGCGCCGGTCGCGCGTATCGCCTCAGCGAGCTCGACCGCATGCTGTGGTGCGACGCCGAGACGGTGCAAGCCGGTGTCGACTAACAGGTGGACTGTCGCGCCGGGGCCCAGCGTTGGTAGTGCTTCGCGGCTGGTCACGGTGACCCGAATCCCAGCTTTGAGCAGTTCTGCAAGCTGTGCGCCATCGGCCGGGCCGAGGCACAGCACGCGCCCGGGCGCTATCCCGGCGATGGCTAGGGCGTCGGATGGCTCGGCTACCGCCAGCAGGTCGGCTTCATCTGCGAGGGCGGTCGCCGTCAGCTCTAATCCGTGGCCGAAGGCGTTCGCCTTGATGATGGGCGCCATGAGGGTTCCCGGAAGGGAGTTGTTTCGAAGGGCCCTCAGGTTTCCGACAACGGCTGACCTGGAGATCCTGATCTGCGGTCTGCCGTGGGTACTAGGTGTCGGAAGGTCAGCATCAAACTGTGGTGATCGCTTGCGTTCAGGCACACCATATGCCGAGTTCGTCAACAACCACACTTCAATCTTCGTCGGCGATCACCGCGGAGCAGACGATAACACCCCATGGTTACTTCGCTAATCGTATCTGGCTCGCAGGGGATGTGCGGTCACCGTGAGAACCGAGTCCTGCAACAGCGCACGCTGCAGCCGCGCAGGCGGGATGCTGGAAGGATTGATCGCTTCAGGCTCGGGCAAATCTGAAGGTGATTGCTGCACGTTCACGCAAGGGACCAATGCGGGCCGGAATCGACACCGCGATCAAGCTGTCCCGCACGGCGCGGTAGATTGAATTCGCAGCAACGGTAAGTATGACGGTAAAGGAGAACAGGTGACGAAACGTCCTGCACAGGTGCTGAGTGCATTGTTGGAAGGCAACGCGCGCTTTGTCGCGGGCTCGCCAATACATCCTCATCAGGATCTGGTTCGACGAACTCAACTCGCGCACACCCAGAATCCGATCGTCGCAATTTTTGCGTGCTCGGATTCGCGACTTGCCGTGGAGATCATCTTCGATTTGGGCCTCGGCGACGAATTCGTCATCCGAAACGCCGGACAGGTGGTCACTAATTCCGCGTTGGCGTCTATCGAGTTCGCAGTGGCGATTCTGCACGTCCCTCTCGTGTTGGTACTCAGCCATGAGGCTTGCGGCGCGGTCGCCGCCGCGATCGCCTCCCAAACCGACCAGCCCGAGACCTTGCCACCGCTCCTCGCTGAACTGATCGCCCCAATTATCCCTGCCGTCACAAAGGTGGGCAGAACACAAAACGAAAGTGACGGTCAGCCTCACCCGATCGCTGCTGGACAGATTGACGCCGCCGCGGTCGGTCGCGAGCATCTCCGCAACACGATCACGGAGATGATCGCCCGATCAGAGGTGCTTCGATCTGCGATCAACGCCGAAGAATTAGCGGTGGTCGGCGCGAACTACAGCCTGCAGGAAGGTCTGGTCACGCTGGACCCGATTGTTGGACTCATCGATGGTATGACTGAAACGGTCAGTGTCCCGTAAGAATCCCAGACCACCTCCTTACCGGTTTCGCTGCGCGCGATCACATGCCATCACGATTTGACCTGTCCAACCCTGCCGAACTGCTGGCTGGCACGAATGCTGCCCGAACCGCCCTCAGGGTCGGCAAGCTCGTCGTCGTCCCGACCGACACCGTGTACGGAGTCGCTGCGGACGCGTTCTCGCCGACGGCGGTGCAAGCCCTCCTGGACGCAAAAGGACGCACCCGGCAGGCACCACCACCTGTGCTCATCCCGGGCAAGGAGATGCTCGACCTTCTTGCCGTTGATGTGCCCGAGCCTGTCCGACGGCTGGTCGACGAGTTCTGGCCCGGTGGTCTCACCGTCATCCTGCGAGCACAACCGGCGCTGTCGTGGGATCTCGGCGAAACCCACGGCACCGTGGGGCTGCGGATGCCGGCCCATGACATCCTCCTCGGCCTCCTCCATGAGACCGGACCATTGGCCGTCTCAAGCGCGAACCGCACCGGCCAGCCATCAGCCCTGAACGCCGACGAAGCAGAGCACATGCTCGGCGACAGCGTCACCGTCTACCTCGACGGCGGCAGCATCGAACCACCGGCGGAGCAGATCACCTCCGCCGCCTCGACGATCGTGGACGCCGCGGCTCTCGACCACGGCGGGACTGCACGAATCCTCCGACACGGCCCCGTCCCAGACGACGCCATCGCACGCATCCTCGGGCAACACCTCACCTAATGACGCAATCACCCAGATAAGACCAGGCCTTTTCAGTGTCAGCGAATTGCATCGTCCCATTGGTCGAGTAGCCCGCGAGTGTAGCGAGCGAGCGTAGCGAGACCCCGCAATACGGTCTCGATACGCTCGCTGGTGCTCGCCACGCGACCAGCGGAGGGTGCGTTCTCACGTCTGCGCTGACTTTGAACGGACCCTGCTCTTTTTCCGTAAATCGCGCTTACGGTATACCGCCTTGATTGTCGAGACGATATCGTGCGGCTCGATTCGTAGACGGAGATGGTTGGGACGGTTGTGGCACAAACGGCCGTCGAGGCGCTTTCGCTCGACTCCGTTCTGGCCGACCGTCTCAGCCGTGGCACGATGCGCGGCACGGTTCATTCCACCTTTCGCCACGTCGTCAACGTCCTGAGCTCCGAGGCGGAACTCGTCGCACTGTGCGCGTCTGGTCTTGACGATGCACCGTGGAGCGTCCGAGTCGATCTCGCGGATTGGGATGCGCTGGGTGTGGCCGACGGGATGCCGGTGACCTTCGACGCCGACACGGTCTGGCTCGGACAGGTGAGCATCAGCCTCGAGCACGCGACACTATGGCAGTGCCGCTGTGCCGCAGCAACACCACACACGGGGGCACTCACGCACCGGATCGGCATCGTCGCCGCGGTCCTGATCGAGCACGGCGTGCGCGGCGGCATCCTCAGCGCGGGTCGCATGGTCGACCCGTTCGGGTCCACCCTTGCCACGATATTGAACGCGAGCCTCCGGACTATCGTGCAGGCGGAATGTGATGGTGACGGGGTTGCCCTGGGCGGCGCAATCGATCGGATGCTCGGGCTGGGCCGCGGGCTGACCCCGGCCTGCGATGATGTTCTGACCGGGATCACCCTTGTCGCATCGCGGCCGGCCAGCCGTATCGTGCTGCTGCCCAACGTGCTCGCGTCTCGACTTGACGCACAGCCCCAGTGCACCACCGCCCTCAGTCGTGCCACGCTGCGTGAGGCCATCCAGGGTCGTGCCCGGCAGAGAATCATGGAGCTTCTCGAAGCGCTCTTCGGCAGCGACACCACCACGGACACGAAGCTGGCGGAGGCCACCACCGGCGTGCTCAAGATCGGGCACACCTCGGGAACGGACACACTCGCGGGCGTCCTTGCCAGCATCCGCCTGGAACAGCGACTGGAACGCGTGAGAGTTCGGAACTGCGCGGCATGACCGTCACGACAGTCATCAAGAAGAACACCTACCTCGACTCCGTCTCGCTGATGTCGATCTCAACGTCGGCAAGTGCGCTCCTCGGTGTTCGGCAGGCCTTCGTGGCGATAGCCACGGCGATGAACAAGAGCGTTCTGGAGAACCTCGACCTGCTCACACCGGAGGTGCAAGAGGCAGAGATAGCCGACCTGTTCATCGTCGCGGTCACCGCGGGCGGCGCTGACGTGGACGACGTCCTCGCACCGATCGAACAGCTGCTTGCCCGCAAACCTCCGGTAGGAGACGACGAAACAGTCACCTATCGCACGGTGGGCGCAGCGGCCCAGGCCGACCCCGCCGCGAATATTGCGGTTATCGCGGTGAACGGTGCGTACGCGGCGCGTGAAGCGCGCAAGGCTCTTGAGAATGATCTGCACGTCATGCTCTTCAGCGACAATGTCCCGGTTGCAGCCGAGGTCGCGCTCAAGAAGCTCGCACACAAGAAGGGCTTGCTGATGATGGGCCCCGACTGCGGTACGGCGATCATCGGCGGGATCGGCCTCGACTTCGCGAATGCGGTGCGGCGTGGTTCGATCGGCATAGTCGCCGCGAGCGGCACCGGTGCCCAAGAGGTCAGCGTGCGCGTGCACAGCCTCGGTGGTGGCGTGTCCCAACTCATCGGCACCGGTGGGCGGGATCTGAGTTCCGATGTCGGCGGCATCATGATGATCGACGGCATCCGCGCCCTAGCAGCGGACCCGCACACATCGGTCATCGTCTTAGCCTGGATCCACCGGTGAGTTTGGGGAATTGACAGTGTGTTAAACCGAGAATGCTCTTCTGATCTGGGAAAATAGTTCTTGTCTAGAGCACTATTCAACCCAACAGGAGAGCACCTCGTAGATGCAATTGAAACATGCTTCCGCGGCCGTGTCAGCCACATTTGACGACCCGAACCTCGTGTCGGCGGCGGGTTTGGTTCCGATCATGAAACTCGCCGAGAAAGCTGGCCTTCGGGCGCTGGCGCAGAAGTGGCTGACGGTGCCGACGGACAAGGGCGCCAACGCTGGGTTGAAAGTGACCTCGCTGGTGGGCGGAATGGTCGCCGGGGCGGACTCGATCGATGACATGGCGATCCTGCGTCATGGTGGGATGCGCAAACTCTTCACCGCCTGTTACGCACCATCGACGTTGGGATCGTTCCTGCGCGAGTTTGTATTTGGTCATGTCCGCCAACTCGACGCGGTCGCTTCTCGGTTCCTGGCCAACCTCACCAGATACGCGCCGTTACTGCCCGCCGCTGCGCCCGCCGCTGATGAATATGTTCTCCTGGATGTCGATGACACGATCATCGAAGTCCACGGCTACCAGAAGCAGGGTGCAGGGTTCGGTTACTCGGGGGTGCGTGGCATCAACGCGTTGCTGGCGACGGTGAAAACGAGCGCCTCCGCCCCGGTGATCATCGGCCAACGACTGCGCCGCGGCGCGTGTGGTTCCCCGCGCGGGGCTGCCCGGCTGATCGCCGATGGGCTGGCCACGATCAAACGCCTGAACGGCTTGAAGAACACCCGGGTCCTGTTCCGCGCCGATTCCGCCTATTACGGGTTCGCCTCCGTCAACACTGCACTGAAAGCCGGCGCCGCCGTGTCGGTGACGGCGCGGATGGATCCCGCGATCAAGAAAGCGATCTCCACCATCGACGACCACGCGTGGGAGACCATCGAATACACCGACGCGATCTACGACGAGGACACCAAAACGTGGATCTCAAAAGCCGAAGTCGCCGAGGTCGCGTTCACCGCGTTCACCTCGAGGAAGAAAAGCGAACGCATCATCGGGCGTCTGGTCGTGCGGCGCATTCCGGAGTTGAACAAGAAGGACCTGGACCATCCGACGTTGTTCGACACGCACCGGTTCCACGCGTTCTTCACCACCAGCGACCTGGACACCATCACCGCGGATAAAACTCACCGTGGCCACGCGATCATCGAGCAAGTCAACGCCGACCTGAAAAACAGTGCACTCGCGCACCTGCCCTCCGTTATCTTGAGTCCGAGTGATGGCCATGGCCTGGAGACCAGTGTTTTCGGGGGTTGTGCGTCATGGACGGTGTCTTTGACGCGGTCGTTGATCGACTCATGGTCAGCCTTCTCTGATGAGATTTTGGTTGGTGCGCCCGGGCGTGTCGGGACCGAGGGTGCGGGCGGTGCGTTGCTGGCCGAGCGCTTCGGCGAGGCTGTCGCGTAGTTCTCTGTTGTCATGTTCCAGGTGTCGGATCCGCTCGGTCGCGGCTTCCAGCCGGCGTAGCAGCGAGGTGTCACTCGCGCGCTGACGGTCCGGGACGACTGGTGCCGGTGAGGCCGTGCGGCCCCGGCGTCGTAGTCGTTCGATCTCGGCGCGTAGATCGGTCTGCGTGTAAAGCCAGGACCGCGAGACGCCCGCTTCTCGGGCGACCGACTCGAAGGTGACCGGCGTGCCGGAGGAGTCGAGCCGACGTAACGCTTTCACGGCTTTCTGGCGGGTGTCGGCGCTGCGTTTGCGTGCGGCGGCCCGGAGGTGGCGCGAGTTGTCAGCCGGCATGTCCGGCATCGTTCTGCTCGTCCTGAACACCGGCGATCATCCGGTCCAGGTTCGTGAGGACCTGCTGGTTCATCTCGATCACGCGCGTGTGGCCGGCGACGGTGGCCTTGTCCAGGAGGGTGAGAGTGCGGCCGCGGTGTTCGCGCAGTTCGGGCAGGAACTCCGGACCGGTGATGAACACCGGGCAGGTCAAGCACGCGTTGGCGTGCGGGCAGGACTTCTGCACCGGCAGGCCGCAGTAGCCGTGCGGGAGGGTCTGGGTGGCGATGCCGTAGCGGGTCTTGGCCCATTGTGCTTGCGCGAGCGGCCCGTCGGGTGCGATCGCGACCGGCTGGCCGTTGACGTTGACCTTGACGGCCTGTTCCCAGCGGCGGCGCACGGTCTGGTCGGTGATCCGGGCGTAGTGCGAGGTCATCTCGTTTGAGGAATGATCCAGCAGCACCCGGATGACTTCCTGCGGCACGTCCCGGTTGATCAGCCTGCAGGCGAAGGTATGACGCCATTGGTGGGGTGTGAGGTGGGCGGGCTCACCGTGCTCGTCGCGGATGTCGCAGGCGGTCAGCCACTGGTTGAGCATCGCCCGGTAGCTGTAGTAGCTCAACGGGTCGCACCCATTGCTGTTGCCTTTCTCCTGCGGGAACAGGTGCGGATGTTCGCCGGGCCAACGGGTGGTTACGCGCTGCTGCTGGGCGCGGATCTCGGCTTCCAGTTCCTCATCGATCGGGACGGCGGCCTCGCGACGCATCTTGTTGTTGAGGTAACGCAGGTAGGGGGCGCCTTGCCCGTCGTGCATCACGCAGTCGAACGGCAGCGTGCACGCGTCGGTGGCCCGTAATCCGCAACGCATCAGGATCAGCGTGACCAGCCGCCCGTCCGGGTTGGACCAGCGGGCCAGGTTCTCCGGCGCTTCAACTTGAGCCATCACGTATTCGGCCAGCCGGCGGCTCATCCGTGGTGGCCGGGGCGGGATATCGCCAGGGAAGAACACCGCGGTGGTGGGCAGGGTGTCATCCCAGCCGTGCTGGCGGATCGCGGTGAAAAACGTGCCGACCGCGGTGACGCAGTCTTCCTTGAGAGTGTGCCCGCCGGGCTGTGCGGGTATCCACGCCAGGTAGCGTTCCAGCAGCGCCCGATCGATGCCGGTCAGGTCGCCGACGGTGTCGCCGGTCTGGGTCAGGAACGCGCTGAAACGGGTCAACGCCGCCAGGTCGGCCAGCACGGCGGTGACCGACAGTCCCGAAGTCAGCCGCAGCCGGATCCAGCGTTTGACCAGGCCCCGCAGCCACGATTGGCCGATCCGGTCGAAACGCAGGTTGTTGCGAGGGTGCGACCTGCCAGGGCTGGTGGTGATGCCGGGCAGCTTGTGCAGACGCCAGACCTCACGCGGGTATTCGACCTCCCAGCCGATCCCATCTCGCAAGGTCTCGACCTCGTCGCGAGCGAAGAGCAGGAACGCGGCCGCCGACGGCCACGCGCTCACCGTGGCGGTCTGCTGCCGCCACTGCTGCGATGTCAGCTCCAGCAACGATGAGACACCGGCATTCAGGGCTCGGCGCATCGCCCAGCTGACCATCTGCGGCGGCGTCATGATCACCTGCTGATCGCGGCGGCGCTGCATGGCGTATCGGAACTCCAGGCCCAGTTGCGGGGCCAGACCCCGGAAGTCCACCCGTGCCTTGCCACGCAGCAGGCAATGTTGAAGGAACTCGTCGATGTCCGGACTGCCGAGCTGGCGCCAACGCGTCGTGTGGCAGCGACAGAACATGCGCTCGTCGTTCTCCACCCACGAGGAGCAGAACGGCAACCGGCACTGCCGATGCGGCGCCGACGACGACACGGCCGGCGCGGCCGCAGCCCAGGTGGCCGAGTCCGGTCGGCCCGCGCGTTTCCACTGCCCGTAATGGCGCATGCACAAGCCCACAGCGTTCACGCCGTATTGGCAGCCGGTCACGGTGCACTGTGACGGCTGGCCGCGCCCGGTCAGCGCCGGGCCCGAATCAGCGGCGAACTCGTGCACGTCGCCGACGCCGGCAGCCCGCCAGCGGCGGGCGTGCGCACTGCACAACCGGTTCTGGGACACCGACCGGTCGCAGCCATCAGCCAGGCACTCGGCCACGCCGAGGACCGGCTCGTGGGGGTCGGGGACGAACACCTCGACCCGGAACTCGACACGCACCGTTGCCATCAGCTTCTCCAACAGCCCGCCACCCGTCAGCGCCGCCACGGGGGCGCTCACAGCTGGACCTCCCGACCAGTGAACCAGCCCGCGGCCTGCAACGTGCGACGTGCGTCCTCAACACTCAGATGGCCGTATGTGTCGATCGTGGTCGCGATCGAAGCATGCCCGAGCAGTTGCTGCACGCTCTCCATCCCGGCACCCTTGCGCAATAACCAGGTCGCGTAAGTATGACGAAACAGGTGTGGCCCGAACGTGATCTTCGTGCGGGTCCGCAGTCGGCCCACCAAGTCATAGACCGCAGAATAGGTCAACGGTTGCCCGCGCCGTCCGCCCCAGAGGTTGACGAACACGTAATCCGAATCCAGTGCACCATACTCCTCGGTGAGGTAGTCAGCGTAGAGACGCATCAACTCGCTGCTGGCCGGGATCGACCGGCACCGGCCGCCCTTCGCGCGGGCCCGGTTGTCGTTGACCCGCGGCACGATATCGATCTGCCGCTCCGCGATCGCCACGTCCTCGTGCCGCAGTCCGAGTGCTTCCCCGATCCGAACCCCGCAGTCCAGCAACACCGCGAACAGCAGTCGATCCCGCAGATGCTCACACGCGTCCAGGATCGACTGCGCCTCACGCACCGTCAGAACACGGGGCAGCCGGGTCGGGGCCGTCAACTTGACCGTCCGGTGCCGTTGCGGGGCGCTCTTGCTGATGTGATGCAGAAACGGACGGAACGACGTGGCCGCATACCGGTCCCGTCCAGCGGGCCGAATCTCCACCATAAGGCCGGCCAAACGCACTCCGTGCCGGGCATGGAACTCGCAAAACGATGTCAATGCCGCCAGCTTGCGGTTCACACTCACCGCGGCGCAGTGGTGCTCGACCGACGGCAACACCGCCACCCGCCCGTCCCGGGCCGCCGGTGGTAGCCGCAGCCAGGCCACGAACCCGGCAACATCCTCCGACGTCACGGCACGCCAGTCGCGGCCGCGCCCCGCCAGGAACGTGAACCAGTCCTTCAGGTCGTGCGCGTATGCCTTGACCGTGTTCGGCGACCGCTCGATCGAGGACAGGTAAGCCAGGAACCGTTCCACCGGCTCGACCGGAACATGATCATCACCCAGTAGCGTCCAGGATTCCATCCCGGATTCACTCATACGCACCAACTGCACCCGCATCGGACACCTCCGTCGTCGTCATGGACAACAACAGATAACCGCATCCACCACACAATCCGGGCGAGGCCTCCCCTCGTCGTGCACGTCGTGGACCCCGGCCGGGCGCCTCAAGATAACCTCCGGAGTGTTCACAGCCAACGCCGCGTGGCTTGTTCTGGCCGTCATCGCCTTCAACCTCACTCGCGCCGCCGCGACGAACGCTGGCACCGGACTGGGTAAAGCAACCACCGCCACCATCCGCCGCACACTGGTCGCCATTCCAGCCAGGATCGCCTCCGGCGCCCGCAAAATCCGATTGCATCTACCCGAGAACTGGCCCTGGGAGACCAGCTGGCGGACCCTCTTCGATCACGCCTACGGACCGCCCGGGGCCGTGATCATCTGACCAACCAGCCGATACCGGCACGACCAGGACCAGCAGTGGAACACCCGGGCAGAAGGGCCCAACAATCACTCCTGCCCGCGACCAGAAACCCGCGCTCAAATCCAAACCAGCCAGCCACCCAAACCAATCGGTGGATCAAGGCTTAGTCTCCAAACCCCCCGCTGCCGAGGTCGAGAAGAAGGTCCTTACGGAGTTGGAACAGGCCGGCAAACCAGTCATCGTCTACTTCATCGGCGGATCCCAAACGGCCGTCACCGCCGCCGGCGGCCACTTCGCGGGCAGCAGCAGGGACGCCGCCTCGCAAGCAGTCCGGCTTGCAGGCAACCCGGACTCGGCCGTTCCCGTCGCCGATGCCGCGCTGGCCACTCGTACACGGGCGAAACTGGCGCCCGGGCAGCGTTACGTGCGCGGCCTGTTCTGCGGGGACACACTCTGCGATGAGACGATGTATGCGCTGCTCAGGTCAGGTGAAGAGGTCTTCAGCAACATCCAGAAGGATCCAGCCGGTCTCCTCCGCCCCGGTGGGGCCAGTCGTGGGCACACCTTCATCGACTTCGGCGCAGACGAGTTCACGAACGGTCGGCCGCATCCCATGATCGACCCGTCGCTGCGACTGGAACGATTGGTCAAGGAGGCCGCAGCCCCACCGTCGCGGTAATCGTGATGGACTTCGAACTCGGGTTCGGCGCGCATGACGACCCCGTCGGCGTGACCCTCCCGGCGATCGAACAGGCCCGCGTGGCGGCGTCCGGCAGGTACCTGGAAGTCGTGGGATACGTGCTCGGGACCGACCTGGACCACCAGGGCTACCCCGGCCAGGTCGCGGCACTCGAGCAGGCCGGCGTGACGGTCACGCGAAGCAGCACCGAGACCGGCGAGTACGTCAACAGCATTATCAGGAAGGAGCGATCACGGGTACGAGTCAGCGGACCAGAGAATTGTTTGCCACAGCACCTGACATCCTCACCGTCGGTCCACCGACGTTCGCTGAGAACGCGGCTGCGCAGGGCGCGAAGGCCACCGCACTGGACTGGGCCCCGCCCGACGGCGGCGACCCCGATGCCATCGCCGCGCTCGACGCACTCACCGCACCGGAGACGGTCGTGAAGATCGAGGCGGCCAACGCTGAGGTTGTGGACCGGCTCCTGACCGCGAAACCTATGCTTGTCGGTTACGGTCGTGCCCTGGATGTTGTTCCCGGGATGACGAAGACGACGATCCTGCACGCCGGGCCGCCCATCACCTGGGAGCGCATGTCGAACCCGATGCGTGGGGCCGTCACCGGGGCGATCGTCTTCGAGGGCCTTGCGCAGAACCTCGAGGAGGCGACCGAGGTCGCCACTGCCGGCGGGGTCACGTTCTCGCCCTGCCACGAGCACCAGACGGTCGGGTCGATGGCGGGCGTCACCTCGCCAGGCACATGGTGTGTGCGTCCCCCCACAAAAGGGTAAAGTTCCGCCCTACTTTTAGTTGAGGATCACTCACATAATAGTGAGGGGTGTGACCTCAAACACGCACCCAGCACAAGGTCACGCCCACACTCGTCGGATGGCGGGTGGTGTCCTTCCCTCGGTTGCGGCGGTGAACGCCGGCCGGAACTGCAGGCCAGAGCGAACACCCTCGCAGGCAGACTGGGTCGAGAATTATTACGACGGCCAATACAGCCCGGCCGCCGGGCAGGTCCACTCGCAGCACCGCGCCGACCGGTTATCTCCCGGCGAATGCGATCTTCACGGTCACTAACGGTTCCTGCACCGGCACCCTGACTGGTACGGGTATGAGCTCCGCGAACAAGGTCACGTGCTACCAGATGGCGATCTCGATCGGCCCACTCACCGGCCAATCGGTGGGCTGCTCGGCGGCGAAGGTCACACCCTGACGCCATGCACAAGCCCCTCGGGATGTACATCGCGGCGCTTGCATTCGCGTTCACCGCGACAATTCTGAATATCGCGGCCGGCTGCAGCAAGCCGGCCCAGGCCGCCCTACGGAGCGCCGGGGCCACCCTGCCGAACGGTGACGAATCGCCGGTCACCCTCGACTGCGGAATTTTCCGGCTGCGCGATCCTGACCGCAGGTCGTCACAAATTTGCGACGGAGATCGCGACAGCCGTTCTTCTACCCGTTCCCGGACACTGTTGCGGTGCGGAATCGGTGGATTGGGGACGCGCATTGACAGTGGCGTCCTCGAATATGCTCGGGACTATTTGATGTGGGAAACGATGCCTTGGGCCAAGTCAGCGGCGAGATATGTTCGGACGGCCACGTGGGCTTCCGTCAGGATCCTCTCATCTCCGCCAGAAGCCTTTTGAAATGCCTGCGCGGTGAGCGCATCACCGATCCGCACGGCGATCTGCAGCCGTAATGCCAGGCCGGCGGTGGAAGGCAGCCCGAATTTCTCCGTCAGGATCTGCGCGAAGCGCGATGCGAAAAACTCCGAAGGGTCTTGCGCTTCTTCCTCTCCGGGGTGTCGGGTCGGGTCGGTGAAGCGGATGATGCGGAATCCGGGTTCCCTTCGATACATCCGGATGTATGCCTCCAGTGCGCAATCGCCCGCGTCCAGCACGGATTCCAGGTTCTGGGTGCGAATCAACTCCAGCACAAGCGCGTGGAACCGTGCCGTGGCGCGATCCCGAAGCCCGTGAAGCAGTGCGACCCTGTCAGGGAAGTAGCGGTACACGGTTCCAATCGATGTGGCAGCACGCTCGGCGACCATGTCGGTTGTCAGGCGGTGAATACCGATCTCGTCGATCACGGCCGCCGCAGCATCCAGCAGCGCATTGATCCGCTCGACGCTTCGCGCCTGGACCGGCGCCGTGCGGACGTGTGTCACAGTATCCGCGTCGTTGCCGGTGCCGGCGCCTGCGCCGGGTATAAGATCACTGATTGCCACGAGCATCACTCCTGTCCCGCGGACAGGTCCGCAGCATTCGTTAGAAAGAGTTGACCACGCTGCGGATGTGTTGCATCGGGTGAATCCGTAACAGTGCGCCTCCCCAAAAGGGCACGTAGACAACCATAGCCGCTGTTACCGAAGGGTCCTCTGCCTCAAGACGGGGCAGGTTGACCTCTGACCTACCCCCAGGACAGGGCACACGCCAGTTCGGTTGCCGTTGATCAGGCGCCGGCGCGGATCAGGAAAGCCCAGGGCGAGGCGTCCGCGGGAAAAGTGATCGTTGCGACCGTGTCATCCATCGCGGCCTCAAAATCACGCGAGTCCACAACAATGGTCATCTCGACGCGGCGCAATTCCGCGTCGTTTGCCAGGCCCTTGACGGCGTAAGCGATATCTTCCGCGTGCGCCTCGGTGGGGTCGGCGAACCACGACAATATGGGCGCGTTTCCGTCGGACGCGAGCGGGAGCGCGCTGAAGATTGCTTCAATAGCCTGTTCGAGGGTGACAGGCGGAATCTGCACCAAGGGGAGGTCCAGGTGCTGGTAGGGGGTGTCATCGCTGAGGACGGCCAGCGACTGGCCCGGCTGGATCGAGTCCAGCACACGGAGCAGATCGCCGGTGATGACAGGGTTCAGATTCTTCAACATGAGTGATTCCTTCAGTTCGGGTGCAGAGGCCGCCGGGGTGCATTGTTCGGGTTTGCACCCCGGGCTTGAGGGGTCAAGCGGTGCCGGTGATTCGTTCGGGTTGATATTCACCGTGCCCACCCTTTCGGGACAGCTAGAGTCTGCAGGGCCCGCCTCAACGCCTCCGCGAGGATGTGGCAAGGTCGGCTCAAGATTCGATCAAGCTTTTGCCGCCACGACCGTCGAGCAACGCCTGGACTGCTCAACCGTTGCTGCACGTGCCTGCGCAGATCCGTCGATCTCGCTCGAATGACACGGGCGGCAGCATCCGTCGCGGCGGGCTCCGCCGCCGTGTTCTCGGGCGGCGCGTAGGCATCCGGAACCGTTCTACACGAACTCAACGTGAGCCCCTGCCGATCCCACCCACTACCGCGCCACCGCGAAAGATGCTCGTCTATGCGGATTCTGACGCGACTACCGGGTACGAACCGGAGCCCCTAACTGGGCACAAATTTCGCCGGTATTTTGACGCATTCGTGAGAGTCTGTATCCCAGGGGCGCGGTACCGGTACTGGTCCCCAGCCCACGAAGGAAACATCGATAATGCATACCGACGTCCAACACTTAGACCACTCGGCCGCGCATCGCTCGACGCGATCGGAGTTGCTGGTGTCAGAGCTGACCCAGCTCGCGGAGGCTTACTGGGAAGTCGGTCTGTCCCTACCACGCAGCCATTGGCTGTGCCATCCGACGCCGGGGGCAGTGCCGTTGACCTTGATGGCTGAGGCACTGCGGCAGGCCGGACTCGCAGTGTGCGTTGCGGGGCTCGGCATGGATCCGAGCGTGCACTTCGTCATCTCCGCCCTGTCCGTGAACACGGCACGCGAACGATTGGTCTTTCCACGTTTCGGCGCCTTCGAGTGCACGGCCGCCGTGTCATTCGCGGACATCGTCCACCGAAAAGGCATACCGCACCGGCTGGAGGTCGACTACACCATAGGCGCCGCTGTGACTGCGCATATCAGTGCCCAGGTGTTGTCGGATCTGGACTACCGTGTGGTGCGACGCCGCGCGCAGGTTCTCGGCGAGGCCATCGTTGACCATGCCGAGACACTCCTGATCGACCCGGTACGAACGACAACATCAGCGCGGGCGGTCCTGGGCGTGAACGAGGCTGATCCGTTCTTCTTCGATCACCCCGTCGACCACCTGCCCGGGATACTGCTGCTGCATGCCGCGGCGACGCTGCACGAGCAGGCGACAGGTGCACCGGCGTCGGCACTGGAGATCACATTCCCGGCCTTCGCCGAACTGCGCGTACCAACGCATCTGAGTGCAGAGATCGACCACGCGAGTTCGCATACGATGATCAGTCAGGGTGAGCGGACCGTTGCCGAGGTCTGTGCGCGGTGTGTTGACATGCTCGCGGGAAGCGGCGCCCGTGTCTAAGTCTCACGACACCGTGGTCGCATTCTTCGATGTCGATGAGACCCTGGTCTCGGTCAAGACCCTCGAGTCTTTCCTGCTGTATTACCAGAAGCTGACGCCATCGATGGCATCCCCCCAACGCCTGGGCGAGCTCAGAGAGCAGGCCCTCCAACTCGGCCGGTCTGAGCTCAACCGCCTGTACTTCGCACTCTGGGCCGCGCAGCCGGTCGACCTGGTCAGCGAAGCCGGACGATCCTGGTACGCGGAAACTTCCAGTCAGCCCGGCTTCTACCGGGCTAACGTGTTGGAACGGTTGCGTGAGCATCGGCAAGCGGGCCATCACATCGTGCTTGTGTCCGGCTCCTTCGCCGCCCCGTTGCAACCGCTCGCCGACGACGTCGGCGCCGACCGGTTGTACTGCACGCAGCTTGAAACAAACCGAGGGCTCTATACCGGCCAGATCAACGCAGCGATGATCGGCGGAGAGAAGGGAACCGCCGTTGATGCATACCTGAACGCCCTCCGGTCGGCGGCGGTGACCAGTTGGGGGTACGGAGATCACCCCAGCGATCTGCCACTGCTAGAGCACGTCACAAACCCTGTCGTGGTCGGCTCAGATGACGCATTGCTCAAAGTGGCAACACGACGGCAATGGCCTGTGATGCCCATCAAGGAACCCCTTGCGCCGCGGATTAAGTGAAAAAACGTACGCGGCAGGCTCGCTTTCTGCCCCGTTCAGGTTGAGGACCCCCCGATCGCCAGCGTTACGCACACGGCGACACCGGTCGCATCCAAAGCGTGCTACCGGCCGCGACAGCTCTGTCGAACGTCCGGGTTTCCGCGGGCTGCAGATCACCACGAACCGGCAGCATCGGTGAATCCGGTCGTCGTCACGGTGCTGCGGCGTGCGCCGGCCTCCTCCCCCAAAGCGTCAAGATTGTAGCCTGTTTCCGCGGCGTCGGTGATGCCGAAGACCACCGCTTCCATTGCTGCATCAAGTTAGTTCTATGGCGTCGACCCTCTGCGGCGGTGTTCCGTAACGCCTCCGCTTGGCGTCGCATGAGGATGCGCCGCGCCTCGACACGACGACGCGACGGATACACGCTGACCGCCACCAGGCCAACCCGATGGGAACGATAACGACCCTGGCGATCGTCGTTCCCGAATCGATCCGGGACACCCGCGATTGTGCGATCAGAAACCCAGTCGGCAGCGCCGCGCTGACGATAATTCCGAGCAGCCGGAAATTAGGTCGCCAACCCGATCACCGGCAACGTATGAAGCAGTGAGAAAGCCACAGCGGTACGGTGATTCGACGGTAAACGATCGTGACCACACCGGCCAGGCACAGCATCGTCGCGACAAGGACAAGCTGTGAAGGGCATGCTATGAAGGGAAAGCAGAACACTCCACGCTTCGCGGGCTAAGCCGATGTTCCGCCGTGATTGAGCTGCTCTCCGACCCGAGGACAGCACCGACTGCACCCATAGGATGAGGTTAATCTACGCTGAAGTGGCAACTCAGCGTTCGCTACATCACCATCCAGCCGCCACGGACGAAGGAGTCGAGAATGTCCGAATCGTCGGAGAGTTCCAGTGCGGATCGGCCGCCGGCCGCGAATATCGCCGACAGCAGTATCGACGCCGCACCCCTCGCCCAACGGCACGAATCGGAAAGCGGGCAGAGCACAATGGAGTCGTTGCACGTCGGAATTCTGAAACTCGTGGAGGCTCTCTACCGTGTGCCGACAACAGAAGCATTCACCGGTGCTGTTCTGGATGGTGTCACCCAGCTGTTTCAACCGGCCTCTTGCGCGGTGCTGTGGTTCGGCGACGACCTCACCGAATCTTCCGACCGGAACCTGAAGGGGCCTCTCGATTCCCAGACCGTCGTTCAGGTGCGCACCCAGCTGAGCGAAGAACTCTCTCGCGCCACTCAGAAGGGCACTGATCTGTGGATCGCGTCCGACGAGACCGAGCCTGCCGCATCGCTGCTGCATTCGCTGCTGCACACACGCGTGAACCCGATCCGTGCCATCCCGATCGCGGCAGATGACACCCTGCTCGGCGCAATACTGATCACCAGCGACGATAACCGGCGATACGCGCAACACGACCCCGAGCTGCTGAACTCTCTCGGCAAGCAGATCGGATACGCCGTCTCACAGCTTCACGCACGCGCACAGACCGCGACCGCCCTGGAGGAGACCACCAAGAAACTGCACGACCTTGAAGCGAAAATGAACGATCTGAGCTTCATCGTTCGCTCGATCGCGGACACGGTTAAAGTCGCCGTGATTTTCTACGACACCGACAACCACCCGCAAATGCATAACCGCATGGTCGATGAGATCCTGACACTGACCGGCTACGACCCGAAAACCGGAAAGAGCACCCATGTCTATGCCTCCGACCGGCGCACACCAGTCAAGCGGGACAAGGACATCGTGTCGGAGACCATCGAAGGCGATCAACGCGGGGTGATCTACTGGGTTGGCGACCCAGACAACGATGATCAGCGGGCGGTACTCACTGAGGCCCACCGCATCACCCGCCCCGACGGTGAACCCCTCGGATCAGCCGTCGTGACTTACGACGTCACGGACCTGGCCAACGCCATCGAAGTACGCGAAGACTACCTGGCAACCATCTCTCACGAGCTACGCACACCGCTGACCTCGATCGTCGGATACCTCGACCTGATCACGGACACACACGACCTGGCCGAGTTGGGACTCCAACACGAATTCCAAACCATCCAACATAACGTCGACCAGATGGTCACTCTTGTGCGTGACCTGGCCAGTGCAGGAGCGCAAGAACACAGCCTGCGCATCGAACCCGTAGACCTGGCCTCTGTAGTATCGCAGTCGATCCACGCCCTACGACCCTCAATCGATCAGGGCGGACATCGACTCGAGCTTGAACTGCCACCCTCGTCCCTGATCGGGCAGGTTGATGTGGCCCGTCTCACCCAAGCGCTGAACAATATCGTCTCCAACGCGGTCAAATACACCCCGGCAGGCGGAACGATCACAGTTTCCCTGACACGAGACGGCGATGACGCCGTCATTCGTATCGCCGACAACGGCCGCGGCATCAGCAAGAACGACCAAGCCCGTGTCTTCGAACGCTTCTTCCGCGCCCCCGAGGTTCGCGAGGCCGCAATCCAAGGAGTGGGCATCGGCCTGCCGATCGCCAAGACGATCATCGAAGCACACGACGGAACGATCACGCTCGAAAGCCAACTCGGCACAGGCACCACATTCACCACCCGCCTGCCCCTGCACCCACACGGCGCCCCATTCTCCTCACTCCCCGAACACCCCTGACACACCACAACTTACGATCCGCAAGACTGCACGACACCGACATGGACAAGAACCCGTGAATCGCAGCACCAGCTGCCATGGCGGTCGGGTCTGTCAAATTACCGGTGTAACTGGGTTGTTGTTGCGTTAGTTGGTGTGGGCGGACAGGCGCCCGTTGAAGGTGATGTCGAACGCGTTGAGCGCGCCTTTCCAACGCTGCGTCCAACGGGCGCGACCCTTGCCGGTGGGGTCCAGAGCCATCACGCGAGGTAGACGCACTTGAGCGCGGCTTGCTCGTTGGGGAAGTGGCCGCGTGCCTTGGCGGCCTTGCGGATGCGCGCGTTGACCGACTCAATGGCGTTAGTCGTGCACACGATCCTGCGGATTTCCCGGTCGAACTGCAGGAACGGCACTTGCCTCGGCCCACGCGTTCTCCCACAGCTTGACGATCGCCGGGTACTTATCTCCCCAGGCTTCCTGGAACTCCAGGAATCGGGTCTCGGCCTCATCGGCGGTAGCAGCCTGGTAGACCGGCTTCAGACCCCGCGAGATCGCATCCCAGTCCTTCCGGGAGGAATACTTGAAGCTGTTGCGCATCAGGTGCACGATGCACGTCTGCACGATGGTTTCGGGCCATACCGCGGCGACCAAGTGGGGCAGGCCCTTCAAACCGTCGCACACGATCATCAGAATGTCTCCGGCGCCCCGGTTCTTGATCTCGGTCAACACCTGCAGCCAGTACTTCGCGCCCTCACCGCCGTCCCCGGCCCACAGACCCAGGATGTCCCGGTTGCCCTCCGCAGTCACGGCAAGGGCGACGTAGATCGGCCGGGCAAGCGACCTGCCCGTCGCGGACCTTGACGTGGTTCGCGTCGATGAACACGACCGTGTAGACCGCATCCAGCGGCCGGCTCTGCCATTCCGCCATGCCCTCCAACACCTTGTCGGTGATCGTCGTGGAGATCGTCGTCTTGGACACGTCGGACCCGTAGACGTCGGCCAGGTGCGCGGCGACGTCCCCGTGCGTCATCCCGCGGGCAGACAGGGACAGGACCACCTCCTCGATCGATCCCAGCCGACGCTGCCTCTTGGCCACCACCGCGGGCTGGAACGTGCCGGCACGGTCCCTGGGCACCTCGAGTTGAACCGGGCCGGCCTTGGTCAGCACCGTCTTAGCGCGGGTGCCGTTGCGGACGTTGCCCTCCGGGAAGCCGCCCCGCTCGTGCTTGTCGTAACCGAGGTGGTCGGTGATCTCGCCCGCCAGCGCGGACTCCAAAACCAGCCGGGACAGCTCAGCCAAAAGTCCGCCCTCCGCGTCCACGGACAGGCCCTGCGACCGCGCCCCCTCGACCAGACTCGCCACCAGCTGCCAGTCCACCGCCGGCACAGACGCCGGCGGCTCCTGCTCTCGTTCCTCAACCGCTATCGCCACGGGCGTCCCGGCTCCTTCCGACGCGGCCTGCTCGACCGTCTCAACCTGCATTCTTATCTCGTACCTCCTTGATCGGAGTTACACCGTTGAACGTACAGTCCCTGGCGGTTACTCGATGATTGATTCCGAGGGTTAGTGATCGTTGGCGGTGAGGGATCTGAGTGGTCGTATGCCGGTGGCCTGGTTGTGCCAGATCGCGGCGGTCAGGGCGATGATGCGTTGCAGGACACGGATCGTGACGCCGGCGATGGTACGGCCGCCATGGGCTTCGAGGTCGAGTTGGCCCTTGAACGTGTCGTTGATCGACTCGATGATCTGGCGCAACGGTTTGATGAACCGTTTCTCGGGGCGCGGTTTCTCACCCTTGCGGGTGGGTCGGATCAGGGTGATGCCCGCCTGGGCCAGTTCGTTCTCGAACAGGCGCCCGTAGTAGTTCATGTCGGCCAGGATTGTCTGCCCGGGTTGCGCCGGGCAGGGGGTGGACTCGAGCGTACTCAGCAGCACCTCGCGTTCATCGGCTTTGGCGCCGGCGATCGCGAAGCCCACGGGCAGTCCCTGCAGGGTGCACAGCAGGTGCAGCCGTAACCCCCAGAACTAGCGGGAATGCGAGGCGCAGTACCCGTATTCGGCGAAGCCGGCCAGCTCGGAACGGTGCGCAGTCTCGCGGGAGCGACCGCATTCGATCCGTGTCGAGTCGACCACCCACACGTCATCGGACCACAGGGTCGAGTCCTTCCCCAGGTGGCCGATCACGGCCTGCATCACACCGGCGAGTTTGCGCAACCGTTTATTGTAGCCGGGCTGTTTCGGCAGGTTCGGGAAGATGCCCGACAGATTCGAGCGCACATGGCGTAGCCAACGGTGTTCCGAGGTGAAGCCGGCCAGCGCCTGCATCACCGCCAGCGCGATTAGTTCCGCGTCCATAATCCTCGGCTGCGAGCCGACCCGTGGCCGCCACGGACACAGTTCGGGATGGGCCTTCAGAAAGTCATCACAGCTGACATAGAGTGCTGTTACGAGGGTGTCCAGATCGTTGTCCATCAGAGCCTCCAGGTTCGAGATTGGTCTTCTAACCTCGATTCTGGGCACCCTCCACCCGACACCAACCCCAACGACACCCCTTGGAATCAATCATCTAGTCCAGGGGAGGGGGGTTCCGGGCAGTAACGGTATTGTGGCCCGTTTGGCTGTTCGTTGCGGTGTGACCGGTGTGCCGGGGTGTGCCGGTGTGGGGCCGGTGACGGCGGGGCTGGAGCGGCGGGCGGTCAGCTCGACGATGATGCGGGTGCGCCCGCACTGTGGGCATACCGCTTCACCGGGGTAGGTGGGGTCCGGGCAGGCGAGTCCGTTGTGGAAGAAGTAGTCCCTGAGGTGCCCGTACCCGTCTTGCACATGCTGAACGTCGAAGTCGGCCGCCCAGGTGGTGCCGCACCCGGCACAGGTGAAGGCGAATCGCTCGACCGAGACTTCCTTCGGAATCATGATGCCCTCCGTGATGCGGTGATGCTGTTGTGCGTGTTTCGCCTGCGCCGGTCGAGTTTGATGGCGAAGTGGCCGATGACCGCCTCCAGGCTTGGGAAGGTGCCCGTGGTGAACCCGTGCTTATTCTTCACTGCCGGATACAGGGTGGTGGCCTGGAAGCGATCCCCGTTTTTCTCGACGAAACCGAGGAGGCTGTACGGGTTGGTTTGCGGCAGCGTGCCATCACGGATCACCCACTGGTCGTCTTCCAGGACGTGCACGACCAGGTCGGTGCCGGCCACATGCCACTGGATGCTGGCACCAGCGGCCGTCGCGCCGGTTCCGGCTTGCGCGGGTGCGGTCTCCACGGTGGTGTCAGGTTCGGTCATGATTTTCACCTCCGAAGTTTCCATCCGGTCCGGGTTCTATCCGATCGGTTCTTATGTTGATCAGTCTTCGTTCGATCAGCCGGCGCCGGCGAGCGGTCGGTCGGTTGCGTTGGGTGTCAGGTAGGGAAGCCCATCGCATGGAGGGCTTGCCGGGCGATGGGTTCGTAGATGACGGCGACCACGCCCAGCACGAGCAGAAGCAGTACGGCGATCAGGCAGCAGGTGAGGACCATGGCGGCGACAAACCGCGCAACATCGAGTCCACCGCCCGGCTCGCGCCACGCGTTTTCGGTGGATCGAGAATGACCCAGACCGGCTCGGAACCGCTGCCAGACGCGTCGCATTCGCTGACCGGTGGTACGGCCCGCGTGGTGCGCCCATCGTTGTAGATGGTTTTGGTACAAGTCGAAGATTGTCATCCTGAGTTCTTTTCACCGGCCGGACGGTGCCGGGTTCGGGGGTGGGATGGTCGCCGTCGGCCGGTTCGGCGACCACCCCGGAACCCTTCCGGGGAAGCATGCTGCGCCACCCGCCTCATGCGGTCCGGCATGCACATCCGAAGGGACCCCCGAAGGGGTTGTTGTGCGTTTATGAGTTGCGTGGTTACGGGGTGGCTGATGAGCCCAGGACGACGTTGTGGTCTTTGCCGGCACTGGATTCGATAACGATCTTGCGGGGTTTTGCCCGCTCGGCGATCGGGATGACCACGCTGAGCACACCGTTATCGTAGCTGGCGCTGATGGCACCCGAGTCGGTGTCATCGCCGATGGCGAACTGACGTAGATAAGCCCCGGTGGGGCGTTCCTGGGTGAGCCAGCGCACGTTCTCCTTGCCTGTGTCCGCCAGATCGGTGACGGTGCGCTGGGCGCGGATCGTCAACAGGCGCCCATCCAGATCGACATCGATCGAACCCGGGTCCACTCCGGGAAGGTCGGTGTTCAGCACATACCGGTCCCCGTCACGGTAGAGATCGACCGGCATGGTGCGTGGTTGCCTGCTGGTATCGAACACGGACTGGGCGATGCGATCCAGTTGGCTGAACGGGTCGAAAGACATGGACATGATGATGTTCTCCTTTCCAGGCTACCGACAGAGCCATGCGAGCCCGTCGGGGGGAGGGTTGTTCCACACAGTGAACGTTCCTCACATCTCGGAACTAATCTGCAACTGCTGATACAAATCTTTTACACCGAATGGTTGACATGTGCAAGATGGGGTTGGCATTCTTTAACAATGAATAAGCGTTCCTCCTCGACCCCGGTCTATAGCATCGCCGTGGCTGCCCAGCTTGCCGGATTACCGCAGGCGACCCTGCGCCGCTACGAGGCCAACGGGCTTCTCACTCCTGCCCGAACCGACGGTGGAACGCGTCGCTACAGCGATGCGGAAGTCACCCGGTTGCGTCAGGTCGCCGACCTGCAAGAAGACGGCGTCAACCTGGCAGGCATCGGAAGGGTGCTGGACTTGCAGGAGGAGAACCAGGCGTTGCGGCAAGAAATCGCCAACACGACCGGTATCAGCACACAGGGCACAGGCGCAGCCCAACCGGAGGAAACACCCTTGCTCTGACGAATACCTTGCCAGGAGGGAGCACATCATGATGCAGAGCCGTTTTGCCGTGGACGCACCCCGCGGCGGATTGACTTTGGCCGCAGTGTTGAGGCACCAACAGTACCAACAATCCCACGTACGCATCGATGCCGCTCTGCATCGTGATGGTGCAAAGGCGTCGTCGATGCAACCCGACATGCGCAGCCGTCACCACTCCGAAACCCCGACAGAACAGGGAGGGATCTCATGAACATCGAACACGTCCTGGAGCCTCTGGCCGACATCGACTATCCAGCCGAACGAGAGGACCTTGTGATGCTGGCCCTCCGCGACGGCGCACCGACACCGGTGTTGGAAGTGCTCCAGAGCCTGCCCGCGCAAAGCTTCAACGGCCGCTACGAGATCCGGCAAGCACTCAACAGGCACAACAGCCCAGCCCACCTGGCCAGCTAAGCCTCGATGCACTGACTGTCCCGGAGACAGCCACGCCGCCAGGCTCGAGGCGAATAGGCCTGCACCGCGCCACGGCACCCGTTGATCCGCCAGCACCAGCCAGCGTAAGCGCGGCACCTCAAAATTGTTGGAAAACACTTGCAATAGCTACCTCATATGAGTTATAAAATCTGTATCTATCGGCACAGATGTGTCGGTGGTTTCGGAAACAAGTGAATTGGAGGAGATCAAGAAATGCTGTTGCAACATGACCCGTTCCGTGAACTCGACCGGCTCACCCAACAGGTGTTCGGAACCGTCGCTCGACCCACTAGCATGCCGTTGGACGCCTGGCGGGAAGGCGATGACTTCCTGGTCGAGCTGGACCTGCCCGGCATCGACCCGGACAAGTTGGATATCGATGTGGAACGCAACGTGCTGACGGTCCGTGCCGAACGCCTCAGCCACATGCCGGACGCCGTCAACGCGGTCGCCGCTGAACGCTCCTGGGGAGTGTTCGCCCGGCAACTGGTGCTCGGCGACGCGCTGGACACCGACAAGGTCGACGCGGACTACACCGCCGGGGTGCTGCGGTTGCGCATCCCGATCGCCGAGCAGGCCAAACCGCGCAAGATCAGCATCACCCGTGGTGACAAGACCGAGAAAGGGAAGGAGACCAAAAGCATCAGAGCCTGATCAACCCAACCGGTAAGACACACCAGGTCGGGAGGTGGTGAAGATGACGCTGTCGAGCCTGATTGTGTTTGAGCCCATACCGGCTACCCAGCAGGACACCTTTCAATTGCTGCTGCAGGACCGCGAGTGGGTCCAAGCACAATTCGTCACCATCATGAACACCGCCGGGTTCGGTGACCGACCCATCGTGGGAACCATTGCCTGCCCTCCACCCCGTGGGGATGTTCGGTGGAAC
This sequence comes from Rathayibacter sp. SW19, assembly GCF_030866825.1. NCBI lineage: Bacteria > Bacillati > Actinomycetota > Actinomycetes > Micrococcales > Microbacteriaceae > Rathayibacter > Rathayibacter soli. Next base: position 2,935,357 of record NZ_CP133020.1, read on the forward strand.
CCCAACACGACACGCCCGGTGGCGGCGACCGGCAGGGTCTCCCTCGGCGAGGCGGTTTCCCGGGTGCGATCACCCCCGACACGGTGATTCAACACGAAGCGCCCGGAGTCCCGACGGAGGACTCCGGGCGGGAAACCGGAAAATCACGAATCCCAGCGGTACGAACGACAGCGTAGAAGCCCGAAAGGAAGGCGTTGCGATGAGTCTTGCAACCCCGACAGGTGTGGTCACCCCGTTGAGTGTCTTCCGGCCCACCATCGTGCGCCAGCCGGCGGTGACTGTTCCGGTGACCGTCTGCACAACACGGTGGAACATCGGTGGTTACCGCATCCGCCGGGTCCTTGACCAAGCCCGCATCACCCATCACGACATCGACCTCCAGACCAGCCCCGACGCCAAAAACACCCGCCAAAGCCTCCCTGGGGTTGGCGCCGTCACTTTCCCCGTCGTCTACATCGACGGTGAGTGGCTGATCAAACCCACACCCGACACGATCCAAGCCAACCTGACGTCGCGTCAACCGGCTGTTGCCCCGCAGTGGCGTCGCAGAGCCCATCCTGATCCTTGGACATGGCGCCAGCATACGCGGGACGCGATGGTACATCACGGCAACCGCAGACCGAATCCCTGCGGGTAAGCGGGGCGGAAGGTGTTGTCCGGGACATCCGAGAAGCTCGCGAGAACTGCGGCCATGGAGGATGGGATCTCGAACGGTAGCCGTCCGACCGGTGCTGCCTCACCGAACAGGACGCGAGCGTACGCCTCGGAACCCGCACCGAAGTTGGCCGTGACCGCCGAGACCAACGGCGCGACCTGGCCGAGCAGCACCGGTCGGTCGAGATACACGTCCACGATGGTGGGCGTGATGGCCGCGACCGCGCGGATGTGCTCGAGCGTTTCCTCGGGGAACACGAGCGAGCCGCGGTGGAAAATGCTCGCCCAGCCGCCTTCGCTACGCGGCACCCAGGGTGCCTGGATGCGGAGGACGGCCACGTCGGCTTCTTCGGGTGTGGCGACGTGCTCGCCTCGGCCGGTCAGTGCTGAAGGGTCCAATCCTTCGGCGTACACCTTGACTCCGCTGCGTAGGGGTAGTACGTCATCGTTCGCGATCACGACATGGGCAGCGGCTTGAGCTTCGATCCCTTCTGCGACGTGCTGCGGATTTCCGATGACCGCTACCGCGTTATCCACATCCACGAAGCGTGTCCCATCGAACAGACCCAGTCGGAACTTCTCGCGGAGAATCCGGCGCAGCGAAATGTCGAGCCGCTCCTCGGAGATGCGGCCGGCCGACATCTCGGCCAGAAGCAGCGCGGTGTCATGCTCGCCACCTACCTGGTCGACGCCCGCATTCAACGCCTTCACCAGACGTTCTGCGGGGGTCAGATGCTCCACGCCCCAGTAGGTGGTGTTGATCACCGACCAGTCGGTGCAGACGATGCCGTCGAAGCCGAGCTTATTCCGGAGCAGCCCAGTGATGATCTGCTTGTTGAAGGCGAAGCCGACCTCCTCGACAAGTTCTCCGTCCAGCCTAAGCCCGATAGGTACCCCGTAGTACGGCATGATCTGCGAGACGCCGGCGGCAATCGCGGCCTTGAACGGCTCGAGGTGCAGCTCGAAGGCGCCTCCGGGGTAAATCTGTTCCTTGCCGAACGGGAAGTGAGGGTCCTCTCCGTCTTTCTGCGGGCCACCTCCGGGAAAGTGCTTGGCCATGGCCGACACGGAGTGGGGGCCGATGTGCTCGCCCTGTAGGGCGCGGATCTGTACCGCTCCGAGCCGTGCGACCGTTTCGGGGTCGGAGCCATAAGTGCTTACCTGGCGAGCCCATCGAGGTTCGGAGGTGACGTCAATCTGTGGGTGCAGAGCGGTGCGGATACCGGCAGCGAGGTACTCCTTGCGCACGATGTCACTGAAGTGTTCGACCAGGGCTTCGTCACCGATGGCCGCGAACCCGAGTGGTTCGGGCCACTGCGAGAACGGTCCGGCGAAAACGGCCGTGGCGGGATTGTCAGTGAAGGAGTGGCGCGGGTCGGTAGAGATCGTAACGGGGATGCCAAGAGGCTGCGCGGCCGCGGCTTCCTGCACCGCGTTCACCCACTGTGCGAGCTCGCGGGGGTTGGGGGCGCGCATGATGTTGAAGTGGTTGATGCGTCGGTTGAGAACCTCACGCAGCGGGGGTGTCATACCCATGAACCCCTCTGCGTCGAAGTCGCCCACCTGCATGATCGGCTGGAAGATCAGGCCCGCCTTATCTTGGGGCGTGAGCCTGTCGATCAGGTCCGACACTCGATTCTCGATGTCGAGTGACCTGTCCTGGTAGGGCATCGTTGCGGTGCTTGCCTGCATATTTTTCTCCTTATATTGCGGATGTTCTGTCGGAACCGGGAGGGGTAAAGAACCGTGCCGATGTCGGGTGGGCGCTGGTGTATGCCCGCCGCGGCGGATGATCAGCGGATGCCACGGATAGGCAGGATCGCGACGCTTGCTGCGATAGTCAGCACGATTGCGATGACCCACAGCGGGGGGTACCCGGCAACCGCGACAAGGGCTCCAGCCAGGACGGGGGCGAAGATCTGCGGGCCGGCGTTCGCGATGTTCGCGATTCCGAGGTCGCGGCCGGCGTCGGCGGCCTTGGGGAGAACCTGCGCGATCAGCGCTTGGTCGACGGCGAGATAGGCGCCGAACCCGAACCCGAGGATGCCGTAGGCGACGAGCATTCCGGTGAATGTCGGGGCGATGAGGGCCACAACACATCCTGGGATGAAGATCAGCGTGGAGGCGATGACGAAGACCTTCAGTCGGCCCGTCTTGCTGGCGAGAACCCCGACGACAAGGGCGGCAACGAGCACCGCCAGGGTGCTGACGCCGGACATCTGCACGGCGGCGATGCTGGCCTTTTCCAGCGACCCGATGTGGATGTAGTCACGCAGCACGTACACGTGAAGCGCAGTAGCAATGGTGTACGCGAGGAACGCGACAAAGCGGGCGAACAGCGCCCACCAGTAGTTGCGGTGATCGCGGAACCCGGGGAGCGGGGAACTAGCCTTCTTGCCCGGTTTGGCAGCGACTGGAACGTAGTCCTTGGTGCCGATCGCAAACAGGACGGCGACGATGAGCAGCTGGGCGGCGACGATCGCATAGGCAAGGAACAGGTTGTGGACAAGGCCACCGACTGCGACGCCGCCGAAGATGCCGAGCAGACTGACCGCCCCGTAGATGCCGGACATTGATGGCTGGCTACGGACCGGGACACGCTCGGGAAATGTAGCTGTAGTGGCGATCTGATAGCCGTTCAGCGGGAAGATGACCACCGCCCACAACACGCCCAGCCAAATCCCATCCTGCGCGAGAGGGAGTAGGAGCAGTCCGATCGCTGAGACTACCGCGGTACCGAGCGTCCAAATGTTACGGCGCCCAAGGAAACGCGTGCGGGTGCGGTCGGAGAGTCGGCCGACGATCGGCTGAGCGAAGATCGCGACGATCGCTCCGACGCTCACCACGGCCCCCAGGATTGGCGCCGATACCGCATTGCTTGCGAAACCGGCGATCTGCCGGGCAAACAGCTGCTGCAGGATCGACCCCCACACGACACTGATCGCGAAGGCTGCGAGCGGGTACATCACCCACATCCGTTTCTGCATCATTGCCGGCCCAATATTCGGGCCATCAGCGACCGGAATGGGCAGTTCGTCAGCCAGGACGTCCGGGAGGGGCGGTTCGGTTGGATAATTCGGGTTAGACATGGTTCTTCCTTCTGCGGTGAAGTGATGCTCGGATGAGACCGTCCTCTTCCCAGTTGGGAAAAAGTATGCAACCATGACCATTGAAATGTCAAGATGTTTTTCCCGTTCGGGAATAATGGTCCCCGGCGCAACCTTATTTAGGAGTGGCATGACGGACAATGGCGAGGTTAAGGAGGCCCGCAAGCGCATCGGACGTCCTCCCCGGATCACGGGCACTCAGATCATGGAGGCGGCGCAGAAGTACACGCCGGAGTCCCTGACGATGAGTGGCCTAGCCGCCGATCTCGGCGTCGACAGGAAGTTGCTGAACTACTACGTCGGCGGAAAAGAACAATTGCTGCACTTGATCGCCCAAGAGGCGCTGAAAGCACAAGTTCCCGAGCTGACCATCGCCCCCAACGCGGAGTGGGACGAGGTGATCCGCACTACCGCATACAGCCTGCGTGAGGCCGCCATCGCGACCGGCCAACTCGTCCATTTCTCGTCGACGTATATCGCGGCTCGCTCGCTCGCTCCCGTCGAGGCGTCAGGGGCCGCGCTCCTGAGCGCTGGATTTGACCGCCCCACCACTGCTCACGCGCTGATGATGATCGTCTCGCTCTGCATTGCCTCGGCACGGGATGCGCTGTTCGACGCCAGCCCAGAACGCCATCCGCAGCACCCCGAGAATCGGGAAGTGTTCAACCAGTTGGAGACGGAGCTTCCCATTCTTCATGCATTACAGGACACGGTTCCCACCTTCGGACTGGAACAGTTCCAGTTCAACATCGACACCGTCATCAGCGGGCTACGAAAGCGTCTGTCTAAGACGACGTAGAGGCCGCAGGTAGCCCCAATACCGTTTTTGCAGGCGAACAGCGTGACTGAATTTTCAAGGTGCGGCCTGTCGCGATGGCCGCCAATCGCATCACACCACCATCTCTCCCAGGGCATGCCCATCCGGAAACGATCATTTTCGGTGCGCTGTCGACGACGGGTGAATACTAACCCCAGGCGCCACGACGACAAGCGGCCAAAATTCGGCCGACGTAGACAGTCGTCGGCGTCCTCAAACGTTGGACACATCACACTGCTGCAAGTACTGGTTGGCCACATCACGGTGCGAGGGTTCGGTCGGCACGGTCAAGTCGCTGAGCGCCAGCGAAGGTGAACGGCAGCCAATCTGGTTGTTGGCCTCGGCATGAAGTTCTCGACGGGACCCTTCGGATCGATCACCTGCCTTGTCTGTACGTGCCCTCTTCACGGGAGGCGGTTCGGAAGCCGGCGTTTCCCGTTGAGGAGTCTGGCGTGTTGGAGGAGTGTCAATGGCCAATCTGATCTGCCCGTGGCGGACACGTGGTCGCGGCGTCATCACGTCTGCACGGCAGCACATATTGGATCTCCAGCTTCAGCTGAGCGGTCAGGGCCTCGAGGTGCACGATCTGATCGCCCGGGATCGCCAACGTGCCCAACGCACGGGCGAACTGCGTGGCATCGGGCCGCCCGTTGGCACGCCAGATGACATTGTGAGTATGGCAGAACGAGCTGGTCGCCTGAGGCCAGAGTCCGCCGGTCGCGATGCCCCCGCCGCAGGCTGCTTCACAGGCAGCTGGTCCACCAGCCATCCGACCAGATCCGGACGGCGCGGGCAGGCATCAACGGCGGCCACGACCCGGGTGTCGAGTACTGGCTGTTGGCCCGGCGCAGCCTGGCCGACCCGGACGAGATCGCCTCCTACCTCACCCACGGACCCAAACGGGTCAGCCCGGCCGAACTGGCCGCCGCGGCCGGTGCACCATTCGCGACTGGTATCCAATTTTACTCGCGCCTTGCGCGGAGCCGGCTATAACGTCCGGCATGCCGGCGAATGGAACATTGGGCGTGAACGTGATCCGCGTACGACGACATCGGCGGCGAACACCTGCGAGGAGGACTGAACTCATTCGACGAGGCCTCCTATCGGTGGCTAGACCAGAATGGTTATCCGTCGGTCGCGGCGACTGAACAGAGCTTCGGCCGATCACCCAATAATTCAGGGCGGGGCCATCTTCTGGCCGGTCGCCTGCAGCAGCCGTTCGAAGCAACCGGTGAGTCGTTCATCTTGAGCCAGGCCGAGCCGCTTCTCAACCGATACGCAACACAATGGGCGGAGACCGGCACGCCGTTCATGTCACACTGCCCTCTCCTTCTGGTGACGTTTTAGAGAAATCTGGTATATCACTCATGTGTAATTCTAGGCGTCGAACCGACTCGAGGAGGCTATTTTGGTCGAAAAACGAGATCCAACCCATTTTATATCCAGAAATTGTTCACGAATTTGTAAACATTGCGCAATTTGATATACCATGTGTGAATGCAAGTCAGGAGCGAATTTCTCCAAAATGCCGGCACGGACCGTGCTCCGGAGAGCAAGAGCGTGTTTATAGCGCGCATGTTACGCCGGGGGATTCTCGATGGTGAATATGCAGAGGGTGAGAACCTGCGACAGCGCGACATCGCTGCACATTTCGGCGTCAGCTCTACTCCGGTACGTGAAGCGCTCAGTCAATTGCTGGCCGAGGGGTATATCGAAGCAAAGCTGAATCACGGCGCGCGAGTGCGGCCGCTTGCCGAGCGTATGAGCGAGAACTGGCGTCTGCGTGCGGCGCTTGAATCCGTTGCTGCCGAATTGGCTGTCAGTCAAGTGACTCCCGAAGCCATCCAGCACCTTCGGCAGATGGCGGCGGAGTTCTCGGAGGCACCGGAGAGTCGGCATGGCGAGCTCAACCAGAAATTCCATTTCGCTATCTACGAGCTGTCCGATTCGCCCGTGCTCATGAGATTTCTCACCGAGTTGTGGCAAACCCTCGACATGGCTCCGACCAGTCGTCGCGCACATGAGGCGTCGGCGGCGGAGCATGACCTCATCATCAATGCACTTGAGCGCGGCGATGGACGAGCGGCGGGCGAGTATACGCGGCTGCATATTGAGGGCACCAGACCGCTCGACTACTAACACAACCACTAACCGTTCTCGCTTCCAGGAGCGACCGCCGAAAGGTCACCACGTGACTGTCATTGTTGACACACATACGCACATCTATCCGCGGATCTACCTCGATGCTCTCGGGCGTCGGACCGATAACCCGCGGGTAAGCGAGCGCGAGGGCGATTCGGGTTTGTTCCGGATCTTCCCCGGCGACCAGGGTCGGCCGATTACACAGGACTACTGGTCGATTGATCGCAAGCTTGAGTTTATGGATGAGCACGGAATCGACTACTCGGTCGTTTCGCTGGGAAACCCCTGGCTTGATCCATTCGAGCCGGCTGAATCGCTGGAGTTGGCATCGCATCTGAATGAGGAGCTCGCCACTTACAGCAGACGGACTGCGGGGCGGATCGTTGGCATGGGGTGCATCCCGAATGCGTCGATCGACGAAGTCGTGGGCACCCTGAGGGATATCGCCGTACGTGAGGGACTGTTTGGCGTGGCTATGGGTACCCGAATCAGTGGTCTCGCGTTTGACTCCCCGGAGTTGGACGCCGTATGGGCCGAACTGGAACGCTTAGCGTTGCCCGTGCTTGTGCATCCTCACTACGGCGTCGGCCTCGACGAGATGCACGGCTATGGCCATGCATTACAGCTCGCGCTTTCGTTTCCCTACGAAACCACTCTCGCGCTCACCAGACTGGTGATGTCCGGAGTCTTGACCCGCTTTCCGGACTTGCGAATCATCGGTTCTCACGGTGGCGGAACGCTGCCGTACCTCGCTGGGCGTGTCGATGGGTGCTGGCGTCCCGATGAAGTTGCGCAGGCTCGGCACGATGTCGAACCGTCCAAGGACTTCGCGAAACTATGGCTAGACTCCCTGGTCTACACGCCGAGCGCTCTCACTGCAGCACTCGACCTTGTGGGTCCAGAGAAGCTGATGTTCGGCACGGATCATCCATTCGCGATCGCAAATCCGCAGAAGAACCTGGAGGCAATCCATCGGGCGGCACGAAGCTCTGCTGTGTCCGAGGCGGTAATGGGGTCAAACGCGATTGGGCTATTCGGCTTGAAGGTCGCCGAGGCGGAGAGAGTTCGGTGATGCATGCGCCAACCGGTTCAGCGGCCGCCCTCGCTACCGGGGACATGATCCTGCTGCGATCCTGTGGCGCCCTCTACCTGATCCGCGGGGGAGTTCCCGCTGTGGTGGAGGGTGAGGACGTGTTCGTGTCCGGAGGTCGCGTGAGGGCGATCGGGCGAAACCTCCGCGTACCGGAGGGTACGTGGACAATTGAGGCATCCGACTGGGTTGTGATTCCCGGGCTGGTGAACACCCATCACCATCTGTCACAGCAACTCACGCGAACGGAGGGCCTCGACTGCGGACTGGCCGGTTGGTTGGCGAAGCTGTACCCGGTGTGGAGCCATATCACTGCCGAGGATGCATATGACGGTGCACGTATAGGAATTGCCGAATTGCTACTCAGCGGATGCACCACTGTCGGCGATTTCACCTACTACTTCCCCACGGGAAGCGGTGACATATTCGAGGCCCAGGTGCAGGCTGCGGCGGAACTCGGTTGCCGGTTCGCGCCGGTGCGCGGCGGGCTTGTCGAGCTGGAAGCGGCGACCCGCGAGCGGATTGGTGATTGCATCGACTCTTCGATCGAACCTGTTGACGCGATGCTGGAGCGAATGGAATCTGCTATCAACAGATTCCACGATGCCAGCGATGCCTCGATGTGCCGTGTCGGCCTCGGCCTCACCGAGAAGACATATGGGTTACCCCAGGTGATGCGGGATGTCGCGGAGCTGGCCAACCGGCACGACGTCACACTTCACACCCACCTCCACCCGCGACCCGACGAGCGAGAGCGAGCTCGCTTCGCGGCGGGGCTGGACCCGGTCGGATTTCTGCAAGACACGGGGTGGTGGAATGAGCGCCTCTGGATCGCGCACGGCACTGGACTCACCCCCGAAGAACTGCATTCTGCGAGCCAACATGGGGTGGGATTGTCCTTGAGCCCGAGTTCAAATGCGCGGTTCGGCTTGCCAATCACGCCCGGTCTCGCCGCTGATCTCGCGGGGGTGGAAATTTCGATCGGTGTTGATGGCGCCGCATCAAATGACTCGGGCCACCAACTCGCCGAGATGCGCCTTGTCTTCCAGACCCAGCGCATCCGCGCAGCACAAGACGGGCTTCCCTTCCAACTGGTGACGCCGCAGAGAGTGCTGAGCTGGGCGACCGTCGGAGGCGCACGCACGCTCGGATGGGATGGCGGCGACATACGAGTGGGCGCACTCGCCGACATTGCGGCATTCAGCTGCCGCGAACTGGAATACGCCGGGGCGAGCGACCCAATAGCTGCACTTCTATTGTGTGCCTCTGGCGCTATGCGTGCCCGACTGGTGTTGGTCAACGGGGCGCCAGTAGTCGAGAACGGCGCGCTCACGCACGCAGACAGCATGGACATTGCCGAGCGCGGGCGTAGCGCGATGGAACGGTTATGGCAGCGATCGGCGAACTAGCCCAATATCGGATTATTCAGGAGGAACCAGCAAATGTCAGCAGAGCAGAAACAGCGCCATCTGGGCGTTTCATCCGACCAGGTGGGCAAATACGTACTTATGCCCGGCGATCCAGGACGGTGCGAGCCGATCGCGGCGTTCTTGGACGGCGCAGTTCACGTCGCAACCAATCGGGAGTTTTCCACGTGGACCGGCACCCTCGACGGCACAACAGTCAGCGTCGTGTCAACGGGTGTCGGTAGCCCCTCGGCCGCAATCGCCGTCGAGGAGCTCCACAAGATTGGCGCACACACGTTCATTCGTGTGGGCACCTCTGGCGCAATGCAGCCTGACATCGTCCACGGGGAGTTGGCGATCGTCACGGGCGCGATCCGTGATGAGGGAACCTCGCGACAGTACCTACCGATCGAGTTCCCCGCGGTTGCTGACGGCGCAGTTGTCGCTGCCCTCACTTCGGCCGCGCGCCAAGCCAACCTGCCGCACCGCCTGGGAATCTCGCACTCCAAGGACTCGTTCTACGGGGAAACCGAGACGGCACGGATGCCCCTGGCCGGGACTCTGGCCGAGCGATGGAACGCCTGGGTGGCGGGTGGAGCGATCTGTTCAGAAATGGAGTCATCTGCCATCTTCATTCTGTCCTCGATATACGGGACCCGTGCCGGCGGCATCATGCAGATGCATGCCGGAGGCGCGCCCGGCAATCAGAATGCGCTCCTGTCGACCGCGATCGGTGCGGTTCGACTACTTATCGCTCGCGACCGGGCCGACTCCGCACTTGAGGGCCATAGTGCCTAGGTGCGTGGGTCAGTAGTGGTGTTGGTGTGGTTTGGATGTTTGATCAGGGATTTTGGGTCCCAGTGTGGGATAATTTGGTATGGGATCGGATACTCCTGATGGTCTTTTCGATGAGTCGCTGATTGAACGGGTGATGCCTGATCTGTCGGTGATCCAGGCTGGCGCCGGGATCCATAAACGGTTCAAACCGTTCGATCCGGATCTGGTGATGATGGTGCCGCCGTCGTTGGACGAGTGGCTGCCGGAGGTTCATCTTTCCCGGTTCATTGCTGACGTCGTGGACAGTCAGCTGGACTTGTCGAAGTTTTATGCGTCGTATGCCAAGGCGAAGGGCCAGCCGCCGTATGACCCGCGCCTGATGGTTCGTGTGCTGCTCTACGGGTATTGCGTGGGCGTGCGTTCCTCGCGGGAACTCGAGCGTGCGTGTGTGGATGTGGTCGCTTTTCGTTGGTTGACCGCGCAGCAAGCACCCGATTTTCGTTCGATTGCCCGGTTCCGCAAACGTCACCTGTCGGCCTTGGGCAACGTGTTCTTGCAAGCGTTGGAGTTGTGTCGGGCGGCGGGGATGGTCTCGCTGGGGCAGGTCGCGTTGGACGGCACGAAGGTGCGGGCCAACGCGTCCCGCCGCAAGGCGATGAGTTACGCCCGTCTGACCCAAAGGCAGAAGGTCCTGGCCGAGGAGGTCTCCGATCTCCTCGCGGAGGCCGAGGCGATCGACACTGCGGAAGACACCCGGTTCGGCAAGGACAAACGCGGTGACGAGTTACCGGCCGAGCTTGCCCGGCGTGAAACGCGTTTGGGCAAGCTTGCCCAGGCGCGGGCTGCGCTCGAGGCCGACGCGGCGGCCAAAGCCCGTAAAGATGCCGAACAGAAAGCACGCGAGCACGGCGATGAGGACGGTGCGGTCAAGGAGAAGGGTCAGGACGCGGCAGCCAAAGCTGTGGTGGGACCGAAGACGCAACGCAACTTCACCGACCCGGACTCGAGGATCATGAAGACCGCGGACGGGTCCTTCCACTACTGCTATAACGGTTTCTGCCTGGTGGATAAGGACCATCAAGTGATCGTCAGCAACGATATGACGAACACCCCGAATGATTTCGAACAGTTGGCCCCGATGATTCAGAAAGCCGAAGCGACTCTGGGGGTACTGCCCGGTCAGGTTCTGGTCGATGCCGGCTTCTGCTCGGTGAAGAACCTCGAATTCGCGGAGGGCATCGAGGAAGCCAGTGCGGGCAAGACAGAGTTCTTCATCGCAACCCGCCGACTCAACGCTGCAGAGGAAGCGATCATGGGGACGGGTCAGCAACAGGCGGCCGCGGCGACCGCAAAACTACGAATGGTGCAAAGGCTGCGATCCAAACACGGCCACGATATTTATGCCAGGCGCAAAGCGATCGTGGAACCGGTGTTCGGACAGATACACACCAGGCAAGGCAAACACGTGCTCCTGCGCGGGCTTGATCAAGCCAAACACGAGTGGGACCTGATCGCCGGCTGCCACAACCTACTCAAACTTTTCAGCGCCACAACCGCACGGTCAATGAACGGACTGGGAACCTAACCCGTCAGGATCGGGCCGCCCCACCAGGACCAGTCAAGCTGCCGCCGTCGCTCCACGGTCTCTGCAACACCAGAAGACCCCACCGATCACACATGGCACGCCTGCCCGCCACGACAGCCAGCGGCCGGAAACCGCCGCCAACTCCCAACCCCAAACCACTACTGACCCTCGCACCTAGCACACCGCTTACGGGGTTGGCAACCTCTTGTTCGTGCGCAGCAAGCGGTATAGACCGGACAGCATAGACCGGACATTGACATGAAATGGAGCAACAAGCATGAGTATCGGAACTGGGATCGTCCTGTTCGTGATCGGCGCGATCCTGACTTTTGCCCTCAACATCCAGGTAGCGTGGATCGATCTGCACCTGGTCGGCTACATCTTCATGGGTGCCGGCGTCGTCGTTTTCATCATTGGCATAATCTTGGTGAGTCGTCACCGCAGAGCGACGACGACCTCCCGCTCTGCCGTCGATCCCGTCGACGGAGCGCGCGTTACCCGCAGCACCTCGGAAATCGATGACCCACCCGTATGAGCTGGCACGGTGACACTGAACACAGACCGATTCCACAACGTCGCGGTGCGATGATATGGGGATGGGCTACCTCATTTACGCCAACACCGCGGAATATGAAATCGAAGATCGAACGCTCTCCCATGTGAAGGTCGCCGTCGTCGCCAAGCTGAGACGACAAGAGAGTTTCCTCCTGAGTTGGGGTCCGACCTCGTCAGACGGCTCCGGCCGCATCAGCCTGTGGCTTTCGCCGTCGATTCCGCTGCAGTTCCGATTCTCGGGCAGTCGAGCGCCCGAACTCAATCCTGCGTGGCTCCAGGCGCTTGCGCACTCGGCGAACGGCACCAGGGGGATGATCGTGATGACCGAGAAGGAGGCCGAACTCTATCTGAACCAGGCGACGCCGTGACAGCACCGGCAGCAGCACAACCGGCTGGCCGTGCGTCTGCGCTCCGTGCTCCTGCTCTCAGGGCACGATCGCAAGCGCAACCGCTCCGCCGACTCCGATCAGCAACCAGACCACATAGTCGCCAATGTGCCCGGAATGGATGCGGTGCAGCCCGTGCACTATCCCGCGCAGCGGGTGCACCGCGGCTTTTACAACCCGCGGCAGGTTCTGTGCGTACAGTCCGGTCGTAGCGACCAGCAGCGCCCCAGCCACCGAAACTAAACAGAGCAGGATACCGGCACCACTCCAGCCAACAGCTAACGTCTCGACGTGCGCGTAGCCGGGCGACCCGCCAAGGACCGCCGCGACATAGCCGGCATGGTCGATGAAGCGTTCCGCGGCCACGGCCACCGCCGCTCCAAACGCCGGAATCAGTCCGACAGCCGCGCCGGCCGCGAGCAAGCCCACCAGCGGGATCGCCATCGTCACCGGAACCCGTGCCATCCGATTAGGGAGTTCACGTTTCTCCTCGTCCCCACTCATCTCCTCCCCCTCAACATGTGCCGGAATGCGTCCGATGCCGAGAAAGATGCGGGCGCCCGCGCGCAGAACCGCTCCGCCGGAGAGCGCGGAGACAACGATGAAGAGCACCGGCCCCCAACCGAACCCGGACGCTGAGAGACCGTCCTCTCCGATGATCTTTCCCAGGCCGATCGCGAATGGAGGAAGGCCGGCCAGAGCGAGACCTGCTGCCAGATAGACACAACCAAGCATCCGCGCATCCTTGCCCCGCCCGCGCAACGAGAACTCGTCGACGCTGCCGTATCGGTTTAGGCCGAAGTTACGTATGAGTTGAGCCCCTACTTCCCCGTCGTTGCGGGGAGTGGGGGTTCTTTTGTATCAACAATTGTAGCCAGTAAAATAGGTGTGTTGAGCCATGATCTATCGTGATTAGCGTTTAGAATTATGGCGTGGCGAAGAACGCAACGGCGATGCATGTGGCCAAAGTGAGAACCAAGGCGGTCAACAAGGCTGGTGAGGAACGCGTCTACGAATCGGTGCTGCTGCGCCGCTCCTACCGGGAAGGCGCCAAGGTCAAACACGCGACGTTGGCGAACCTGACCGCGCTGCCGGACAGTGCGATCGAGGTCCTGAAGGCATCCCTGGCCGGCAAGAGTCTGATCGTCGCCGACGACAACCTGGAGGTGACCCGGTCCCTGCCGCACGGGCACGTCGCCGCCGTCTGGGCGCAAGCCCAGGCACTGGGGCTGCCGGCTCTGCTGGGCCCGGCGGGCAAGGCTCGGGACGTGGTGCTCGGTCTGATCATCGCCCGGGTCTGCAAACCGGCCTCGAAACTGGCCACGACCCGGTGGTGGGCCGACACCACCCTCGCCGAGGACCTCGGCATCACCGACGTCTCAACCGATGAGGTGTATGCGGCGATGGACTGGCTCGCGACCCGACAAGAAGCAATCGAGAAGAAACTCGCCCGCAAACACCTGGGCGAAGATGCCAACCCGGACCGGTTGGCGTTGTTCGACCTGTCCTCCTCCTGGGTCACCGGCACACACTGCGAGTTGGCGGCCCGCGGGTACTCCCGGGACGGGAAGAAGGCTCTGCCGCAGATCGAATACGGGCTGCTGACCGACCCCGCCGGCCGGCCCGTCGCGATCCGGGTCGTGCCCGGTAACACCGCCGACCCGACGGCGTTCCAGCAGATCGCCATCGAAATGAAGACGACGTTCGGTGTCAACGACATGGTCATGGTCGGCGACCGCGGCATGATCACCTCCGCCCGCATCCGGCAGCTGAAAGAGTTGGGCGGTCTCGGCTGGGTCACCGCACTGCGCTCCGTGTCGATCGCGGGCCTGATCGCGGACGGGTGCGTGCAACAATCCCTGTTCGATGACACCAACCTGGCCGAAATCCAACATCCCGACTATCCCGGCGAACGCCTGATCGCCTGCCGCAACCCTGCCCTGGCCGACAAACGCGCCTACAAACGTGAGCAGCTGCTGGCCGCGACCGAGGCTGACCTGACCGTCATCGCGACCGCCGTGACCGCGGGCCGACTCACCAAGGCCGGGCCGATCGGAGTCCGTGTCGGCAAAATCCTCGGCAAACACAACATGGCCAAACACTTCCAGCTCATCATCGACGACGGGCTGCTCACCTTCACCCGCAACCAACACAACATCGATGCCGAGGCGGCGTTGGACGGCATCTATGTGATCCGCACCAGTGTTCCGGCCGAGCAGATGGACACCGCCACCGTCGTCGGCACATACAAGTCGTTGGCGCACGTGGAACGCGACTTCCGCTCAATCAAGTCCATCGACCTGGACCTGCGGCCCATCTACCACTGGACAGAAACCCGAGTTCGCGCGCACGTGTTTCTGTGCATGCTGTCCGCCTACCTGATCTGGCACCTGAGGAACGCGTGGGCACCGCTGACCTTCACCGACGAGAACCGACCCGACCCGGCCGACCCCGTCGCACCCGCGAAACGCTCCACCGCCGCCCGCCGGAAAGCATCCACCGCCACCACCGACACCGGCGAGCCCGCCTACAGCTTCACCGCGTTGCTGGACCACCTCGCGACCCTAACCCGCAACCGGATCCACATCGCCGGCCACGACGACGAGATCGGCTTCGAACTGGTCGCCACCCCCACCCCGATCCAACGCCACGCGTTCGAGCTGATCGGCCAAACCATCCCTACCACGCTCAAGTAGCCAGAAACACCACCACAGTCAGCAGTAAAATCCCGGCTCAAGCCAGAGAAACCCGCCCTCAACCCGCGTAACTTCGGTTTAGGATGATGCCGGCCGACAGAAACAGCACCGACTTCACGGCCGCGTGCCCGATCACATACACCGCGATTCCGCCCAAGGCGACCGGGCTCAGTGACCCGACGGCAAGTAGGAACAGGCCGGTGTGCGCGATCGTCGAGTACGCGAGCAGCCTTTTGAGATGGCGCTGCAAGAGGCACATCACCCCGCCAAGGAGGGCGGTGATCACCCCGAGGATCATCAACAGTCGCTGGATCTGCGCGGCTTCGAGGGTGCCGCTGAATCCGACCCAGTACAAGCGCGCGACGCCGTAGATTCCGAGCTCGACCATGATGCCGGAGAACAAGACGCATACCGGGGTCGGCGCGACGGCGTGCGCATCATCGAGCCAGAAATGGAATGGGACGACGGCGCCTTTGACCAGGAACCCCGTCGCGATCGAGACGAAGCCAACCACCGCGAGCGGGTCTGGTGCGTGCGTTGCGAGGGCCCGAGACAGTTGTGCCAGGTTCAGTTGTCCGGTGGCCGCATAGAGCATCCCGATTCCCATGAGGGAGATGTACGCCCCCAGGGAATTGATGATCCCGAAATTGAGCGCACCGTGCACGGCCGACGGGTCTTCAACCTTCGTCGCGGTGAGCGCGTAAGCCGCGACCCCCATCAGATTGAAGAAGACAAACATGTTGAACACGCCGCCAGACAGTGCGAAGCCGGTCATTCCTGCCAGGAACATCAGCATCAGTGCGTGATAGTGCGTGTGGATGTCTTCGAAGTACCGCCAGGAGAACGCCAGGGCGCAGCTCATCAACACCCCAGCCACGAGCACAATGCCGACGCTGAACTGATCCCCCACCAGGACGATGCCGACACTGCCCGAACCGTGATGCGGCGTCCAACCGCCGAGCCAGGCAACGAGTCGCCCACGGGCGGAGGCTTCCAGAAGAACGAATTCCATTGCGGTCACCGCAACAGAGGTGGCAATCGCGACGAAGTCGACCGTCGGCCGATTCACCCAACTACCCATGCCCAGCAGGACGCAAGCGACCACGATGGGGACCAGGATGACGGCGGGCATCAGCACGGTGGCAAGTGCTGCTGAGGTCATGTCAGCCTCGCAGCGCCCGCAAGTTGTCCGGATTCACGGTGTCGTGTGTTTTGGCGATCTGAATCGTCAATGCCAGCAGCATCGACGTCACTGCGGTCGAGACGACGATATCCGTCAACGTCAACGCCTGGACGACCGGATCGACCAGGTGCTTCGCACCGGTCGGCGACGAGTTGAAGATAGGCGCGGTCGCGCCATTCTGGTAGCCGACCGACAACAGAAGCACATAGGTCGCGGATTGCGCAACGGCAAGACAGACGATCGCTTGCACCAGGTTCCGACTGCGAGCGATACCGATCACACCGAGCAAGAAAATTGCAACGGCAACCAGATAGGGATACAGCGTCATGCCCGGTCCTCGCTCTCTATCGTCGCCGATGACGACCCGCCGGAACGCTGTGGCCATGACAGGTGCCGCTGCTCGAGGAAATGGGCGATCAGCACCACCATGCTGCCTGCAACAGCGAGCCCGACGGCACCATTGAGCAACGGCACGCTGCCCGATGAGACGAGTTGTGCCAGAGCACCGTACGGGAGCACATTGGCCAACCACGCCCCTCCCAAGGCCAGTGCACTCGCGCCGATCGCTGCGAACGCAATCACGCCGATTGCCTCAGCTTGCTCGAACCAGCCAAGCGGGCGCAGCCGCCTGAACGCAGAATATCGACCGCCGACGTACATCAGATGTAAGCCAGTCGCCAGGATGACATCGCCCTGAAATCCTCCGCCGGGAGTAATTGCTCCGTGCGTAACGACGTCAACACCGAGGATCAGCGTGACCGGAACGGCGACGACCACCAGCAGTCGGGTGGTATTGCCTGTCTGCGATACCTCACAGCAGTAGCCGACTTCCGGGGTGCAGCCGCGAGAGCTGACTTCACGCTCACATGGCTTTCACGAGCCAGGAAGTGCGTCCTCAAGATGGGCAGTTGTTGAAGTTCGGTGAAGTAGCGAACTTCACGAAATTCGCTCTTAGCCTCCGGCCACTTGGCGATGGGGCTCGCCAGCCGTCCGCCTTTCGGTTCCTGATGGTGGCGTTTGAAAACTGGCCTCGTGCAGTTCCTGGTCGGGTCCTTCGTCTTGCCAGCTGGGTTTCCGGAAGCGATAGATCAGTAGCGCAGCGCTCACGAAGACGACCAGTCCCGCCGCGACCAGCGCGACGTAGATGACGGGATTTCCAACAGGCAGTTGTGTCGGCGGAAAGAACGATACGAGGAGGGAGAAAGCGACGGCCGCGAAGCCGAGTCCGGCGACGATCCACATTCCTGCTTTGCCGCCCGGGATTTTGAATGCGCGTGCCAGTTTGGGCTGTGTGTAGCGGAGTCGGATTGCGGCGGCGTACATGAGCAGGTACATCACGATGTAGAGGCTGATTGTGACGGTGGAGATCAGGAAGAACGCTCCGCTGACGTTCGACGTGAACAGGTAGATCGAGGAGACGGCGGTCACGATGATCGCCTGGATGATCAGGATGTTGCGGGGGGCGCCCTGCTTGTTGGTCTTCTGCATGAGCGGCGGCAGTAAGCCGTCGTGCGCGGTCGCGAGGAGACCTCTGCTGGGCGAGGACAACCAGGCCAGGGCGCCACTGAGCGCGCCGAACGCGATGAGTGCCGCGAGCACTTGGACGACCCAGCCGATATGCCACTGGTCGACCAGGACTGTTTTCAGCGCTTCGAACACTCCGGTCTGGAGGACGAGCTTGTTGTAGGGCACCAGGGCGGCGACGGCGAGCGAGCCGAGCAGGAAGACCGCTATGGAGACGATCGAGGCCAGCAGCATCGCTGCCGGGAACCCGCGTCGTGGGTTCTTCATCTCTCCGACGTGCACCGATTGAACTTCGACGCCGGCGAAGAGCAGCATGATGTTGCCGAGGAACGCAAGCGACCCGAGTCCGGCGAGAAGCGGAAGCAAACGAGGCCCTGCGGAACCGTTGACGACGTGGCTGACCGCAGAGTCCGTTGCGGTCGACCAACCCATGGCGTGACCGGTCGTAGCCCACCAGAGAAACAGCAGGACGAGCACCGCACCGGGAACGACGGTGCCGATCAGGAACCCGTACTTGGCGACCCTGGCAAGGATCGCGCTACCACGGAGGGCGAGGAGCGTCGCGAGCCAGTAGCTGACGATACAGAAGATCCCGACGTAGATGTGGGCGTTGGCGAGGCCTGCGTCGTTCAGCGCGAAGGCCGCGGCCGCCGCCGCGAACGCGAGACCAGTGGGAAACCAGACAACGTTCTGAATCCATTGCAACCAGATGCCGACGAAGCCCCAGCGTTGCCCGAACGCTTCCCCGATCCAGGTGTATACGCCGCCTTTGCGGTTGGAGAACGCGCTCCCGAGTTCTGCTGACACGAGTGCCGCGGGGATGAGGAAGAGGATGACGGCGAAGCCGATGTAGGTGAACATCGTGAGTTCTTCTTTGGCCATCACGGGCAATCCCCGGAGGCTGGTGACGACTGCGGCTGCGGTGAGGAAACCGACGGTCGGGACCGACATGAACGCAGCCTTCTTGACGCTGTGCTTTCGAACGTCGACGGGTCGAGTGAGTGTTTCGCCGGTCATGATTTCACCAGTTCGGCCGGCACTGCAGGGATCGCGTCGTGATTGAAACCAGTTGCCTCACCCGCCGTGAGTTTCCTCGACGGGGGGCGGTCGTCGAGCTTCGCAATGCCGCGGCGCATGTCCTCAAGGAGGAGGTCGGCCATGTCGATGCTGAAGCCATGGCGCACGATGATGCGCTGCACGGTCACAGCTTCCTGTCCGGCGGGCAACGTGTAGGCAGGGACCAGCCAGCCGCGGGTGCGCAGTTCTTCGGCCAGGTCGAACAGGTTGTGTGCGTGCTCGCCTGCACTGAGCTTCCAGGTCACAGCGGGGATGCCCAGGGTCGGGTCGCCGCTGAAGACAAGCTCGAACCGACCGAGGCGGGTAATCCCTGCTGCGAGGTGC
This sequence comes from Rathayibacter sp. SW19, assembly GCF_030866825.1. Taxonomy (NCBI): domain Bacteria; kingdom Bacillati; phylum Actinomycetota; class Actinomycetes; order Micrococcales; family Microbacteriaceae; genus Rathayibacter; species Rathayibacter soli. Next base: position 2,954,680 of record NZ_CP133020.1, read on the forward strand.
TGGGCGACCTCGTACGTTGCGGCCTGGATCTTGCGGTAACCCTCTTTGCCGAGCCGGAGGAAGAGATAGTACGAGGAGATGACCTGCCCGCCGGGTCGGGAGAAATTTAGGTTGAACGTCGGCATCTGACCGCCGAGGTAGTTCACATTGAAGATCAGTTCGTCCGGCAAATCGCCGCGTTCACGCCAAATCACCCAGCCGCTCCCGATCGGCGCAAGACCGGTCTTGTGTCCAGACGCGTTGATGGATTTGACCCGCGGGAGGCGGAAGTCCCAATCGATCTCAGGGGCACAGAACGGTGCGACGAAACCGCCACTGGCAGCGTCGACGTGAATGGGAATGTCTAAGCCGGTGCGCGCCTGGAGGTCGTCGAGTGCAGCGCTGATCGCCGCGACATCCTCGAACAGGCCGGTGAACGTCTGACCAAAAGTCACGACGACGGCAATGGTGTTCTCGTCGCACTGAGCGATCGCTTCCTCCGCCGTCATGACATACCGGTCGTTCATCGGCACCTGTCGGGTTTCGACATCGAAGTATCGGCCGAACTTCTCCCAGCAGACCTGCACGGGCCCGCATACGAAGTTCGGGGTCGCGGTCGATTTTCCGGCAGCGATTCGCTTCGCCTTCCAGGTCCATTTCGCAGCAAGACCCCCGAGCATGGCTGCTTCGCTGGAGCCAGTCGTGGAAGTGCCGATGGTGCCGGCAGCGTCCGGGGAGTTGAAGAGGTCGGCGAGCATATGCACGCAACGGTTCTCGAGTTCAGCGGTTTGCGGGTACTCGTCTTTGTCGATGATGTTCTTATCGATCGAGTCGGCCATGAGCTGGCGGACTTCGGTTTCGACCCAGGTGGTGCAGAACGTGGCGAGGTTCATCCGGGCGACCCCATCGAGCATCAGCTCGTCATGGACGAGCTGATACACATCTCGTGGGTCCCGTTCGGGCGCGGGAAAATGACTCTTCGGAGCCCTTCTGATCATCGAGGGCGAGGCGAATACGTCGCCGAGTTCGTCGTCCAGAGGGACCGGGTTCGCGGTGATCGTCATGATGCCTTCTTGTCATGGTCGAGGGGCGTCGGCTGTTCCTGGTCGATGAGTGCCGAGGGTTGCTGCAGTAAGGATGTGCGGGACTGGAGATCCCAATCGGCGATCAGCGCGGTGATGTCGATTGGTTGCGTTGCGCCCAGACCGATATTTGCTGGATCGTCTGGTGCCGGAAAATGTCCGGGTTCTATTGGCTGCGTGTCGAAGGGGTTGTTGCTGAGTGTTGTCATGGTGTTGTCCTGCCCGGTCAAACGGTTATCGAGAACACACGCGTGAGTCATCGCTCAGCTGTGCGGTGAGGGGGAAGGACAAACGTCGTCGGTTGTTACCTTCCACAGCGGTCTCAGTGACCGGGCTATGGAACGAACGCTGCGCTTCTGTGCGGACGCGGCCAGGGTCTGCCTTAGGTCGGCGCGCGGATTCTCGCGTGAGAGGTAGGCGGTGTTGCGAGCGTGCTGGGAATCACGGTGGCCCCTTTTCGGCGTGTATTAATCCGCCGCCGGGGATCTCGAGCAACATGCTCACCATACGCGTGCGCAGTTCGCACGTCAATTCCCATTTCGTTCGGATCGGCTGGGCGTAGTGTGTGAGGCACGCGCGGCAGAGGTCGTGCGTACGGTCGACGCCCGGTTTGCGTGCCGATCTTGCCGCACGCGAGGTCCGCGAGCTATCCATGACCGATGCTGTCCCCGCGTCCGATCCCCCGACTCCGACGGGTGTTCCCGATTGGGAGTGGGGCGACGATCTCTGCGCCCCGTTCGTCGATCTGCTGCCGGTGTCCGGCGCGTCGATCGCGGTATTTCGGCGCGGCGAACACCGGCGAGCAAATCTCGGTCTCCGATATCGCAGCTTCCGCCGGACACTGGCCGGCTTTCAGCGACGCAGCTCTCGAACAGGGATTCCGTTCCGTGCACGCGATACCCATGAGACTGCGCGGTGACACGATCGGCACGATGAACCTCTTCGGCACATCGGTGGGAGAACTCACCCGCCGAAACGCGGCAGCCGCACAAGCTCTCGCGGACGTGGCGACAATCGGGATCCTCCAAGAACGCGTCGCGGCCCATGCAAACGTGGTGGCTGAGCAACTCCAGAAAGCGCTCAACAGTAGAGTCCTCATCGAACAGGCCAAGGGTGCCATCGCCCAAGCCAACGGCACCTCGATGGGCGAGTCCTTCGCTGTTCTGCGCCGTTACGCACGCAACCACAACCTCACCCTCCACGCCGTGTCCGTGGCCATCACCAACCGGTCACTTCGCATCGCCGCGCTCATCGACAGTGGCGAGCGGATCACCAGGTATAAGCGGGCAGCCTGGCGCAGTCGAAAGCTCCCCGATGCCATTGCGCCGGCGAGAGCGTAGACTGTTCTTGTTGCTCTAGACCTTTGGCGGCGAACTCTTTCGCGCGAACTAGGGGTAACAATGGCTCAGCACCCGCATAGCCGGTCCATCGGTTCTTCACCGTGCGCCTTGCTCCAGGTGCACCGTCCGCAATCGGAGAGCTCGGCCCGGCTGCGTGATGAATCCGTCTACGAGCGACACCGTTCGGTGTTCGTTGCGCGCCAGGTACACCGCCCTGTCCTTCAGCCTCCGCTCTCGGGCAAGGCCGCGTTGTTGACCAACAGATCGGCGCGAGCCAAGACATTCACACAGACGCCACCGAATCGGCGCACGCAACGACGTCTCGTATCCACATTGCCTTCGCATGACGGCGCCGTCATGCCCACGCGGCATCCAAGCGATGGAGGGACGCTGGACTCCGCGAGCAGGCGTGTGTCCGCCACCAATTCACCACAAAGAGAGATGAGGTCGTCATGACTGCAGGAGAAGGCATCAAGAAGGGTGCCGAAGGCACCAAGAACGTCGCCGACAAGTCGGTGAACGCTGTCGAAAAGAAGATCGACGAGGTTACCGACACGGTGGAAGGCGCGCTGCGGACAGCGGCGGACGCCATCCACTCGCAAGCAGGCCAGGACACGCCTAGCGCCAAATGACCTGAAGGAGCACGCCCGGGGTGCCTGCTGGGTGCGTCGTATGAGGTGGCGCACCCAGGGTGGACGACCGAGCGGTTCGCACTAGCGCTCAGAGAAGACATCTCGACATCAGTTGCCCGCCCGGGCTCCCGATCAGCTCATTGTTAGGAGTTCAGCATTATGGCAACAGCAACAGCACCAGCGGTCGCCCCGATCGTCGCGGTCAGCACGGAGACGACACACGGCAAGACCGTCATCAACGACGGCGTTGTATCAAAGATCGTCGGCATCGCAACCCGGGACGTCGAAGGCGTACATGCCCTCGGCGGCGGCACGGCCCGGGTGATCGGCGCTATCCGCGACGCAATGAACAACACCGATCTCAGCCAGGGAGTCAGTGTCGAGGTCGGCGAAACACAGGTCGCAGTCGATATCAGCCTCGTCGCCGAATACCCCGTCGCCCTGCAAAAGGTCGCGGACGATGTCCGGGCCTCAGTCATCACAGCGATCTCGACACTTGTCGGGATGGAAGTTGCTGAAGTGAACATCACGATCAATGACGTATACCTCCCGTCCGATGATGACGACCACGACCATGAACACGAGAGTCGGGCTCGAGTCCAGTGATCTCAACAACTAAAACCGGGATCCTGGTCGGGGCGATACTCGCCCTGGCCTGGATCGGCTTCGGTTTCTGGGCGGCCGTGCTCGTCGCGGTCGCAATGCTGATCGGCGGCCTGATCGGACGCATCATCGACGGCAAACTGGATGTCCGCACCGTCGCCAACGCCTTGCGCGGCAAACGCTCCTCCTCGTGACCGACACGCTCGTCACCGTCGTCCCGTCAGACGCCAAGGTCTTGCCAAGCACGGATGCTCCGTCCCTGGGTCGCACCCGGATCACACAGCGCGCACTTTCACGTATCGTCGTCGCGATCGTCGCGGACACGCTCGGCATCGAAACCGGTGCAGTGAACGTGGACCTCGGCGACGACCACGGGCTTCTCGCCCTCACGATCAGCGCTCCCATCCGCGTCGTATCCCTGACCCGCATCCAGCGCGATGCGACACTCTTGACACGCACCGGCGGGCCCCTCCTGGAGCGCGCCGCTCACGCACAAGCGACGATCACTGAGCGCGTGACAGCGCTGACCGGTTCGCGCATCGGCCACGTCACGATCCGCCTGACCGGAACACGCATCAGGATTGAAAGACGCGTCCGATGACCACCACACACTCGACGTCCGCCCGGATCCGCCGCCGGGAAACACATTCGCCACGCTCAGTTGCCGCGATCATCATCGCCATCGCCCTGATCCTCACCTTCGCATGGCTGGGCCTGGAGATCCTCCTCCAACTTCTGAACCAGCCACCACTACTCGTCACCCCGTTACAGATGCTGCGGGCGACGGCCGGCATCACCTCAACACCCGCTCCGTGGATCGTCGCCGGTGGCATTGTCGTTGCCATGGTCGGCATCATCCTGGTTCTCGCCGCGGTCACTGGCGGCCGACGCGCACGGCACGTACTCAATACAGTGCGCAGCGTCACAGTGGTCGACGATGAAGTCATCGCCTCCGCCCTCGCACGACACGCCGCTTCCACCGCGGGAATCAGCCCCGACAACACCGAGGTCACCATCTCCCGCCGGCACGCCGACGTACGCCTCACACCGATATCCGGCGTCTCGGTGGATCGTGCCGCGGTGATCTCGGCGGTCGCTGACGAACTCGACTCATACGAACTGGAACCGGCGCTGCGGGACCCTCGGCTATCCGTGGAATCGCGTGGGAAGGTCGGCGCATGACCAATACCAACCGGTTCGCAAACCGACTCCTGATCCTCCTGGTCGGACTCATTCTCCTCAGCGGCGGGATCGCCGCTGTCGCGCTCGCACTGTTCCCGACGCTGGCGACGGCTTGGAATCAGAACGCCCCGCACGCGCTCTCGACGACCGAGTCCGTCCTTCGCAGCCCTGTCATCCCCGGAACGAGCATCAGTTGGGTCATGATCGGCGCGTTGGCTGTGCTCGTCATCCTCATCATCCTTCTCATCGTCTTCATCTTCCGACAGGGGCGCGGGCACACCGGCCAGCTGATCACCCAGCAGACCAGCGAGAACAGGACGATCGTCATCGAGTCCGGTGTCGCAGCCGAACTTCTCCGAGACGCACTGGCGGGAGAACCAGAAATCCTCGCGGCCCACATCACGGCCTACCAGATAAAAGGAACGGCGGCGCTGAAGATCACCGTCACCTGCCGTCGCGGCGCCTCCCCCAAGAACATCAGCACCACAATCGAACGGGCCCTCACCGCGCTGGACAGTCTCATCGGGGTGGACGTTCCTACCCTGATCCAAATCAGCGGCGGATTCCGCACCCGCCTGGCCGCCTCCGCACGATTCGATCAGTCCACCCTCCCCTCGAACGTGATGCCCGCCGCAACGAGCTCCCCGGCCGCTGTCGCTGCCGCCGAATGACAGACGGATCGTCGGCGACCCGACCGGTAGCGGCGGTCATCTGCAACCCGGTCAAAACCGACGTCGCTGCGCTACGGGCAGCAGTGGACGCCGAAGCGGAATGCAACGGGTGGGCGCACAGTCTCTGGTTTGAAACCACTTCGGCCGATCCCGGACAGAACGCCACCACCCAGGCTCTAACCGCCAATGCAGACGTTCTGATCGTCGCCGGTGGTGACGGGACCATCCGTGCTGTCGCCGAAGCCGCGTACGGCCGAGGCACACCGCTAGGGGTGGTCCCGGCCGGAACCGGCAACCTGCTAGCCCGGAACCTGAGCCTGCCGCTGGGCGACCTGGAGCTATCGGTTAGAACCGCGTTCACCGGGATCAGCAAGCTAATCGATGTTGGACTCGTTGACTTCACCCGCGAGGACGGCACCACCGACCGCCACGTCTTCGTGGTGATGGCAGGAATCGGGTTGGATGCGAGCATGGCGGCGAACACGAACAGCCAACTTAAGAGGCGGCTCGGATGGCTGGCGTACACCGACCCGATCGCCAAATCCGTGTTCGCCAACAAGCAGATCACAATGCGTTACCGCCTCGACGACGGTCATCCTCGCACGATTCACGCGCACACCGTGATCGTCGGCAATTGCAGCACCCTCACCGCCAACATCCTTCTCCTACCGGACGCGAAACTTGATGACGGGCGCCTTGATGTCGTTGTGCTCAGCCCCAAAGGATTCGGCGGGTGGGCACACATCGGGTCCCGGCTCGCGCTCGGTGGAGTCCTGCACCGCACCACCGGCGGCCGACTCGCACTACAACTTGCACCCACACTGCGCGCTCTTCGCTACACACAGACTCGAACCCTGCATGTCGATTTCGACACACCCCAAGGCGTGGAACTCGATGGCGACGACTTCGGACCAGTGACCAGCGCGAGTATCGCAGTGCAGGCCGGCGCGCTGAGCATCCGGGTGCCACACGCAGCCCCCGCGCAGGGTATCGGCTCCACCAAACACGAACTCAGCGACATTGCGGAGCCCACGCCACCTGCGCCGTGATTGGCGGCCCGCTTGGACAAGCTGGTCGGGGCCGGAGACGCCGTGGTACATCGGATAGAAGCTGGCGACATGCATATGCGTGAACATCGGCTATTTCCGCACCAATTCGAGGAACCAGGATTCAGGTTCACGCCAGAGCTCGACTTCGGGCTTCATCCTGAGCCACCTCGTCACGGAGACCCTCATCGGCCATGTGCATGTGTGTGCGCTCCAAACCAGCGGTCCGCTGGAGGTCACGACCATCAACGCGATCGTGGAACTCATCCTGCCCGGCTGGGAGACACAGCTGCACCACAAGGTCCCCGGCTGCTGCGGTCGACCGCACCCCGATCCTCACCAGCGTCATTCATTGCATGTGGTATTAAGCACATGTCCTGCGGCGGCTCGTTGTTTCTTGCGCTCGCCCGCGATCGGACGCAGGATCACCGCGATGCCCACGACAGACGCGACCAGGATGGACTCCTCGCCGAACGTGTCGAACGCACGCTGGTCGAAGTTGACCGATGACACCACGTTTGCGGTGCCGTGAGCCAGTGCCGCAGCTGCCGCATGATCGCGGTACGGATGCCACGAGCCGCCGAACCCAGGAAGGTAGAGGACCGCCCAGACCATCGCGATGCCGACTGCGGCAGCCCCGACGACCAGTATGGCTAAGCGCAGCTTTCTTGTCACCGGTGCTTCTTTTTAGACGCGCGGATACTATCGATCTTGCCGATTGCAAGAACCACGATCAAGGGCACGACGGCGGCACCTATCGCGACTCGGCTGAGAGCAACATCCGGCGCCTGCATGGTCATGAACAGCACGGCAAGCAAAAACCCGTAGACCGACAGCACGACTGCCTGCTTTGCCGGATCGTCTGTGAAAACGACCACGGCGGCACCGGCCAGCACAAGCGCGAGTGCAAGAGCGATCAACACGGTCATTCGGGTGACCTACCCGCCTGTGGCCGTGCAGTGCCGACCCCCGTCGTGTCGGCGTGCCTCTCCTGCTCGACGGCACGCCCTACCGCCATCGACAGCGCAGGCGAGGAGACCGCGACGATCAGGCCGGTCGCCAGCGCTGTGGCCGCGCCCAGGGTAAAGCCCTCGCGCACAGCCGCGGCAATCGCCACGAGAGGCACAACCGCCGAACTGATCACGGCCAGAAAGTGCAGCCGGTCAATGGACCGCCGGGCAAGGAACATCCCGCAGATCGCGATCAGGAACAGGAACCCGGCCACGCCCAGCAAGACAATGACGATGATCTCACTCACGATGATCTCGCTCGCCATGCCCGCCTGCCGCCGTCTCTGAGCCGCGTGGATCCGGCCGCAGAAGTCGCGTGAAGACTAGCGTGCCGTTGCCGTCAGTGTGGCAAGAACGAGCGGCACAATCAGATAGATCGATTCGCCCACCGCTTCGGAGACGGCGATCAGCACCAGCACGGCGACGAGCCCTGCGAGCTGTAAGCCAACCAGTCGTTGCAGACTGCTGCCACGCGACGAAAAATACAGCGCAGGGCCACGCCCGAACACCAGCAGAACGGCGGCCGCCGTGATCCACGCGTTCATGCGGGGATCAACTTTTCCATCCGGATCGGGCTCGACCACAAAACGTGCAGGAGCAGTTCGCCCGAGCCGGGATCCGCGTCGAGAACAAGCGTGCCGGGCGTGGCCGAGACGATCAAGCCTGCGGCGCAACGCCAGGCCGTCGCATCCGCAGAGCGCCCCGACCGCCCCCATTGTCTTCGGGTTCGCCCGACCTGAGGCCGGCCGAGTAGCGCGCCGCCGATGAATCTGATGCACATTCCAATATCGGCAATCAACGCGACCGGCAAGAGCATGATCGAGCGCAACCACACGCGCGACGGCCGAAACCGAAAGCCGAACGTCAGCCGAAGCCGTCGTGCGAAGATGGCGCAGGCCAGTCCGGCGCTCAGCGCGCACACGATCTCGGCCGGGCCCACACTCGATACCGTCACCACCCACACCACGACGACTGTTGCCCACCAGCCCGCGACTTCGATAATTGCGCGCATTCGAGGCACACTCCATTCGACTCGACGGCCCGGCCGCTGCCATCACAATTCACCGGCTCAGCGCGACCGCCTAGCTCACGGTAACCACGGGCGTCAGTTCGTTGTCAAGGGATTGACGGGCGTGACCCATCGTGCGTGCGCGAACACGCTCGATGTCTCCACGAAAGCGCTTCTGGCCGCGAAGTCAACCCCGTTGCAGCGGTGGCGTTGCACTGTTAACGTGCAGAACATGAACGCAAGCGAAGGCGATGCAGTCGAAACCAACGGTGGTGGCTCGCATCCGCAAGATAGCAAGGGAAAGCACGTCGCGGACGACCAGGCACATGACGATGGCCGGTTCGCGACATCGAATCAATCCAGCACCGGGCTGAGCGCTCTTGCCGCAGACATGGCACACCCATTCGATCAGACCAACGGACTCGTCGATGGCCTCGAGGTCGACCACGACGATCCGGAAAACGTTGACAAGCGCACCAGTGGTTCGGAACCGGATTTCATCGCCGACCCCGACGGAGGCGTGCTTGGGGTCGTTCCCGCCGGATCCGCGTCGCACGGCCGACGAAATGACGACGCGGTCGACGGCGAGCCCGACACTGATGACCCAGACACCGACAAGGAGGAACCTCAAGGTCCGTGAATCAGCAGGAACGGCCCTTGTACGATACTCCGCCTCGACATAACTTGGATGTAGGGTACGGCGAGCGTTCCACCGACCGATCCGGCAGTGAACATCGCGCGGTAAGTGAAGAAGTGTGCCATGAATGAGACCGGCCGTTTCTTGACGACGGCAACAATCAAGCAGAGCCTGTGCAACCTCAGGGAGGCGATAAGGCAGCAACAGTGGGAGCATGATTTAGGCCGCTGGTCGGCGCCGGAGAGTGTGCCGCCGACATTTCGGCAACCGCACAAGCGAGTGGCTCCTACCGTTCCAGAAGCCACCGCTCCGCTGCGCGATCATGACAAAGTTGGTGCTCCGACGCGCGATGGTTCGCGAACAAGTAGGGCGCGTAGCTCTGACTCGGCGGACGCGAGTCGGGCGGGGTCAATGGTCTCTCCAACGAGATAGGGGTCGACGAGGCGCGGATCGACGTAGCCTTTTCTCGCAATCGCCGGGGTGTTCCCAGAACGGCGGCGGCATCAGTCATCGCGTACTGGCTACCGCGGTCATTCCACGACAGCAGGAGTTTGTCAGAACCACGGCGTAATCGCCCCCGGACGAAGCGGGCCAGGTCGGCGTCCGCGATCTCGCTGTCCCATAGCTGGCCGCTTTTCGCGGGGAAACAGAGCATCACCGTTTCCTTGTGCACGCTCACGTGCGCGCACAGAAGAGTTGAGAGTCCGCGGCTCCCGTTGGCTTCGGCGTACCGCTCGCCTCCGATACGCAGCGAGCCGGTGTCGAGCATCCGAAATGCCGCCGCAAGGGCGCGGGTCCGCACGTCTTGTGTCTGGCGCAGAGCCCGTGTCACCTGTCCACCGGCTGTAGGCAGCGACTCGGCCAGGGCCAGAGGACCGAACGCCCACACGCGATGGAATCACTAAAGGCCTCCACTATGACGAGGCACTCGCTGACCGCGGCACCTGCGAACGTGCATTGTTCACCGCCGCTTACACTGCCGCGGTCGTTCAAGTGCAAGTCGTACTTATCGACGTAGATGCCGACTGTCATGAACGTGCCCATACGGAGTCTCGTTGACTACTGGCCAATCGCACCGCGTGATGAAAACCATTGGCCGCCTTCGGCTCGGTTCGCGGATGTCGTTACTTGCCTGATGTTTGGCGCGGGAAGGTTCCTCGGCGCGCTGCTCGGTGAGCCCAAGTGCAGTCTGGTGGCGGCCGAGGCAGATGTGGTCTCGCGCAGCGCATGCAGGTTGGGCTCACCTCAGTGGACAGCGCAGACGGAGAAATGTGGATCGGCGGAGCAATGCTGCTTCGTCTTTGTGACGTAAGTCCCCGTCAGGCGCGCACCTCAACCACGGAGTCGACACTGGTGTCCCGACGCGCTTGGCTTCGCCGCGCGGCTCGCTCTATGGCCCGGGCCCGCGCGAGCAGGATGAGGCTTATCGGGCCTATGACGACAAACTTCATCGAGTTCCATGCCGCCCACAGCAGCACGACGTTCAGCCACCCCGGGCCGCCGTCGACTGCCCAAGACGCGCAGGTGCTCACGATGAGCAAGTAGGGGATGGCCAGGAGCATCGCGGGCACACCCCACTTGAGTCCGCGGCGGGTGCGAATGGCGTCCAGCAGGATGTTCGTGGGTGCGCAGCTGCGCAGGTAGTAGCGGGTGCGGACGCTGGCGGCCCAAAGAATCCGGATCATGGCACTGTCCCCTCATCGCAAACGGCAAGGTGAGGCAGTGCGGGTGAGAGTGGCCAGTGGGCCTGCCAGGAGGGCGTCAGATCGAGGAGAAATCTGCCCCACCGTTCATTTTACCCCTGACCCTGACATTCCACAGACCGGCACATCTACAGTCTCAATCCCGAGCGAGCGGCGCCAGCCCGGCTTGCACGTGATGTCGCGTTATCAACGCTGCTGGAGAGCTGTCGTGCCCGGTCTATCGCTGCCCGAGCGCGTGCTGCGTCAATGCGCTGCGCAACGTTTTCGGCCGGCGCGCCCAGCGGGCTATCGGTTGTGATGGTGTAACGGTCGCGGTACGCGGCGATGATGCGCACTTGAACACGCCATGCCCGGGCCTTTCGTGGATCGCTGGGAGTCTCCCCCAAGCCAGCGACCCATGGCGCGTGGTCGGTGAAGGCTTTGCTGACCAAGGCCGCGGCTCGGTGTTCGATCAGGTCGCGGCGTTCATCGAGCGCCTGACGCATATCAGGGGTCACGGGGCCGACAGCTGCGGGGATGAGCCCGGCGATCAGCCGCGCGGCGCGCCAGGTGCGGCCGCTGCCGGCAGGCCTGGCCGTCGCGCGGGCGACGCGGGCGTGGAGCACCGCTGCGATATCGGCGGCATCAGCGAACCCGCGTGCGGCGACCAGTCGCGGCAGGAGCGTGTCCACGTTGTGGTGGTCGGCTTCGGCCCTGCGTAGCTGGGCGGTGAGGGGGCCGAACACGTCGGAGGCGATCGCGGCTTCCGCGTCGGTTTCCGAGAGTCCGGATGTTCGAATCAGTGTGGCCCACCGGTCGTGTTGGGCGGCGGCTGCGATGGTCTCGTATTCGGCGGCGAGCTGTCCGATCGACGACCACGCGTCCTGCTCGGTGGTGATCATCTGGTGGGCGGAGGGTTCGGCGCCGACGTGCTGGAGGACCCCGTAGAGCACGCTGCGGGCGGTCGCGTCCGGGTTGTCGCCGGGGTGCTGGGTCGAGTGGTTGTCGTCAGGCCGGTCGACGGCAACATACGCCGTGTTCGATTCCCTCCCGCGGGTGAGTGCGACGTAGAGGTTCTCGCGTGTTGTTGTCGGCTCGATCAGTGCGTGGCCGGTGTCGGTGGTGACACCCTGAGCCCGGTACGCGGTCACGGCGTAGCCAAGATCGACATGCTCGGCCACATACCCGGCCGGCAGCACCAGTTTCCCGCCCCACCTCCTGCCGACTCGGCGCACGGTCAGCGACCCGTCTACGCGCACCCCGGTGACATGCCAACGCTCACCGTTGCGCACCCAATCCCGGCCCGACCGCAACAGCCGATCGTTGCGGCGGGTGATGACCTCATCGCCGACGGAGGCGGCGGTCCCGTCACGTAGCCCGACCTGACGGGACGCATCCACCACGCCATCGAGGATGAGGTCGGCGCGGGCCCGCACATTCAGTTCGGTGACGGCCTGGCCGGTCTCGGCGATCAGGATGGAGGACAACCCGGCTGCCCGGTCGTGCCACCATGCCCTGTACGCGGCCGCGGTCACCTCGTCGGTGTCGCCGCCGAGGATCCGGCCGTGCCCGTCGTAGCTCTCGATCGCGGCCGTCCGTCCGTGTCGCAGGTCCAGCGATGCGGTCTTCTCCCATTCGTGAGTGAAACGGTGCACGTCCACCAACTTGGGGGCGTCGGGGCGGTCGGTGACGAGCATCGCAAATGCTCCGCCCGCGTCGACGGACTGGAGTTGCGCCCAGTCACCGACCAGCAGCACCTTCGCCCCGGCCTCGGCGGCCAGTCCAGTGATGCGCTCCAGCGTCAGCGTGCCGGTCAGGGAAGCCTCGTCGATGATGACCAACTGGCCTGCTGTGAACGTTGTACCGTGGGTGAGGTGGTCTTGCCACCACTTCGCTGTGTTCTCCGTTCCGATACCGAGGTCGTCGGCGAGCACCTGGGCGGCGACCGCGGAGGGTGCAAGACCGACCACGGAGCCGGCACCGCGTCCGGCCTCCCACACCCGGCGTAGCGCGTGCATCGCGGTTGTCTTGCCCGCACCGGCGGGCCCGACCAGCAGGTCGAGCACGCGCCCAGATACGGCGACTTCTGCCAGTGCCGCGGCTTGGTCGGTACCGAGCTTCCGGCCATGTCCGTGGGGACGCTCGGTGATCCGTTCGACCGTTTCGACAGCCACGGTCGGGCCGCCGGTGTTCCGGCCCAAGGCGAGTAGCCGATCCTCAGCGGCCAGCAAACCCTCCGAGGAGAACACCTCCGAATGTCGGGGACGGAACACGCTGGTCCCATCGAGCCGCCGGAACGCAACAGGGCTGGACGCCAACTCCGGTGGGGTCAGGCGCAGCGAGGCTGCTTCGGCGGCATCGGCGACCATTCCGACGATTTCCTCACGGTCCGGGGTGGTGGCGAACCGCCAGCCCATTGTTTGCCGAGCCACCTCCGCGTACAGGTTCCAGCGCCGCCACGTCGACCGCTTCTCCCCCACCACCTCCACAACCGACCGACCGAGGTTCGTGATCACGTCCAACGGCACGTCCTCCGCGCGCAGCAGCATAGGCTCCGCTCCGACGGTGGCGGTGCGGGCCCAGCCGGTTGCATCCTGCCCAAGCCGGTTGCTTGCGCGGTCCCGCCATTCGGCGGTGAGATCAGCCAGCGACCGCACCTGCTTGCCCGGACGCGTGCTGAGGGTCGCCTGCTGCCGCAGTCGGATGATCGTCGCCTTCGACGGCCGCCAGCCGTGCACCCGAGCCCACTCCTCCACGAGACGACGCGCCTCAACGTCGATATGTCGGGACCGGCTGGAGAACTCGCCAACCAGATTCTCGGGCACCGTGCTGATGGCCCAGCCGGGGTTGCGGTCGCTACCCCGCTCCCGCAGCACCCACTCCACCCCGAGCGCCCGGCTGAGGTGGTCGGCGAACACCGCCTCATGCAATTCCGACAAGGCCACCACGGCGGCGTGCAACGGCCGGCCATCCAGTGAACGCCACTTCCCGTCGAGTACGGTGCGGACCTTGTTGCTGATCACGACATGCGTGTGCAAATGCGGGTCACCGGCACGGGAGTCGTAATGATCGAACGCCGTTGCGATCAACCCGCTCACATCCACCTGCGCAACCGCACCATCACGCCCGGTTGCACCGGTCCGGGTGGCCGCAACCTCTCGCTCCATGAACGCAACCATCTCTGCAACCGCCGCATGATGCGCACCGACAATCGACTCCTGGGTCCCCGCATCGGCGACCGCCCACAACACCGACGCGGACTTCGGGACCGAGAACGTGAAATCAAACCCCGCCACCGCCCGCCGCGCCCCCCGCGCAGCCTCCTCAGCCCCGATCGAAGCGGTTGCCTCCGCACGCTCGAGAATGTTCAGGCCGGGGTCGAGGGCACCGACCCGCCCGTTGGTCCGCTCGGCGGACGTGTAGGCGGGGTAGGCGCGCCCGAGCGGCTCCCCCGTGACCGGGTCACGCCCCATCCCGACCAGAAGCTGCAGCTGCACCTCCGAAACCTGATCACCAACGAGGATCTGACCGTCACCAAGCGCACCAACACCGCTGCCCAGCCACCGGCCCGGTGGTGTCCCCGCCTCCGCGTAGTACCGCGTCAACGGAGTCGACAACGACCGGTCACCATCACCAGCCACGACGGTACGCAGCAGATACTTGTAACCATCGCCCGCGCTCATCACCCGCATCGAAACCGTCACCGAGACACCTCCCCTTACGAAACAGGTAAGCCGCTCCGCCCAGTGGCGTCAGGCGCGCTTCGTCACGGCTTTGCCCTCGATCTGCAAGAAGCGTGGCAACTCGATCGGTCTCGTGGTTCGGATTCTTGACCAGTAGGCGACGGAGCTGCCAATCTGCGCCGTCAACGACTTCGGCTCATTGATAGCGGCACGGTCGGGAGCAAGTCGAGGTCATCGATATTCGGCGAGTCCGTGACAGCAGTGACGCAAATAACGACGAACACGTCGCCGCGGACACTAGAGAAACAACCACGCCGCGCGAGTCCGGCAACTGATCGAGCAGGATCCGTCAGCTGCGGGTGATTGCGCCCCGAAGGAGATTCTGGATTGTGGCACTCCCCTCTGGCGTGCGCGCATCGAAGCGCCCCGCAAGACGCCCTGATCAAAGAGTCGACGGAACTTGTTGAGAGAAGTCTCTGTCGCGGGGCGAAGTGCGAGTGACGGCGGCCCAATCGCTGTCCGCCACCCTGTGCTGGTGATCCTGGCGCACCTGATCATCAGTGAGCCCCACCGCTCGACAGTCAGGCGACAGGAGTTGCGCAGATGACAACAGTTGACGACACACGTGCGGAACGCGACGCGAAGCTTGACGCGCTGCACGAGCAACTGGTTGGCGCCGTCGAGAATCTGGTGACCGGCGAGGATTGGGGCCTGGCTCTGGAGTTCGCCGCGCGGTTCCGGTCACGGTCGTTCAACAACACGTTATTGATCTGGATGCAGCACTTGTCGGCGTTCGAGGCCGGGCGTGTGCCCGATCCGGTGCCGACATACGTTGCGGGATTCAAGCAGTGGCAATCGCTGGGTCGCTCTGTGCTGAAGGGCCAGTCCGGGTACGTGATTCAGGCGCCGGTCACCGCCCGGTTCGCGACCGCAACACCGCTACGCGCTGAATCGTGGCGTCGCCTTGCACGCTTGGAGAAGCCACGCTCTGGTGAAGCCGTACGGTCGAAGATGATCGGGGTGCGGCCGGCATACGTGTGGGATGTGTCACAGACGACGGGTGATCCGGTGCCCGAGCGGCCACGCCCGACCCTGTTGGAAGGCGAAGCGCCGGCTGGGCTCTGGGACGGACTGGCCGACCTCATTCATGCGCACGGGTTCACGCTGCTGTCCGTGCCACACGAGGGCATGATCGGTGGCGCGAACGGCGTCACGGATTACACCGCTCTCACGGTGGCGGTGCGTGAGAACATGGACGCCGCCGCGCAGGTCAAGACCCTCGCCCATGAGCTGGCCCATGTCATGTTGCACGGCCCGAACAATGCCGATGCACTGGCGCATCGCGGAATCGACGAAGTTGAGGCCGAGTCTGTCGCGCTGATGATCGGTGCCGCTCACGGGCTAGATACCTCCAATTACACTATCCCGTACGTCTCGTCGTGGGCGTCTTCGGTAGATGGAAAATCACCGGTGGAGGTCGTGCAAGCCACCGGCGCGCGGGTGCGAGCGACAGCTGTGAAAATCCTCGATGCCCTGCCAACCGTACAGATCGGTAACGGCGACCCACCGGGGCTCATCCGCGAGACAGCGCGTCGCGCCGCTGAGCCTGTCGGGCCCTCGCGGTCAATACCCGCGCTGGACCAGGGGTCGCATTCACGGGCAGTCGTGCGGTCCGGGGCGAGGACCTTGTGATGGACGCGGTACAACTGCTCACGTCGGTTGCCGGACTGCAGCTGCCGGAAGCCGCGAGAGAGTTCGCGTCGGCGGGTGTGGCGGTGTTCGCGTGCGTGCCCGGCAGTAAACGTCCGCTGACGTCACACGGCTTTCACGATGCAAGCGTGAACCCAAGGCTGGTTGCTGACTGGTGGGCGCGCTGGCCGGAGGCGAACATTGGCCTGCCCACCGGCGGAGACCGAGTGGATGTCGTCGACATCGACGTGCACGGGCCGGTGTCGGGATTCGTCGGATTCGAGCGCGCCCGCCGCGCCGGACTCGTTGAAGGGTGGGCGGCGCTCGTGCGCACGCCGTCGGGCGGCGTCCATGCCTACTATCCGGCAGACCCTGCCCACCCCCAGCCCTCATGGCAGGCAGCAGCTGTGGGCGTCGACTTTCGAGGCAACCGCGGATACGTTATCGCGCCGCCCTCGATCATCACCAGCGAGGGTCGATCCGTCACGTATGAGCTGATCACCACCGCGAGGTCGGCACCGGTGCCGACGGATGCTGTGGCATTACGCAACTTCCTCGATCCCCGTCCGTCCCGTGCTTCCGCACCAACTCACGCGATCCGCGTGGGGACCGACGCGGAGCGGCTGTCGGCTTGGGTGGCCTCTCGCGGCGAGGGCGAACGCAACCAGGCACTTTTCTGGGCGGCGTGCCGCCTGGCCGAGGCCGGCACCGAGCCCGAGGCCACACGGCAGGCTCTCGGCCCTGCTGCGAGGCGCATAGGACTGCCAGACGTAGAGGTGACCGCGACAATCCGCTCGGCCTACCGCCGCGCAAAAGGCGTTGCGCTAACGAGTGGGCCAGTTGAGGCGCGCCGACCGGTGGCGAGGCCTCCCATCGGGCAGATACACTCGTGAACCGCGGGATCACAGCGCGACGCGGTGGCCGCTTGGCGGTGACGACCGCAGTCGCCGGGACGGTGTTCATCGCCGCCGGCGCGTTCTGGCTGTCGTTCACCGCGCTGTCGGATCTCGCCGAACGCTCGGGCATCTCCAGCAGACAGGCCTGGGCGTGGCCGTTGATCGTGGACGGGATAATCGTGGTAGCGACCGTCTCGGTGGTGGCCCTCGACGAGCAGCACACCGCCTGGTATCCGTGGCTTCTCCTGATGGCTGGTGCCCTCGTGTCGGTGACGGCGAATGCTCTCCACGCTGTTGTGTCAGCAGATGCCGATGTTCCTGGCGCGCTGGCGGCGTCAGTTGCCGCGGTACCCCCGCTCGTGTTGCTGGCGATTACGCACCTGACTGTCATTCTCACCCGCCCCGTACCGGGGCTCCCCGCCACAGAGGGTGCCGGCAGCGCCTCAGCTGCGGATACAGAGTTTGCTGGCGCACCCGTGCGGAGAGAGCTTGCTGAGCTTCTGCACGCAGAAGGGTTGTCGAACAAGGCCATCGCGCGGACAACCGGTGTACACCCTTCGACGGTGGGCCGGTGGCTGGCCTCATCTGCGCCGACCGCCCTCGAGACTACCGATATCGCGAACGATGTGGCGAGTCACACATAAACGACACCCGAGAACGAGAAACCGCACCGGCGGTCGAGCCGAGGTAGAGCCGCACCGGGTCACGTCAACGTGCGCGGCTGTGGGAAGTGCGTGCACACCTGTCTGTCAGGAGGTGGGTCGCGTATGTGTGACGATGATGATTCGTGCGCCGGGTTCGAGACCTCCGAGGGCCTGCGAGATCTGCTGAACCGGTTGCACGCTGCCGGGTGTGACACGTGGCAGCACAACCCCGAAGTCGCGGCTTTGATGACACACGCAGCCAACCGGTATGCGGCATTGGCGCGCAAGCACGGGCTGGACCCGTGGGAAGCTGCCGCCGCCGCATTCGAGGCGATGCGCACCCAGGCCGTCCGGACAGCCGATGACCCGTGGGCTGTGGTAACCCGTGCCGTGCAGGTGACCATGATCGCCGAGGAACGCGGCAACGGGCTGCTGTGCTCAACGGATCAGGCCCGACGCTCGAAATACTCGGTGTTCCACGATGCCGAACGGTTCAGTGACCGAGAGAACCCCCTGCCCGACTACCACCCCGCATTCCACATCAACCCCGACGACGAGGACACGGATACCGCGAACGATCCCACCGGCAGCGCACCTCGTAATGGTCGATCGCGCGGTGACGAGTCGGCGGCCGTCGCTACGGCGGTCGAAGACATCACCGGCTTGTTCAGCGCGCTCGGCTGGCCGACGGCGGCCGCGCGGACAGCAATCGAGTACGTCTGTGGCCGCCTGGCCGCGGCCACCTCACGGGCTAGCGCGCATGAGTCGCTACGTCGGGACCGCCACGCCCGCGCCCTCCTCGACCTGCCCGCGGAATCCTGGAACGCGCTGCTGCGGGTCGTGCTCGGCCACCCCGACCCGGACCGTGCTCACACCTCTGTCGGACGCGGGGTACTTTTGAGGCTTCTGGTCGGGGAACCGGTACACGCGCTGCTGGCTGATGATGACCTTGTCCTCAGCATCAGCTTGTCGGCACCCTCGCAAGCGTTCGGTGGCGACCGGCATGAGTGACTCGTCCGGGGCGGTCGAGCTGGAGCGCGCAATCGGCTCCATCGTGGTCGGGACCAGGCACCGCCGTGACCTCGGTGACATCGACGCCCTCGTGGCATCCATCGAACGTGAGGGGCTGCTCCAACCCATCACCGTCACCCCGGACGGGGTGCTGGTCTGTGGTGCTCGCCGACTTGCCGCCCTGGCCCGACTCGGCATCAAGACCACGAACGTGTGGGTGCGATCGGGGATCTCCGACCGGCTGGCCCAACTGATGGCCGAACAGGACGACAACATCCTGCACAAACCGCTGACCCAGACCGAAGCGGCCGCACTGTATCGGGAACTGAAGGACCTCATCGCCGAGGATGCCACCCGACGTCAAGAAGCCACCCGATTCGGGACGGACAGGCAAAACTCCCGGTCATACGATGCCGCCACCGTGGCGGGGCCACTGGCCGGTGACACCAGAAGCCAGGCAGCACTCATGATTACCGGCCGCAATTCCTACACCAGCCTGGAGCGCATCAACGAGCTGCAACGCCTGGCCGGCGACCCCGCCCAGCCAGACGCAATCCGCGATCACGCCACGGCCCAACTTGAGGCGATCGATGCAGGCGGGTCGATCACGGCGGCGCAGCAGCGACTCCACGCCGCGCAATCCCTGGCAGTACTCGACGCACTCGCCGCTGACACCACCCAGCCCAATGGCATCCGCGAGGCCGCTTCAGCTGGTGCGGCACGGGTGCGTGTGCTCGAAACCACGGTTCGTACGGATGATCTGGAGCGCCTAGCTCGCCTTGCACTAGAACGCGCAAAAACCGCGACCAAGACGCGCATGGCAAACCGAGGTCGTCCCATGCGGCTCGATGGTGAGCCGGTGCGACACAGCTTGCGATCGTTCGTGCTGATCTGGGACGACCTGGACGATTGGTGGACCCACTACGACCCGGCCGAGGTCGGCCCCATCCTCACCGACGATCAATGGTCACGATTCGAAGCCAGCGTTGCCGCCACGACCGACTTCGCCGCCGCGGCGCGCATCGCCCGGTATGGCGGCCCACGCGCCACCGCCTGAACCACGATCTCCTGTTGTGTTCCGAGCATACGCACCGCCGCTGTCTTTCCCTGCGGTCTTCGGAGGATGACCTTGTGGTGCACACGCCGGCATCATTCCAACCAGGTAGGGCCTCCCTACGACGTCCCGGGTCTCGGAATGCCAGACAGGGAGGCAATCATCATGCGGAGCGCCGGTGCGATCTGATCTGCAACAGCGACGCCGACCATCTGACGATATCGGTGCGGGTGCGTGGTGTGTACCTGCCCGGCGAAGTCAATTCGTTAGGGAGGACTCATGCCCACTTTCCATGACCCGGTCGCCGACGGGGAGGCGACTCGGCAGGCGCTGCACGGACTTGCTCACGCTACACGCAGCTTCGATGACCCATCCGACACCTCCGCGGTCATCGGCGATCTGCTGGCCGGAGTTCAATCATTGCACCAGGCGCTCGAACAGCTCGCAAGCACTCACCTGAGTCACCGGGCACGAGCGTTCGACGATCATGGCAATCACCCGGCTGGCGCGCATGCGGCACTGGCTGCTGCAGACGAACTGAGGCAGGCCGGCACACTGCTGGACACGGTGGAGGCGCGGCTGGATCGGGCTGCCCAGTACTCGGGTGCCATCGCTTGGCACCCAACGCACCCCGGAGGCCGCGACGCGGAGCAGCGGTGGGTCAGCGTGGTGTTTCTCCAGGGCGAGGAAGCGGACGCCGTTCTGGAAATCGTCGACCGAGATGGCCCGGACGCGGCGATCACGCACCTGGCCGGATGGGACTGCGGAGACGAGACCACTCAGGCGGCGATGGTCAACGGGTACGTCTACGACACCCCACCCTCCGGCGCTCTGGACCGGGAGGTGACACGCGGCGAGTATGTCCTGACCTACAACCAGTCCCTCGGGCACGTGAGTCTGCTCCGCCAGTTGTCGACACCGTCGGACCCTGCGCTCCGCGAGGATCACCTCCAGGCGGTCAAGGCCGTCGTCAACCGTCCCGCCCAGCCCACCCCTGACATCGGAGGGTCACAACGGCAAAGCGCGGCCAAAGTCGAAAAGAGTCCGCGTGGCACAAGCGGTTCGGAGTGGTTTGCGCCATCGCACCGTTCCGCGCCGTCCGGGCGAAGCTTGTCAATGTGACAGAAAATCAAGGTGGGCGGATGCTGCGGCGGCTCATATCGGTCAAACCAGGAAACGGCTCCGGCATCACCGTCACGCCCGTTCCCCAGTCCCCGGCAATGCCCGCACCGCGCGCCAACTGTTGCGTGGCCCGGCACAGCCGTGAGACAGCGGACCGCGGGGATCGTCAGCGCACCTGTCTGGCAAGAACGATCCCCAATCGGGACTCGTGTGACGGCAAGGAGCCTCGCTGATGACCATCCGCACGCAGGAATCTCTCTCAGGATTCATCGCCTCCGACCCACAGCTCACCTTTACCGAACGCGGCGACGCGAGGTTTTACGCCAAGATCGGCCAGGAGCACTATCGCAAGGAACCGGACGGATCGTTCACCCAGGTCGAGACGACGTTCCATGACCTGGTTACGTATCGGAAGACAGCCGAACGTGCCTACGGGCGTTTCGCCAAAGGTGACCACTTCATCGCCGAGGGCTACTCTCACGAGTACGACCACCCTGTAGTAGACGGCCAAGACGTGCGCGCTGAGGAATTCGTCGCCAAGAAGCTCGGCCACGATATCGCGCGGTCCACCTACACTGTGGACCGCAGTCGCCGGCAGTCGGCAACCGCGGAACCATCCCGCGCACCGGTCGTCGATCCCACCCAACGACCGATTCCTGCGGCGAAATCAGCGCCGAGCATCACCCGCTGAGGCGGTTGGACCATGCGGCACGAGAACCTACCGGGTGACGAGCCCGATGACGCTGAAGCGGACCAAATGCCGACTACTGAGGAGCCCGAGCCTGGCGCGCCGGACGACACCGATGATCACGACGATGAGTCCCCGCCCGAACCACCGCACCCGATCAACTGGAATCTGCTCACCGCCGAGGACGCCGAGGGCGAGTGGCTGGAACTGAATGCTTGGGTCAACTGGCTGCGCCACACTTACGGGCTGGGCATCAACGTGATCCCACCGTTCTGGCACCGCCACCCCGAGCTCGTCTGGGAGCTTTCAGCCTTACACCTGCACTGGCTGTGCACCTACGATCCAGGGCAGAACGGCTCCGCTCCGTCGAGCTGGCACCGCGACTTCGCCGAAACCCGCCAACGACTGCGCGACTGGGTCACCGCATCCGGCACCCGCCTCGACCGGGACCGCCCCACCAGACAGACCGCCTGGCCTGGCGAGGTCCCGGTCGTGACCGTCGAGGATCTCGTCATCACCAATCGTGACAAGGACTTCGTCCAATTCGCTACTAACGACGTGGCACGACGACGCGAAGCCGACGACGCCTTCTTCGCGAGGCTCGACGACCCCGACGATTACGAATGAGCGTGCACAGCAGTCCAAACCGCTGCGGCGCAACCGCGAAGCGGTCCACCGCGTCCGCGCCTGAAGAGCCCAGAAACGCCTTGGCCGAGTCAGCCACGCGAACACCTTAGACGAGTTGCAAGCGTTCTTCAGTCAGATGCGCAGTCCGCCGAGTTCGCCCGCGACACGTCTGCCACCGGCACCGAGTACGCCGATACCTACGGGGTCGTGGTGAGGGTCAGGCCGAGAATAATGGATGCGGCCGCAATCAGCGCAGGACCGTGTGCGTAGGCCTGCTTCCCACGACCGGAAGCAGTCAGCAGTAACTGTTGGGCGCCGCCGATGAACATGGCGATAGCGACGATGAACACGGATGCATACCCGGAACTGATCGCGACCGTAACCGTTAGCGCGGCTGCGAACTTGGCATCGCCGAATCCGAACCATCCCGCCAACCCCATCGCCGTGTAGACGGAGAAGACGACCGCAGCGGAAGCCAGCGGGATGATCAGGCGGGAAGGGTTGCCTGATACAAACGCGATCGCGGCCGCCTGGACGCATCCGGCCGCCGCGACCGGGGCGACATACCGGTTCGGAAGTTTATTTGTCTGCACATCGACGACAGCAACAAGAGTGCCTGCGCCGATCAGTAGCCCGGCGAGTATCCAGGCGTACACATGCGTGGTGAGGATGGGCCACACTGCTACGGCGAGCCCGCAACTGATCAGCGCCGCCAGGCCGGATGTGGCCGTGGTGGACAGGTGTCGTTTCCGCCGTGATTCCGAGACAACGTGGGCGCCACTCATAGCGTTTTGGCCTTCTCCGTGGCGAAACTATCGACCAGCTGCTGGGTGTCTTCGTCGAGTTCGTAGTCGGGATCGTGACCACCGACACGGGCGTAGAGGTCTTCTAGGATGCGCCCGAATCCTTCACTGTCGCCTGACTGGATGGCAATGCTCATTTCGATTCGCCACCCCGCCTCGTTCAACGGGTCAACGTTCTGGGCGACGCGCGCTGCGAAGTGTGCCGTGACCTGATCGCCGGCGGCGAGGGCTCTGCCAGCGAGTTCGTCAGCAGTGTCGAGGATGGCCTCGAGCATGTCTTCTTCGGGGAAGGAAACCCATTGCCACCAGCGGCGGGTATTGCAGTTGGCGAATGGTTGTCCACGCACCAGTTTCAACGCGGCGAGAAGATCCTCCGTTTCGGCAGCCGTTGGGTCGTTGCCTATATGTGCCCGGAAGTCGTCCCAATCTGAGCGGATCGCCCGGTGAAGGCGGTAGCCGTGGTGTTGCGTGTTCTCCGGGAGAAGCGGCTGCCCTTCCGGCGTGTGGCCCAGCGCAACGCGCACCTTCCTCGCCAACTGTCGTTGGTTGTTGCCGGCCTCAACGGCATCGGGCCAGAACGCACGCTGTAACTGCCGCCCCTCCACGGCACCGTTCAGATTCAGGTAGGCGATCAGCTCGATCCCGCGGCCCGGCATCGCCGTCTCGTCTTCCAGATACAGCATGTCGACCGGGCCGAGCAACCTCAGATACGGGGCGGACCAATCCGGCCAGAGAGATTCCTCATCCGCCCGCGTGATCTCTCCGCCCTCACCCACCCGGTCGTCCGCCGGCTGGGTACGGTCCCGTTTGTCCACCGGCACAGAATCCACCCGCTCCGCCGCGTAACGGGAGGCCGCCGAACCGATCTGATCTGCAGGTCGCGAGACTCGCGTGGTGGTGTCGACAAGCTGCTGCAGCAGTCCGAGTTCACGGGCCTGCAACAGTTGCGGTGTGAAGGGAAGATCCGGAGCGAGCCCACCTGGAAGCAGCAGTTCGGCCAGCCCATCCGGATTCATTCGCACCGTTGCCCGATCACCCTCGGCGCCTTCTTGGGTGACCACCACAAGCCCGAGGTTCGGGTTACTGTCGACCAAATTCTGCAGGGCGCTTCCCGTGTCTTCTCCGACGGGCCCTGCGATCAGGACAACGTGGGGCGCCCACGATTCGGTGCCGGCCGGCACCGACCTGGCCTGCAGCACGCTGCGCATTTCGAAGCCTGCCAACGCGTATCGACGATCGTCGAGATCGTGTTGAAGGTTTCGCAACAGCGCGGCGACATCGTCGCTCTGGTGCACCCGGGATGCGTTGAGGCTGTGTCCGAGTTCGACGGCCATCCCGACGATGGTGACCTGGATTTGGTCGGCCCAAGGGCTGCTGGCAAGTTCAGCCGCCACAGCATTCAAGAATCCGCGACTGAGCGCTTCGTCGCCAATAACATTCACCGATCCGACGTGCTCCAGATTCAACAGGAGAACGCCGCCGTTGCGGTCGACGCCAATGGTCGTCAGTGCCGGGTACGGCGAGATCGCCTCTTGGATTGGGGCGGACGCATCTCGGGATCGGATTGTCCAGATCGTCTGGTCCTCATGCGACAGAACGAAGGGCGAGGGAAGACTAGTTGGTCCTCCGAAGTACAGTGCAATCCCATCCTCGTACAGCCGCACCGCAAACAAGTCCGGGAGAACTCCTCCACTGGTTTCCACCCACGTCTGCAGTACACGTAGGGCGTTATCGACGTGTTCGAGTTGCAGCGGGTCCTCGAGCGCGCGCAGGTGCACTTCAAGATCGTGCGGCTCCGGGTCGGGCATGGCGATGCGCTCACCCGCGTGGCGGTGGCGTCGCTGCTGCAACCGCCGCCGGCGGAGCACCACCAGGACCCCGGCAGCGAGCAACCCGGCGATACCTCCACCGGTCATCAGCGCGGCCGGCTGGTCCGCGCTCGGATCATTCGAATTCTCGCCTACATGGTCGTACGGTGTGGTCGGCGGCACGAGTGTCTGTCCCGGGGCCGGCAACCGCACGGCCGCGGACGGGGTCGGCTCGGTCGCGCCTTCGTGCCCGCCTGCCGCAGGAGTGCCGCCGGTCGGCACGCGAGTTGAGCCAGACAAGGAGCCTGCTTGAGCAGCCGGACCCGGTGTAGGCGTCGTGGGAACCGCGACGCCAGGCACGGTTAGCAACCAGCCGGGGCGAATGAGGTTCGGATCAGTCAACTGTGAACCGTCTGGTTGCACGGCCGAAGTTGACGCGCGGTAAATGTCGACATAGCGGGTTCCGTCACCGTAGAACTGGACGGCCAGATCCCAGAGGGTGTCCCCTGGCATGACGGTATGCGTCACCGTGATCGTCGCCGCCGTCGACGAGAACACATCCGGTGTTAGTGCGGTTGCGGTTGTTTCCATATGCGTCTGACCCGAGGCAGCTCCAGCGCGTACCAACGGCGGGGCGCCGACCGCGCCTGTTGACAGGGCAGCGGCCGACGCAGACGGCGCAGGTCCAGCCAGCGTGCCGGCACCAGCAAAGAGGAGCAGCACCGCGGCGATTAACGTGAGAGCGAGGTGTTGCTGGAAACGGAAGGCGCGAAAGCGCTTACCGGTTACATGGCCGGTGATCGAGGCGACGACCTCGATCAGCATCGGGATGGTGAAGAAGGCCCACGCAATCCAGCCGATCGTCGGCAAAACCTTGGTGACCAGGATCACGTTGCCGTAGTCCGGAGTGAACGTGAGGATGCTGCCCAGTTGCCCGGTGCTGGGCAGAGGGTTTCCGGCGACGACGACGAGCAGGGCGGGGACGCCCACAAGAATCGCCGCGAACACCAGCAGGGATCCGACCCCGGCAACGTATCTGCGCATCAGTTGAACCCTTCTATCCGAGGCTGTCGGCCAGGTCCGTGTTCACCGATTGCAGCTCACCGACGCGCACCAGCGTCGTACTGGAGGTGTCACGAACGGCGATCATGCCGTCGGTGCCGCCGCCGGTCCAATGAACACTCCAGTGGCTTGTCGCCGTTGCCGTGAATTGACCGCCACCGGATGTGTTCTGGTACCGGTAGCCGCAGGTCGGGGAATCCACGGCGAGCTGGTCGCGCATCGCGTCCAGGTTGAAAACGGTGCCGACACCGCACGTGACGGCCTGGCCGTCACCACTGGACCACGTCACCGACGCAACCTGGGCCGTGGCCGTGACGGTAACGCCGCCGAGGGTGGCGGTCTGTGTGTAAGGGCCGAAGCTCAGCGGTTGTGGATTGTCGACCCAAAGCCACACCGGAATGCCGACCCAGGTTCGCCGGTAAGGAACGGTGCCGACCGGGTCATCGGAGTGCACCTTTTGTGCCGGGGCCATGCCAATGTCGATGCCGCGCAACTGGAACGTGCGCACCAACAGTGCCGCGGCCTGCGCCGGCGTGTATCGGATGACACCGGCCGGTGGTGTATCCGACCAGAATGACGCGTTGTAGCAGTCCCGCTGGGGCGGCGGACAGTACCCGGTGCACTGATACCATGCGCCGACGGCGGCGTCACGCCCGGGAGGAGGCGCCCCTTGAGTGGCCGCGAGCGAGACGTATCCATGACAGTCGCCGTTATCGCTCCACGATCCAGCAGCGTCTGCACACGGCACAGCGGCACCCAGATAGGAACACGTCTGCGGGCCAGGAGCGAAACCGTCGGGGGGACCCTCAGCACCGACAGGATTTGCGGCTGGCGGGATTGCGCCGCCTGCCGAATTGATCGACACGTCACACGTAGGACTGAACGGGTCCGCGTCGCATCCACCCCCGCCTGGTCCGGCTGCCATTGGCCCGGCGAACGTGACTCCACTCATGAAGAGGCTCAAAGTGAGGAGCCACGTCGAAGCTGGATGAATCAGCATGAGGGCGCTCCCTGCTGACCTGCGATGCTCTGGAGGGCATCAACTTTCCACGTCTGATCCTCGGGCATGTAGCGCACAGTGAACTGGACTGGGTAAATCCGCAGCTTGGAGACAGGAGCGCGAGATCCGTCTGCATACTTTGGAACTTGGTCCGAGACATCGAAGCATCCGCGGACGTACACGATTCCATTTGGAATCGCCGATCCACTTTGTGGGGTAACGACACCAAACGTCGAGACGGAAGCATTTGGGGTCCATTTTGGCCTACCGGCCGTCGTGATCTGCTTTTCGGCAAGACCGGCCGCAACTTGATCCACATTCTCGAGCGCAGACCCGGTCGCATATGGGTCAATGCGTTCAGGATTGGCACCCGCGCTGGCCTGAATCTGGTACTGCACCTCCACGAAACTTGTGATCGTTTGGGTAGCTGCGCTCCATGCTTCGTCGGCGGTCTTCGGTGCGCCGATCGATGATGCAGTCGGAGTTGAGGACGCCGTCCGCGACGCGGTTGTCGGGACGATTGTGGTTTGGCCACTGCAGCCGCCCAGAAGGAGTGTCCCAGCCAATGCCGCAACCGTGATCCTGGTAAGCCTTCCAGACACGGTCATCATGTGTTTCCTTCCCTAGCTTTAGTTGTGGTCGACGAGTTTGGCGGAGGCTGTCGCCTGGACCGGTATCGGGCCGAAGCCGAAGCTGCTGAGCACCTTCGGCGTATAGGTGAGGTGGACGGTGACGATGACTTGGTCGGCTTCGATTCGGGTTTCGCCGGTTGCTCCTGCTGCGGCGATGTAGTTGTTGGCGGCGTTGATCGCGGCGGGTTGGCTGAGGGTGAAGGCGTCGCCGTTGATGGCGTTGCCGGCGGCGGCGTTCGTGCCGGCGCGGGCTGCGCCTTCGGCGATTGTGAGGGACTGTTGCACGGTTTGTGTTTTGCCGTCGCCGTCGACAACGATGCCAGCGATCAGAATCATCGCGACTGCGAGGATGAGGACGAGGGGCGTGTATTTCATGGGTTCACCGCTGCCGGTAGGGGTCGACAGGGCTGCTGGCGGTCTCGGTGATGGTGGTGGTGCCCGGGATGAGGGGGAACGCGAGATCGGCGTTGCTGATCGTGCAAATGATGGTGACGCTGACGGTGCCGGTCTGGCCGAGCGCGGTGGTGAGCCCGTTTCCACCAATCGTGACGTCGAGGCCGACACAGTGGACGTTTCCCTGGAGGGCGATCGCCGCTGCAGCTTGGGCATGCGGCACGGCCTCGGCTGCCGTGCGGGACAAGGATGCGTCCCGGGCGGCCGCCGCGGCGGCGCTTTGCACGCTGCTGTCTGCCAGACCGTAGCGGCCCATGAACAGCACAACGGCCAGGAGCGGGGCGATGATCCCGACGAGAAGGATCGTCAGGCCGGGGAGATCTTCGATCTCTCCTCGGTCGTCACGCAGCAGTCGCCCGGCAACGGTCATGGTGCTGGTATCCATCGTTCGACCGGGCCGGTGATGCTCCGCTGGACTGGCGGCAGGGACAGCCCGGGGATGAGGGAGACTGCATCCCCGGTGACGGTGACAGTGACGGTGGTGGCGGTGCGCTGCACCTGCACGGTGGGGTTGTCCAGGAACCCGCCGGTCAGGGTGAGCACGCTGCCGGCGGCAGCGGTTCCGGCGTCGGTCGTGGATTGGTAGGCGCGGGCGTCGCGGTAGGCGTCCATGGCGGCGTTCTGTGCAATGTTGCCGCCGAGGAACCACAGTGCGCATTGCAGGGCGATGACCACCAGCAGCACGGTTCCGGGAATGACGATCGCGCTGGTTGCGACCCCGTCCTCCCGGCCGAGCTGTCGGAGTGTGCCTCGCAGGTGAATTGTCATCATCCTGGTGCCCGGCTGTTCTTACCCGGGCAGCTTGCCGATGTAGCCGGTTGCCCAGGCCGTGATCAGGCCCAGGATGGCGATGGCCAGGACGGCACCGCCGACCGCGATGATCACGGTCCAGGTCGACTGCTCCAGACCGGATTCGGGGTCTGCACGGAGTTTTTCGACCCGCTCGCGAAGCGTGGCATTGATGCGCGTATACCGGCCCAACAGTCCGGCAATGATTTTAGTCATGTCGTTTGTCCTTCCTTCTCACATGGCGGTCAGTTGCAACAGTGTGGGGGTGATGACGATGGCCAGGATCGGGGCCAGGGTGAGCATCACGGGGACATCCATCCGGGAGGTAACTCGTTCGGCCGCGGCGGTATCGTCGGCGGCGAGTTGGGCGCGGAGTTTGTCGCAGGCCGCGCGCAACTGGTCGCGGAGGCCGATCCGGGCGTCGGCCAGCCGCATCGTCCGAGACATTTCGGTCAGCGCGGGCACCCCGATGGTAACGCCCAGGCGATCCAGTGCGTCCCATTTCGAGGTACGGGTCAGGTCGGCGAGCTGGTACTCACGGCGGATCCGGACAAACGCCCACGAATCGGACACGGTCGCAGCACTGGCCAGGGCGCTGTCCGCGGTGGTGTTCCCCAGCAGCGCCACCGCCACCAGTTCGAGGTAGACGGTGACGAAGCGGGTGAACTCGCGCTGTGCTTGTTTGGCTCGAGTGCGCACGGTACTGTCGGGGATCATCCACATGACAGCGGCCAGCACCGGGCTGACAACCAGCGGAAGCGGGAAAAAGAAGCCGAGGGTCAGCTGAAAGAGGATGGGAATCAGAAGTGGGGCCGCGAAGCCTAGCGCCGCGTATTGGAGTTTCTGCGCGTAAAACCTGCTGACCGGGATTTCCAGGAGATCAAGTTGTTTCATGGGGGCGATGAAGCCGGGCAGGTTGGGTGCATGCTCGTGCATCCACGCGCCGATCCGATCCGAGAGCGCACGGGTCGTGGCGCCGGTTTCGGGTGCCGGGTTGAGGTCGCCGAGCCGGTCGAGTGCATCACCGGCACGCAGGACGCGCGGGGCCGTGGCGAGCAAGAACAGGCCGAGCCCGGCTCCGACCAGAGCGCCGGGCAGGAAGGCGATCAGAATCGGGTTCACGGTCGATCCCCTATGCCGTGGGTGTCGGTGATGACGATGCGCGGTTCGGGTGAGGTGCGTGTTTGCCGTTTCGCCCAGACCAGCAGAAGCAGGAACACGGCGAGGATGATCGTCAGGATCACCTCACCAGCCGGGGTGCTATAGGCGGCGATCTGCGGGGTTCGGGAGAACAGGACAATGCCCGCCAAAACGAACGCGATAATCCCGGTCATTGTCAGCATGGTCCGGCGCGGTTTGTCGCGTTCGTTGTAGATCACCATCCGTGCTTTGACCTGGCTGGCAAGATTGTCGGCCAGGCCGGCCAACGCCGTGCTGAGGCCGCCGGCGTTGAATTCTGCGGCTTGGATCAGGTAGATCACGACCTCGTCGGCCCACGCGTTATCCATCTCGTCGGCGAATGCCCGCAGTGTTGCGGCTGTGCTCCAGGAGCCGTTCATCCGGTTGCACATTCGGTCGATCGGGATGCGCAGACGCGGAGGTGCGGAGGCGCGGCCGATGCCGATGACCTCTTTGAGGGTGAATGACCCAGTCTCGGCCGCAGCAGCCAGGCTCCGCGCCCAGGTCTCCAATGCGGACAGCAGGTCTCGTTCTTCCGTGTCCGCCTTCCCCAGCAGCAACGGCAACCCGACGATCGCAACCGGGATCACCACGACCAGCACGATGATGCCGGACACCTCCGCGGCGACCACTCCAGCAAGAATTCCGACCAACAACAGGAATTTCTGCCGCCTGCTGATTCTCGCCCACCGGCCAGCCACGGTGGCCCCGGCGGTCTTGTCTGGTCCTTTGGGTGGTGCTGGCCGGAACGCGAGAACCAGTAGGAGCACTCCTGCGACGGTGGCGGCGCCGGTAAGCACCGCGGCCAGGGGCATCATTCTGTGCCTGCCCAGAAGTATTCCGGGTCCAGACCGACACGGTAGAGCGCTTGTTGCAGTTGCGTGCTTGGTTTCTCCGGTTGGGTGTAGGCGCCTGTGTCCCAGTCCCATGCGTAGAGGAGGGAAGCCAGCGGCAGCTGGGCGTCAGGCCGCGGGATGACCTCGGCGATTTCGGTGACAATGCGCCGCCGGGTTCCGTCGGGGTTGTAAAGCATGTCCAGGTGCACGATCAGGTCGATGCTGCGCATGATCTGACGCAACGGAACGGTGTCATCGCTCAGGCCCTGCTCGCTCATCAGGATGTCGGCGAAGCGGTGGATGGCATCGTCCGCGTTTCGGGCGTGAATGGTGGAGATCGATCCTTTGCCGGCTTGCATCGCCTTGATCGCAACCGGACCCTCCGCCCCGCGAATCTCTCCGAAGAGGATGCGTTGGGCGGAGGAGCGCAGCGACTCTCGGAAGGCGTCCTCCAGACTGTAGGTGACGGCCAGGTCACTGCCGGCCAGCATCGAGGGCAGGTATTGGAAGTCCTGCACCTGCGCGTGCCGACGGACCTGTTTGCCCAGATACAGTTCGTGCTCGGTCTCAATCGTGACGATCTTCTCCTCCCATGGGACCACCGACATCCACGCCCGTAAGAACGTGGTCTTGCCGGCATCAGTCCAACCGGAGACCAAAGCGGAGCGGTTGGCCCTGGCCGCGGCGGACAACAGGACCGCCATTCTGCTGGTGATGC
Organism: Rathayibacter sp. SW19; assembly: GCF_030866825.1. Taxonomy (NCBI): domain Bacteria; kingdom Bacillati; phylum Actinomycetota; class Actinomycetes; order Micrococcales; family Microbacteriaceae; genus Rathayibacter; species Rathayibacter soli. The sequence continues at coordinate 2,986,247 of NZ_CP133020.1, forward strand.
TACCCAGCGCCACCATGTCATCGAGGGAGACATCGATGTGGTTGTGCTTGCGCATGGTGATGTTGGGTAGTGAAGTGATCGGCCGGCCTGTGGCGGAGAATCGTGCACCACCGAGGTCGAGGTCGATGTGCCCGGCCGGCCGGCAAAACGCCCTGCCGCGCCAACTGGTCAGATCCGCGATCTGGCCTTCCAGATCATCATTATCGAAGGCGATCGGACGTCGGTGCTCACGTCGACCCTCCGAAGTGGTCACCATAACGTTGTCGAAGCCGACGACACTGATGTCTTCGATGCCAGGCTCCCGCAAATACTGTTGGAAACGCCCGTAGCGGAACACCGAATCGAACACCGCCTGAACATGGTCAGCACGCCGCTTACTGGACCACTCGTAGTCCGGGCCGTTGTTGATGACGAGGTAGTCGCCATGCCGGTTCACCAGGCGCCAGATCTCTCCAAGCACGTTCTCCTCAAAGACGGTCTCTGGCTCGGCGGAGGCGGTCGCCACGTCAAAATCTTGCCGGGTGCGCTCATGGTCGGTGTCCAGGTTGAGCTGTTTGGTCAGATGGTCCACAAGCCGCCAATCAACGTCGTCCGCGTCTTCTCGGTCGTTGGCTTGCACGGGCTGCAGTCCGCGCCCAGGCAGGATGATCGGATCGACCACTGAATGCTCGGGTACTTGAACAGTGGAGGTCGACTCGGAGAGGTCGAGGACTGCCGGCGTGTGCTCGATCAAGTGCGGGTCGGGGTCGGTGGCGGCGGCGAACAAGTGTGCCGGGCCAGGCGAGGTGAGCTGAGCAAGCGGCGGGGTTCTGGGAATGCCGACGGCGAGGTAATCGAGAAACGGGCGCGTCTCGATACTGATTGCCGATGCGTTGTTTTCTGTCATCACACTGCTTCTTTGTCGAGGTCACTGCGGGCCTGTTCATCGATCGTGGCGACCAGTCGACGGATCCCCTGCCGATAGCTGTTTCGTTGTGGTCGGGTGTCGGGCCGGCCCAGTGAGAACACGGCGGCGCCGCCGGGATCGAACGGCAATTCCCCCAGCAGAGGCATGAGGTGTTCGGCGAATGCGTGCCAGGGAACGGATTCGTAGGCAGATTCGATCAGCACCATCCGATACTTCTCCGCCCGGCCGACGCCCTCGAGGCGTTCGGCCAAGTCAGGCAACTCCAGACGGCGATACACGCGATTCAGATCGACCATCGTGCTGACCGCGAAGGTGATGATCTGGTCGGCACCGTCCAAGATCGGCAAGCGGACGTCGCTATGAGCGATCCGGCCAAGATCCACGATGACGTCAATCCCGGACTGGCTCAGCGCCCGGAACAGGTGAGGAAAGCGGGCCCACATTCCGCGGACACCGTCGAGAATTCCCAGCCGGTAGAAGCCTGGTACCACCCACATGCGGTGCCCCGCAGGCAGCGCCGGGATCGGCGCCGCAACAATGTGCGGCAGCAGATGCACGGCGATCGCCAGGTCGGATGACGGGTCCACCAGGTCCTGCCAGGTCAGTACATTGCGGGAGTAGGCGACAGCAACCTTGTCCAGGCCGCCACTATCCGGGCGAAGATTCGATCGGAAGAATCCAGCCATCGCAGAGGTGGCATTGACACTGTCCGCCTCGAACACGATGACTGGCCGCACCCAGTGCACCGCGGCGGCGAATGCGGCGGTGGTCACACCGGGAGAGCCCGCGAAGGAGGCGAAAGCGAGAACCGTCATGTCATTTCCCCGAGGCTGTCAAGAAGATGGCGACGGCACCGACGGATGCGCGACTGGTCAGATCCGCGGCGATCGTCTGACTCACGTACACGTCAACGATGGTCGTTCCCGACGCCGTGTCACGAACAGCCTCCGACACGACACCGGAGTCCGCACCGCTTGATGTGGATACAGAGCTTCCGTTGACGGCCACCGGTACGATCACGACCCGGTCCCCGGCAACAAGAGGCTGAGCAGGCAGTTGTGAGGGTTTGAGAGAGAGCCCCACCAGTGCCTGCCCGGCCGGAACAGTGAGGGACCCGGCGAAGGATCGGCCGGTTATCAGGCTACCTTTGGGCAGGTCGACCGTTGCCACCTTGCCGAGCACCTCGGCCGCGTTCGCCGCGGGTACACCCTGGGTTGTTTGTCCCGCCGCAACACCGATCGAGCCGAGATCGGTCGGGGTGATGAACTCGCCCCGCTCCACATCGTGGCGCACGACCAGCACCTGCTCGGTATGGGATGCCGTCGCATAGATGAATGCGCTGCCCATTCCACCTGCGATGATCAGCGCCAGCGCACCAGCCAGATAGAACCGAGAACGTCGGGCCCGCACCGGGCGAATCGTCTGGGGCCGGTCAGCCGCGGAGTCCTCCGCCGTCACGGCGAAAGCAGATTCCGTCACAGCCATCTGAATGTGCTCCCCTCCCGACGACCCGGACCGCGCGGCACAGGGCGAGTAGGACCTCGCTCGCGTACCGTCCCGCTGGGAAGCGTGCCGGGCACCGAAAACGTCGAGTACTCATGGCACCGGCTCTCGATAACCGGTGGCGCAAACGACACGAACAGACCCCATAGGGGGCACATGTCCTCAACAATGAAACGCCGACCGATCAATGTCAAGAAGAAAGCTGCCGGCAACCAGATGGTGCTTGTGTGTATTCGTCCCCGGCTTCGCTACCCGCCGCCGAAATTTGATGTGCTCTTCCAGGTCAGGTGCGCACGCCGACCGCCGGGCGACCGGTCACACACGAGATTGCCATCCGGCAGCACACCCATCGCTGCCGGACCCCGGAAGCTCGCCAATACACGTTCAGGGCGAGCACTGCGGCCCAAAAGTTGGCGGTCGACACCGCCGATACACGCCGCAATACACGCCCGCACGAAACAGTTGCCAGTAACCGCTACCGCCATCCTGTTCCTCCCGGCCACAAAGAACGCGTCGCTTCGCAGGTGGGCCGCACAACAAGGCGCAGTGATAAGCCGCCCCGGCGGGATGACACACCTTACTTCTAACCCGAGTATTTCGAGGGAGCCGTCATGAGAACCACACGCCTGGCCAGTCAAGAAGAGCTGCCAGACTTCACGGACAGTGAGATACTGCGTGAGCTGATCACCACGTTGACCGCAACTGACAGATGGGCCACCAGCGCGGTCGCCCGGGAATTGATGCTGTTTGCGATGCACAAATACGCGCCGATCGCCAAAGCCTGGCATCGTGACCCGGCCGATGCCGGCTACGCAGCGTTTCTCGCCTTCCGCACCCCGGCCACGCTGACAGCGGACGACCCGTGGGCGGTCGTCACGCACGCCGTCCGGCTTGCAATCGCCGCAGACGAGCACGCCGACCGGCTGATGACCTCCTCCGACAAGGCCCGCCGGCCCTCAAAACGACCCCCCCTCGAACCGATCCGCGCCGGCTACTACGAGGAATTCCTTTACGACATCCACCGGCGCGACCCGTTCGTGGAATCCGAGGACAGCAACGACGACGTCGAGAACGTGATCCGCTCGGCATGCGTGTTCTTCGTTGTCACCGGCTCGCCGGCCCGCGCGATCGAAGCGGCAGTGGAGTACATATGCAACCGGATTAGCTCATTGTCATCCCACGACTCCGCGATGGACACCCTGACCGTCGACACCGCACTGGCATACCGACTCGGCTACAGCGATACCAGGTGGGCGGCCCTGGTGCGGCTCCTGATCGGAACCAAACCCACGCGCCGTCACGACGCGGGAACCGGAATCCTGGGGCGCGTGCTCTTGGGCGACACGGTGGCCGATCTCCTGCAAGATGCAGACCTTGTGCGGATGGCACGTGAAGTGGGACGAGCCGGGGCACTGTGATGGCGCGCGGGCACCTGGTCTTGGAACACGCGATCGACGCGATCACCGTCGGCCACCAGTACCGGCGCGATCTCGGCGACCTCAACGAACTCGTCGAATCAATCCGTCGACTCGGCCTGCTCCACCCAGTGGCCGTCACCTCAACCTACGTGCTGATCTCAGGCAACCGACGCCTCGCGGCGTTACGCAAACTCGGCCACACCAGCGTTGCAATCTGGGTCGTGCCCGACGTGTCCGACAAACTCACCACGGTCCTGGCGATCCAGAACGAGAACACGCTGCAGAAGGCTCTCACCCCGATTGAACAGGCCGAACTCTACGCCGAATTGAAGGCCCTTTACACCGAAGACGCCGTCCGCCGTGTCGCCGAGACACGGTTTGGGTCCCCCTCCCGTCGCCAGCACCTCATCGCCCTCCAAACGAGCCAGGATGGGGGTGCCGATTCGGCACCCCCGCCACACGACGCGGGCTTGGCCTCATTGGGGAGGTCCAACAAGGCACGCACCCAAGCGGCTCGGGCCGTCACGGGCCGGGACTCACGTAGCATGCTCGAACAGGTCGTCCAGCTGCAGATGATCGCTGCGGACGATAGCGAAGACCCCCTGGTGCGGCAAGCTGCAGCTGAGGCTCTGTTCGAGCTGAACCAGGACGGCAAAGTCGATGGCCGATACCTTCGGGTGAAACTCGCCCAACATAAAGCAGCACTCAGTCGCCTCGCCGACGATCCGAACACGACCGATACCGTCCGCATCGCAGCGAGCACCGAGCTTGCAGCACTCGCCCAAGAAACGCACCCAAAGACAGCAGTCAAGGCGGCCGCTCTCGCGGTTGGAAGGGTGGCCGAGATTCAGAAAACCGAGCGGGCCCGTACCGCGCCGATCGGCTGGTCAGACACAGACCCGTTTCTGCGCCAAAAGCATGAAGTCCGAAAACTCGTCGACCTACTCCGGCGCGAGCACGGCTGGTGGAACCGGTTCGACCCTGCTGTAATCGCGGAACACGCCAGCGACAAGCAATGGGACCTCATCAATACCGCGGCCGCGGGCGCCAACGCATTCGTCACCACTGCATTGACAGCGCGCAAACCTGAACTAGCGTAGTCAGTCTCCTTCCCCAAGCGCGACGCGTCGACGAGGCCGTTGATGGCGCCAACTCCTGGCACGTGGTGTTCCCCGAAAAGTGCGTCGACCGGTGCCAATGGCCGCTGGCATTGCGCCTGTCGAATCGGCACATCGTCCGTACGCTGGTGGTTGAAATGGGGCCACTCCTATGCTGACTGAATGGATGCGCCCGAAGATGTCATGACACCAGGAGCACAATTCGGTGTGGCTCTCCGCTCGGCTCGCGAGCACCTCGGCCTATCGCAAGCCGAAGCGGCCGCCGGGGCCGGTTGGAATGCCTCCGCGTGGGCGCGGCTGGAGCGCGGCGCGGTCGCGAACCCGACGCTCGGCACCCTGCTTATTGCGGCGGCTGCGGTCGATGTTCCACTGAGTGATCTGGTCGCGGGCCTCCAGGTCGGTACCGGAACCGGCCAGCCCCGGAAGTACACCGCTTCACAACTGCTCGACGACTATCGCGAGCGGACACTGTAGCCGACTGCCGCTTTCAGTCATAGACGTTGACAACGACCCATTCCGCTCCCCCGACGTGCCGAACATCAAAAACCTTCGATTCGCCTGCATCGTCAGTTCCCTGGAATCTCCATCCATCAATCTGCGGCGGATGCGTTATGCCGAACAGAAGATCGGAAAGCTGGGTCGGCGTATCGGTGACCTGATACGTCCTGCCACGCCAGACAAGTCGCGTGGGGGCACCGTCGTGTGGCCAGATCGTGACGGTGTCGGTCGCGTGTAGGACACTCATCTTGACTCCTTGCTTTGTAGAACATATCTTCGATGGTTAAAGATCATAAGCACAGAGTTCCCGACACGCCAAGAGACCCCATGAATCGCCCGAAGCCGATCAGATACGACCAGGACACCTGGCTGGTGATGCGCACCAACCCGGTCATCCCCAAAGCCGTGATCCAACGCATTCACCACAAGGCGGGCGATCGATACCTGCTGCTGAAGTGGGACACAGACCCGGCAAATCGAGAACTGATGACCATGTGCACTTCACTCGAGAAGGCCGACGAACTCGTGCTCTACGACAAGCCCGCAAGCAACCCTGACGACTATTGGAATCAGTGGCCCAACAACTCCGGTCCACCTCGGAAATCAACTAAATAACGACGCGTCGGGATGGCCATTGTCTGAAGCGATTTATTTACACAACCAACGATATGGGCAAGCCCGGTGAGGCGCATCCCGGACCGTCGACCATCTTAAGATTGCCTAACTTAGGCAAAGCGAAGACCGGGGCCGGCAAACGTACCTGACCTGCACACCAACGCACGATCAGGAAGGCTTCCGTCGATGCCCCACATGGTTGAGCTTGCCGGCATTCGCGATCGTCCGCGTCACGGCCTGCGAATTGGCCTGATGATCGGCGTCGGTGTCATCACCCTTGCTCTCATCTGCGTTGGTATTTACGGGCTCACTAACGGCCCGAAACGGTTGCATCCCACGGGTATCTCAATGACAGCGTCTCGACCATTCCCGGACTCGCAGAATAGGCGTCCCAGCGCTCCCGTTCATCCTCAGCCTCTTCCGAACACGTCAAAGGCCACGATCTTTGCCCCCGCAGTGATTGAGGCTCTGTTCACCTGGGACACCGCCTCCGGGATTGATCTTGCGGGATACGAACAACCGCTGATTACCGCAGCCGATCCGTCCGGCACGGACGCGCCGGGCCTGATACACGATTTATCGAACTACTTCCCCTCCTCGAGTTCGTGGTCGACGTTGCAGGAGTACCAGACTCGGCAATCAGTCACTATCGGCCGGTTGTACATTCCGGACCAGTGGCGGCAGGCCGTTGCCGCCGACTCCGGCCACGTTCAGGACGGTGTCGTCGCCTACACCGTCGAGGCCACCCGGCACCGCACCGGACTGTGGCTTGAAAAGCCGGTGTCCAGTGAGCATCCGGTGTCGTTCACAATGTTTCTTGCGTGCCCGCCAGCCACACGTCAGTGCGTTTTGCTGCGGTTATCGAAGCTGAACGACCCGCTGCACTGACCAGGCCGGTGCGCCATGAAAACGTTTCTCGTGACAGGCCTTGCTGTGCTGCTCCTCGGGCCGCTACTGCTGATGATCGGTGTCGGCGTGATTGCCAACCCGGCCATCTCCTACACCGCCCTCTGCGGTACCACCAGGTTGAGTGTGGTCGCCGATGTCCCGAACTCACTGTCCGCCACCAGTGCCGATGGGAGGCTGATCGTCCTGAACAAGCAACAACTGACCCGGGCGCGCACGATCATCCTCGTCGGCACACAGACGGCGAGTGTCGGTCAAAACGGCATCCTCATCGGCCTGATGGCGGCGCTGACTGAGTCCGGCCTGCGGCAGTTGGCGAACCCTTCGGCGTATCCAGAGTCGGCCACGTATCCGAATGACGGCACCGGATCCGATCATGACTCGCTCGGGCTGTTCCAGATGCGGCCGCAATCAGGCTGGGGAACGGTAGCCGAGTTGATGGACCCCGCCTACCAGGCGCGCGCCTTCTTCGGCGGACCTTCCGGCCCCAATCATGGTTCGCCGCGGGGACTTTTGGACGTACCCGGCTGGCAGCAGATGAGCCTGGGCCGGGCGGTGCAGTCGGTGGAGATTTCGGCCTTCCCCGACCGGTACGCAAACTATGAGCCGGTCGCCCGTTCAATCTTGAAAGCCCTCACCGCGCCCCCGCCCGCCGTAGGGCCGGCCGACTCGACTCTGCCGGAAACGACGAGTCTGGTATTCCCGCTTCCCGAAGGCAACTTCACTGTCACGGACGGGTTTGGGCCTCGCACCGATCCGATCTCCGGGGCACAGTCATTTCACGCCGGCACCGATTTCGCTGCACCAGATGGGACGCCGATCATGGCCATCGCGGACGGCCGGGTGACCTTCGCGGGGATGGATGGCGGCACCCAGGGGCGGATCACGATCGTGAGCACCATTGAGGGCCAGGTTGTCGCCATCTCCTATTTGCACATGTGGTCCACCGGGATCTTCGTCCACCCCGGCGACTGGGTTGCCGCAGGGCAGCAGATCGGCCAGGTCGGCTCCTCCGGCCACTCCACCGGCCCTCATCTCCACCTGGAAATCCACCCCGGTGGGCAAAGCGCCGCCGCGGTAGATCCACAACCGTGGTTGGCGGCGCATCACCTCACCACCTTGAACCAACCCGGCGCCGGCGGCGCCGTCTGCAGCGGGCACGTCTGAGCGAACACACCGGACGCACACCTCATCATCGAACACCACGAACAGAAGGGACGGGCATGTACCTGCAATCTCTTGCGTCGGTTGCGGTCTATCCGGATTTCAGCGGAATCGGCGGACGGGGCACCCTCACCGGTATTGTCGGCGCGCTCCTGACGATCACCCTGATCGTGGCGGTGCTGATGCTCATCGTCTGCGCCATCATCTGGGCGACCTGCGCCAGTCACGGCAACTCGGTCACCGCGTCCAAAGCGCGCACCGGGGTGTGGGTGTGCCTGAGCAGCGCGGTCCTGGCCGGAGCCGGTACCACTTGGCTGAACTTCCTCCTCAGCTTGGGTTCCAAAATCTGACCGGCGGGAAGCGCAGCGCACCTGACAGATGACCTGCCGCCGATACGGAACCTCTGTCTCTCGTGAAAGGACCCAGCCGCCGTGCTAACCATCACCGTCCTGTCCGCCCTGCTCCGAAGGATCCCCGCGGATATCACCATCTCGCCCAACGACAGTGGGTTGCCGGGCATTGGGAGCCTACGCACGATCGTCGGCGCAGTGATGACCGTCGGCCTGATCCTCTCGGTCCTGGCCCTAATCCTGTCCGCGGTGGTGTGGGGCTTCGGCGCGAACAGTTCCAACCCTCAGCTTGCTTCGCGAGGCAAGGCCGGTGTGCTGATTTCCTGCGCGGCTGCCATCGTCACCGGCGCGTCCGTGACCCTGATCAACTTCTTTTGGACCGTCGGCCAGGCCGTCTCGTGAACTGGCACCACCCACCACCGTTGGGGGATTGGTGAACTATGGCCGGCATCTGTGACGTGCCCGGCATCGCGACCGTCTGCGACAGTGTCGGGCAAGCCGCCGCGAGCCTGATCTCGGCACCGTTCGACTGGCTGGCCTCCTCGATGGGCGGTGCCGCCGCCTGGATGTTCCAGGGGGTATGGGGCTTGTTCGATTCGACGACCCTGGTTGATCTCACCGAACCCGGATACGTGGGTGTTTACAACATTCTGTTCGGTGTTGGGGTGTTCATCATGCTGATCTTCTTCTTCCTGCAGTTGATCACCGGCATGATCCGACGCGACTCCGGCGCTCTCGGCCAAGCCACCCTCGGGTTGGCGAAATCGGTGCTCGGATCCTTTCTGATCATCACCCTCACCGCCACCCTGCTTCAAGTCGTCGACCAGCTGTGTATCGGCATCGTCCAAGCCACCGGCAACACTCTGCAGTCGATGGGTGCCAAGATCGGTGCGCTAGTTGTCGGGCTCAGCTCTATCAGTATCGCTTCCGCGGGTGCGGGTGCGATCGTCACGATCTTCCTCGCTTTCCTCGCCCTGTCTGCTGCGGCACTAGTCTGGTTCACTCTCCTGATCCGCAAGGCGCTGATCCTCGTAGCGATCGTGATGGGGCCGATCGCCCTGTCCGGAGCCCCATGGGATGCCACCAAGGGCTGGTTGACCAAGTGGGCGTCGTTCGTGCTCGCCCTGATCTGCTCCAAACTGGTGATCGTGATTGTCTTTCTGGTCGCGATCAACCAAGTCAACGCCCCCATCGACCTGGACCTGTCCTCGATCGCCGACCCGGTCGCGGGAATTGTCTTGATGTTCATCGCCGCATTCGCGCCCTACATGGTCTATAAATTCATCGCCTTCACTGGCTTCGACACCGCCCACGTGATGTCCGCGGAGCAAGAATCCAAGCAGGCCATGCACCGACCGCTGCCGGACATGCTCCGGCCTGGTGGCGCAGACCCAAAGAAGGTTCTCGACAGCGGTAACGGCGCAGGCACAGGCCCGTCGCGGGGCGCCTCAACGCCGCCCGGACCGTCCGCAGCGGGTAAAGGCGGCACACCGACTGGCGCGACTGCCGGCAAGGGCGCAGGCGCATCGGCCGCCGGGGGTCGCGCTGCGGGGGGTGGCGCTGCGGCCGGAGGCGGTGCAGGCGCCGCGGGTGGTTCGGCAGCGGCCGCCGCGGCCGGTCCGATCGGTTTGGCTGCCGTCGCGGGGGCGAAGCTGGTCAAGGGAGCCGCGGAGGCCGGCCCCCAGTTAGGTAAGACGGTCGCAAGCGCGGCCGACGGCCACGCCTCCGGTGCATCCGCGCCACCGCCACCCACCGTCCGCCAGAGCCGAACACCGGCAGCCCGGCCGCCGAACGCACCGCCGCCTGCCCCACCGAAGCGACAACAAACTTCAAGAGGTACGGATTCGTAAGCGGCGCCAGGACGAGGTCAACCGGGAACGACCGGCGACAAGCTCAACGGGCGGAAGAACACGTCTAGCCGACATCAGGCAGAGACGCTGTGGGCCCGGACGCCTTTCCGCCTTCCATTTTCAACACTCGGGACATACCTACCGGATACCAGGCACGTGAAAGGAATCCATGGCCTCAGCAAACTCCGCGACCGACTATGCATTGTCTGCGGTCAAGTTCTCCCGCCTGACCCGGCGCGGCGTCATCCTCGGTCTGTCCGTACTCCAGGTGGCCGCTCTGGGCATGGCAGCCGTGGTGTTCGTGATCTCCCTGTATGTCGGCGGCCCTGCCGCTGCCTACACGTCGCCGATCTGGGTGAGCGGGATCGCGGCCGCGTGGGTCACAATCAGCGGGCGCAGGGCAATCGAATGGGTGCCGGTCGCAGGCCACTGGTGGATACGCACGAACCGTCTGCAGACTGTGTTCCGCGTACGGGTGGTGAAGCCACGCCCAGCAGGCACCTTGGCCCTGCCTGGTGACGCCGCCGCGCTACGTCAGTACACCGAGCCGGACTCGGGTGCGGTGATGGTGCACGACCCGCACGCCCAAACCTTGACCGCGATCCTTCAGGTGACACATCCGGGGTTCATCCTTCTGGACCCGGCCGAGCAAGACCGGCGTGTACAAGCCTGGGGCCTGGTGCTGTCCACCGTCTGCCGCTCCACACACATCGCTCGCGTGCAGATCCTGGAGCGAACCTTGCCGGACTCCGGTAATGGGCTGTCGCAGTGGTGGGCCGAGCACGGTACCGACGATGGCTCCTGGGTGTCCCGCACCTACCGGGAGCTGATCGATCGCGCGGGTCCGGCAGGTGAACGGCATGTGACCACCCTCTCCCTTGCCTTAGATCTGCGTGCGGCGGGCCGGGTAATCCGCGCCGCCGGTGGCGGAATCACCGGGGCTGCGGCTGTGCTGCGGCAGGAGATGGAATCCTTCAGTACGGCGCTGCGGGCCGCGGAATTGCGCCCGACCGCGTGGTACACGCCGGGTCAGCTGGCGATCATGCTCCGCACCGCCTACGACCCCGAAGCTGCTTTTTCGCTGGACCGCTCCGGCAGCATCGGGCAGGACCTCTCCATGGCCGGTCCGGTGGCGATCGAGGAATGCTGGGATCTGTTGCGCTCCGATAGTGCGGTGCATGCCGTGTTGTGGATCTCGGAATGGCCGCGCTCGCTGGTCTACCCGGGATTTTTGGCTCCGATCTTGTTGTCCACGGGAATCCGACGATCCTTCACGCTGTTGTGCGACCCGCTCCGGTCGGATATTGCCGCGCGGGACATCCGGAGAAAGAAGACCGAGTACATCTCCGATGCCGCCCAGCGGGCCCGGATCGGGCAAATCGAGGACGCGTCCCAAACGGCCGAATACCAGGACGTCCTGCAGCAAGAAGCAGATCTCACTTCCGGCCACGGCGTCCTGCGCTACACCGGACTCATCGCCGTCTCCGCTCCCACCCCCGATGAACTCGAGGCGGCGATCGCCGCGATCGAGCAGGCCGCCATCCAAGCCTCCTGTGAAACCCGCCGCCTGGTCGGGCAGCAGGCCCAGGCATTCGCCGCGGCAGCCTTACCGCTGTGCCGGGGCATCTGAGCCGCCGCACGCACGCATCCGATGGGCTCGAACAAGCACGGTGAGGAGTGAAGACGTGAAACATCAGCAACACACGACGTTGCACTCGAGGATGCTGATCACACCCGCGAACGAACCGCGCAAGCAACGCAAGGCACGGATCACGGACGCCGAAGATCAAGACCGCAGTAATCGCGAGGCGCGTGCGACAACTGCGCGCAGCAAAGACGAGGCGGAACGCGCGCAGGCACGGGCGACCCTCTATCTGCCAGCGGGCGGAGAAGCGGGTTCGGCAGCGCTGAGAATGTACTGGCGACTGCGAATCCCGCCACATCAAGACACCTCCGCGACCGTGCAGGGCGCGTACCCGTTCCTCGCCGAAGCCGGCCTGGGCAGTGACGGTGTCTTCGTAGGCCATGACCTCTACTCCGGCGGCTCGTTCGTCTACGACCCCTGGGTCCTCTACCGGCAGGGCATCATCACCGCACCGAACATTGTTCTGGCCGGCATCGTCGGCTCCGGAAAGTCCTCCCTCGCGAAGAGCCTCTACACCCGCAGCATTCCGTTCGGACGCCGCGTCTACGTCCCCGGCGACCCGAAAGGTGAACACACCCCCGTTGCGGAGGCCGTTGGCGGGCGGGCGATCATCCTCGGCCACGGGATGCGGACCAGGCTCAATCCGCTGGATGCCGGCTACCGGCCTGGCGGGCTGACCGACACCGAATGGACCGCCTCCGTCCTCTCCCGCCGCCGCAACCTCCTCGGCGCCCTGGCCGAAACGGTACTCAACCGGTCGCTATCACCGCTAGAACACACCGCCATCGACATCGCCCTGCACGCGGTGAACGTCTCAGAGGCGGTGCCGACGTTGCCGATGATCGTCGACCATCTCCTCACGCCGAACGCTGGCGAAGATGCCCGACTGAGTGAGGACGGCCGCATGGTCGGTCATGCCCTCCGCCGCCTCGTGGCTGGAGATCTCGCCGGCCTGTTCGACGGACCTTCAACGGTCGAGTTCGACCCAACCCTGCCGATGATCTCGCTCGACCTCTCCAAAGTTGCGGAAAACTCCACCCTGATCTCGGTATTAATGACCTGCTCGAGCGCCTGGATGGAATCCGCCCTCCTGGATCCGGCCGGCGGTCAGCGGTGGGTTGTCTACGACGAAGCCTGGCGGCTGATGTCCCACCCGGCCTTGCTGCGGCGGATGGATGCGCAATGGCGAATGTCCAGGCACTACGGCATCGCGAACCTCCTGATCTTCCACAAACTCACCGATCTCGATAACGTCGGCGACCAAGGAACCGCCATGCGAGCCCTCGCCTCCTCGTTGTTGGCCAACGCTGAAACCCGGATCATCTACCGGCAGGAATCCGATCAGCTCGGCACCACCGCCGACCTGCTGGGACTGTCCGGCACCGAACAGAAAGTCCTTCCCCACCTGGGCATCGGGCAAGGGCTATGGCGAATCAAGGACAGATCGTTCGTGGTACAACATCAACTGCATCCGGCAGAACTGGAAACCTTTGATACCACAGGCCGCATGGGCGGTTAAAGTGACGCGGAACACACGGCCGGGCAGCGACGGTCGCGTATCCGGTGATGCGGGTGCCAGTAATTCTCGATAAGCGGACCAACCAATGAGGAGGACGGTGACTGTGTCAACGCGGGCACCATTCAGCGAGCACAACTCGGTAAAGCAATCGGCTGCTTGCCGATCACGCAAACGGGCCGATCGGGGCTGAGGCCAAACCGGAACCCGCGGCATCGCCGTACCTGATTCCGTGAGCCGGGTTGATCGAAGAACCAACGCGAAGGGAGATCTGCTGATGACTGCGCCGTCGCCGCGTCCAGCAAACGATATCGCCGCGAACTTCGGCATCGGCTTCATCGTCGGTGTTGTCCTGTTCGGAGGTCTACTTCGGCTGGCCGGGACCATCGCCGCGTTCCTTACCGGATTGCCGCAGCCACAGGGGAATCTCAGCTCCGGCATTCGAGTCCTGGCCAACCCGGGAAACCCAGGCGAGGCGCTCAACGCAGGAGTTCTGAACCCGATCGTGTACTGGGCCGTCGCGGTGGGACTCCTGACGATTTTGTGCGCCACGGGTTGGTCGGTTTGGCGAGCCGTAGCGCGTTCCCGCAGCCGGGTCGACCCGTTCCGACTAGCCGGCGTCGCCACCGCAGGTGAAGTCGCAGCAAGCGCGTCCAGGAGAGCGCTGCTGCGCCGCGCCACCACCCTGCGACCCAGCGTTCAGCGTCCACAGCCACAGGACGTCGGGTACCTGCTTGGCCATGCTCGGGGCGGGCAGGTCTGGGCGAGCGTGGAAGACTCGATTCTGCTGATCGGACCACCCCGATCAGGCAAAGGCCTGCACATCGTCATCAACGCCATCCTCGACGCGCCCGGCGCCGTGATCACCACCTCGACCCGACCCGACAACCTCACTGCAACTTTGAAAGCACGGCAGAGCATCGGACCGACCGCGGTATTCGACCCACAACGCCTTGCCCCCGGACTTCCTGCAGGAATGCGCTGGTCGCCGGTGCGGGGCTGCGAGGATCCACTGACGGCGATGATCCGGGCCAAGGGCCTCGCCGCGGCCACCGGGTTCGGTGGTGTCCAAGACGCCGGATTCTGGGAAGGCAAGACCACCGCCACGATCCAGGCGCTCCTGCATGCCGCCGCTTTGGACGGGCGAGACGCACGGACCCTGTATCAATGGGCACTGAACCCGATCCTCGCCCAAGACGCCGTCGGTATCCTTTCAGGCAGCCCGCGCGCCGCGGAAGGATGGGCAGATTCACTGGATGCGATGATTCAATCGGATCCGCCCACACGCAACTCGATCTGGCAAGGCGTATCGCTTGCCTTCTCCTCCTTTGCCGACCCTCGCGTCCTGGCTGCCGTCACGCCCAAGCGCGGCGAAGAATTCGACCCAACAACATTTCTCACCCAACGCGGCACCCTCTACCTGCTGGCCACCGGCGCCGGGGCCGGTGCTTCCGCCCCCCTGGTCGCAGCCTTCATCGAAGATCTCGTGGAAACCGCACGCAAACTCGCCGCTCGCTCGCCCGGTGCACGCCTGGACCCTCCCGTTCTCATCGCCCTGGACGAAATCGGCAACCTGTCCCCGCTACCGTCGCTGCCAACACTGATGGCCGAAGGCGGCGGCACCGGCATCACCACCCTGCCCGTATTACAGTCGCTGGCACAGGCGAGGGAGAAATGGGGGGAGAACAACGCGAACGCGATCTGGGACGCCTCCATCGTGAAGATCATCCTCGGCGGTGCCTCCAACAGTCGTGACCTACAAGACCTGACAGCACTGATCGGAGACCGAGACGAGACTACCAACTCTGTCACCGCGGACGCCTCCGGGGGTCACTCCCACCAGCGCTCCATCCGTCGCGTCGCCATCCTTCCCCCCGACGTACTACGCACCATCCCGTTTGGCACGGCGGTCATCATGCTGCGCACCGCCCGCCCCATCATCACCCGCCTTCGGGCATGGACCAGCCGACCAAACGCGCGAATCCTCCAGAGCAATCGCCGCAACCTCGAACACGATCTCGAAGCCGATACCTGACACGGTCAGAAAATATGGTCGTCTCGACCACGTCCCGCCCGTTGCCCGCTTCGGCGTTCCTTGGCAATCGCCTCGACGAACCCCGATGCGACCAGCGTCCCGAACAGTCGAGAACAACTACCAACCATCGTGCGACCAATGGGCAACTGCCGTGTAGCTGAACGCAACTCCGGAGATGCGATATCTGCAACACCAGTCACCGATCGTCGCTACTCGCCGGGAGCGACGATCAGCGTGGCGCGGACACGATGCGCACCTGACTGCTAAAGCACGCGAAGCGCGTGAGAGGCCAACCAGCCGAGGGAGAACACTCTGATGCCCATCACCACACGCGAGTCCGTATCCGGATTCATTGCCTCAGCCCCGCAACTATCGTTCACGCAGAATGGTGACGCCCGCTTTTACGCACGCATCGGCCAAGAACACGCCCGTCGCAAGGATGACGGGTCGTTCACACCGTTGGAGCCGACGTTCACCGATCTGATCATGTTCGGCAAGTCCGCCGAGCGCGCCTACTCCCAGTTCCAGAAAGGTGATGCGTTCATCGCCGACGGCCAAGCCCGCACCTACACGCAGAACGTCGACAACAAGCCGGTCAAGCGGGATCAGTTCGTTGCACGTCGAATCGGCCACGACAACAACCTCACTACCTACGTTGTCGACCGGCCCCGCCCTGAACGCGACAGGCTTGCGCCCACCATTGCCAGCCACGAGCCCGCCGGAGAAGACCCCGATTGAGCAAGGCATGCGACGGGCGAAAAAACCCGCGCGGCCGACGATAGCGCGATGCGTCCGTCACGCAAAACAAGACACCTACGGTCGCGACGTCATTGCGGAGGAGCCTCGAGACTTGTGCCCACAAAGTAATTCCTGGAGCACCCCAAACGCCAATCTCTCCAGGGTGCGATAGATCAAGCCTGGCACGCAGGCTCTGGCGCACTTCCGAAACTGCCGTTCAGATACTCATGAACTGTCTGCTCCCACCTACCATCGGATCAAACGAAGCCATGAATCATTGTCATTGTCATCGTGAAAGCCTCATTTTCCGCTGACCGCGATCCGGCCCGAGCTGTTCGAGCATGTCCGCCGTAGCCGGATCGACAGTCTTGATCATCCGCACGTAGAACTCTTCGGTGATTGCAGTCGAGGAGTGTCCAAGGAGTTGCGCAGCCAGCCCAATTCCTCCTAGCTCGGCGACGGTAGTCGCCCCGGTCTTGCGGAAAACGTGTGGAGTGATCGAATCCAGGTTCACATCCGGAGGAAGGCCTGTGGCGCAAGCTCGGACGGCCCGCCACTGCCGGCGCAGGTTCGCCGGAGGCAGGTAGGTGCCCTTCTTGGTGCAGAAGATGGTCTGCTCTAACGGGATATCGCCAACTTCCGATAGTCGGATGCGTATCGCATTCTCCGCGAATAATGGGAGGGCGATCACTCGCCAATGCTTCGAGTGCTTCGGATGGTCCTGACGAATCAGACCGATGCCCTTTCGAAAGACCAGTGTCCCGCTGATGCACACGGTCGCCGGCGACACGGTCAAGTCGAGGTCGCACCGGCGGATCGCGAGGGTCTCGCTGATCCTCGTGGCTGTTCCGAGCATGACGTCGAAGGCCTTCCCCAGCTGCCCGTCCGGGCGCGGACCGCGCTCGTGCGGGCCTACCCGCCAGCATGCGATCGCTTCCCGCATCGCCACCAACTCGTCCAGCGTGGCAACCCGAACATCGGCGTGGCTGCGGCGTAATTGGCCGACTTGACGGACCGGGTTGGTCGGGATCGCGTCGTGGCGAACCGCAAGTCCAAGAACATGGGAAAGCACCACCTTGCAATGCTTGGCCCTGCCGGGCCGGTCTTGTGCGATCTTTTTCAGGAAACGATCCACGGTACCGACGGTGAGCTCGCCCAGCCGCAATGACCCCAGTGCGGGAAGCACGATACTGCGTAGAACTTCCTCATATTTATCCATCGTTTGCGGTGCGATCCGCTCGCTGGCGCGTTCCTCTTCACTCCACACTTCGGCGACCACACGTAGACGGGTCCACCGGTCAAGGTCCCCGTGGCGAGAGCGTTCCCCAACCTCGGTAATCTTGGCCTTCAGTGCATTCTCGGCGCCGCGGGCCGTCGGTCCCGTCATCTTTACCCGCCGATAGTCGCCGTCAAAATCGCGATAACGCGTCACGGCCAGATAGCAGCCGCGACGCACGCGGGTCACCTTGATGACACCGAACGTGCCCAGGGGCTGTACCGGCCGAGTCATCGTCCACCCCAAACACAAACACCGGGGCACCAGACACGTTGCTGCTCAGTCATCGAGGTTCGCCTCGATCCACGCCAGCACCCGGCTCTCTGGATACCGCAGCACCCGCCCGGCATGCAACGCCTTGGGGCCGCGGCCGTCCACTCGCCAGTCGTACAGGGTGCGGACCGGCACGCCCAGGTACTCGGACAGTTCCTCGACGCTCAACAGCCGTTCCAGCCGCGAGGTCGGTGTTGGTACAACAGGTTCGGTCATACCGGTCAGGTACGACGCACGCACCCGCCGTCACCGCTTCAGTCCGCGGCACTCCAGACCAACCGTCGACCCGCCTGCGCAAACTCGGGCTGAAGGAGGGTTTATGGACCGTTAATGACCCCTTGATCAAATTTATGGACATTTTCAGGCTCCTACTCAGCCCTGTCCAGAGACTATAAAATCCTCCTCATCAGGTCTTTCTACCTAGCGAGCAGGATTCTCTCGGTGCACCCCCCGGGACTTGAACCCGGAACCCACTGATTAAGAGTCAGTTGCTCTGCCAATTGAGCTAGAGGTGCATTTTCGGCCGGGAAATGAGATCCCGAACCGAGGGTCAACACTAGCATTACGAACGCATCCGATGCCAACTCGAGCACCCTCTGCTGGCACCTCGCCCGCGTATCGGAGCCCGTCTAGTCTGGAGACGTGAATGCTCCCATCAGCCCGACAACACCCGACTCCACCTTGAGCGATGACCTCGCCCTTGCGCTTCGTCTTGCCGATGCCGCCGATACGGTCTCAGCATCGCGATTCCGGGCAAACGACCTGCATGTCTCGACCAAGCCGGATCGCACGTTCGTAACGGATGCCGACAAATCGGTCGAGCGCGCCATCCGCGCTCTGATCGCCGCGGAGCGGCCGGGCGACGGCATCTATGGCGAGGAATACGGCATCGAAGGCGACAGTGCCAGGCAGTGGATCATCGATCCGATCGACGGCACGGCGAATTACTTACGCGGTGTTCCCGTGTGGGGTTCGTTGATCGCTCTTGTCATCGACAAGGTTCCCGTTGTCGGAGTGGCAAGTGCCCCCGCCTTGAGCAAGCGCTGGTGGGCGGCGAAAGGCAGCGGCGCCTGGGCGCAGGAGGGGGCGGGCGAGCCGTACGGCATCCGCGTGTCTGGTGTCAGCGACCTGGCGGATGCCTCGATCAGCTTCCAGAGCGTGCAACAGTGGGACCAGGCCGGCTACCTCGACCGTCTGGTGGCTCTGACGCGGCAGGTGTGGCGCGACCGCGCCTACGGCGACCTCTGGTCGTACACAATGCTCGCAGAGGGACTGCTCGACGCCGTCGGCGAGTTCGGCGTGCAACCGTATGACGTTGCCGCGTTGATCCCGATCGTCGAAGAGGCCGGCGGGCGCTTCACTTCTGTCACCGGCGAGTCCGGCTTGTGGAGCGGTGCACCGCTGGCAACGAATGGCGCCCTGCACGACACGCTGCTCGAGGCGCTAAGTTGAAGGTGAGGATGTCATGACGGGGCGACTGATGCAAGCGGTGACCGTTCCCACACCGGGCGGCCCGGACGTACTCACGCTTACCCAGGTGGATGAACCGACGCCGCGGCCGGACGACGTGCTCATCGACGTCGCTGCGGCGGGAGTCAACGGGGCGGATATCGCGCAACGGCAAGGGTTCTATCCCTCGCCGGCAGGCGCCCCGACATGGCCGGGCCTTGAGGTGTCCGGAACGGTCGCCGGGCTCGGGGCAGAGGTGACCGGTTTCGCTGTCGGAGACAGGGTGTGCGCGCTGCTCGGCGGTGGCGGATATTCCGAGCGTGTCGCGGTCGACGCCCAGCTAGTGCTCCCGGCACCCGCCGGTATCGACCTCGTCGAGGCGGCCGGATTGCCCGAGGTCGCGGCCACTGTCTGGTCGAATGTCTTCATGGCCGCGCGCTTGACCGCCGGCGAAACCCTCTTGGTGCACGGCGGATCGAGCGGCATCGGCACCATGGCGATCCAGCTGGCGGTTGCCCTCGGGTCACCGGTGATCGCGACCGCCGGCACCGATGACAAGGTGGAGTTCTGCCGGTCGCTAGGTGCCGTGGGGGTCAACTACCGCACCGATGACTTCGTCGAACGGGTCAAGGACATCACGGGCGGCGCCGGCGTGGACGTCGTGCTCGACATGGTCGGCGGCGACTACATCGCGCGCGACATCAGGGCACTGGCGCTCGGTGGTCGCATCATGTCGATCGCGAATCGCAGCGGGGCAGACTCGACGATCTCGATCAACGCACTGATGGTGAAGCGCGGCCTGATCTGGGGCACGACGGTGCGTGCGCGGCCCTTCGCCGAGCGCGCGGAAATCATCGCTGAGGTTCGCGCCAACGTCTGGCCGCTGGTCGAGAGCGGGCGAGTACGGCCGATCGTCGACAGTGTCTTCCCGCTCGAACGCGCGGCCGACGCGCACCGCCGCATGGAGTCATCCGCTCACACCGGGAAAATACTCTTGACGATTTGACCGGGCGGTCAGTCAGTATTAGGAATACAATGAAGTCGACCCCCTTTTCGAAAGGGAGCCAGCTGTTGACCTGTTTACAAGGAGGCTGGTCTCAATGAAGAAATGGACACGGTGGGAAGACTGGGTGGCTGTTGCCGCTGGTTTGTACGCCGCTTTGGCAACGATCTGGACCGCATCGGCGGGCGCATCCGTCGCGCTCATGCTCGTGCTCGGTGTTCTGCTGATCATTTCCGGGCTGTGGAACCTCGCAGCGCCCGGCATGATGCGGATGGAGTGGGTGCAAGGCGTCATCGGGGTGCTGCTGTTCATCTCGCCGTGGGCGGGTGTCTACACGAGCTCGATGGGAGCCGCCTGGACGTCGTGGATCTGCGGCGGAGTCGCGATCGTCGTAGCACTGCTCGCGCTGCAGCCGACCATGCGGACGCACCACAAGGCGATTCCGCACTGATCAATCGAACCCCCGAGAACAGGAGCGCGCGGGGCGGTTCGACCGCCCTACGCGCCGCTGTTGAGCAGTGAGGAATCCTATGGATGACGCACTGGCAGCGCGCACGCGCATATTGGATGCCGCGGAGCACCTGTTCGCCATGCATGGTTTTGCCGCGACCGCGACGTCGGCGATCGCAAGGCTCGCGGCGGTTCCGAAAGGGCTGCTGTTCTACTACTTCCCCGCGAAATCGGACCTGTTGCGTACGCTCGTCTCCGAACGTCTGGATCTCGAACCGGTCGACACGGCACCACTGGTCGAAAAGGGGAACCCGGTGCGTTCGCTGCTGAACGTGACGAAGAAGCTGTACGAGTTGCAAAGCGCCTCCGACGTCGTGCGCATCATCATCCAGCGCGAGCAACACACGCACCCCGAAGTGCTCGCGCACCTGCTCGAACACCGCACGCATGTGCAGGCCGTGATCGAGCACGTGCTTCAAGCAAGCGTCGTGAGACCGCTCGCCGCTGCGCCCTTGCGCGCGGCAGCACAGGCCTGGGTGGCGATATTGACAGTGCGCCCGCTCGCACATCGGGGCAGCGAACCCAAGCACGAAGACGACGCGGACGACCTGCCCGCCTTGGCAGAACTGATCTGCGCCGGGCTGACCGTCGGCGCCGCGTAGCCGGGCGTGCTCATCGGCCTCGGCTGATTCGCTGCTGAGCGGATGCGCGGCGCGCGCGATACGCATTGACATTCATGCGGTTGCCGCAGTTTCCCACATCGCAATAGCGCTTCGATCGATTGCGTGAGAGGTCGACGAGCACGGCAGTGCAGTCGTCTGCAGCGCAGTCTCGTAACCGCTCGGTCTCATTGGCGCGGATCACATCGATGAGCGCCATTGCGGCCTCGACGCGCATCTGGCTGACCAGGGGCGCGCCGGTCGGCGTCGCATGAATATGCCAGTCCCAGCCCTCGTGCCTTGCCAGCTGCGGTAGGGCGCGTTCTTCGCGCAGAATCTCGTTCACCCGCTCGGCGGCGTGATCGCGGTCAAGGCCCCAGAATCCGCGAAGTTCCGTGCGCACTCGGCGGATCGCGCTGAGCTCCTCCGCGTTGTGATCCGTGCGCGCCGCATAGCCGAATCGCTCCGTCAGTTCGGTCAGTTGATCGAGAGTTGACAGCTCGTCCTCGCCGGAGCCGGACGCGCCGGGCTCCGTGTTGATCAGCGCCGCCATGAAGTTGAGCATCACGTTCGTGTCATAGGCGAAGAGCATATTGACTCCTGACAGGCTCCTAAACTAGTGTCACTACCGTACCTCATTTTACTCATGACATGACTGGAGCGGCCGGTGGCCATGACAACCGAGAATCGAGAAGTCGCCGAGCGCACACGCGCGTCGACTCTGATCCTCGCTCTCGCCTCGGCCGCGGCATTCGGCACCAGCGGCGCCTTCGTGAAACCACTGCTCGAGGCCGGTTGGTCCCCCGCAGCCGCGGTAGCCGTGCGTGCGGGCGGCGGCGGACTCGTGCTGCTGATCCCAGCACTGATCGCCCTCCACGGGCGGTACAGACTCCTGCTGGCGCGGTGGAAGTTGATTGTCGCCTACGGCATCATCGCCGTCGTCGGCACCCAGGTGCTCTATTTCGCAGCAATCGAGCGACTGCCGGTGGGCATCGCTCTTCTGATCGAGTACTCGGCCCCGATCCTGCTGGTGCTGCTGGCCTGGGCGCGCACCCGCATCCCGCCAACGGTTCTCGTGATCGCTGGCGCCGTCTTGAGCATCGTCGGCCTGCTGCTGGTGATCAATCCGTCCGGTGCCGGCGGTCTCGACGTGCTCGGTGTCGTCTTCGCACTCGGCGCCGCGGTCTGTGTCGCGGGCTATTTTCTATTGTCGGCCCTTCCCACTGACCCGCTTCCGCCGGTCGTCGTGGTGTGTTCTGGTTTGCTCGTCGGTGCGATCGCCCTGACCGTTGTGGGCAGCGCCCGCCTGCTTCCGTTCACCTTCGCGTTCACCCCTGTCACGCTGCTCGGCCACGCGGGCGTCTCGTGGCTGATCCCGATGGGGGTCGTCGTGATCGTTTCCACCGCGTTCGCGTACCTCGCGGGAATTCTTGCCGCCGGCAAGCTCGGCTCCAGGGTCGCATCGTTCGTCGGACTGCTCGAAGTCCTGTTCGCCATCCTGTTCGCCTGGTGGGTGCTCGGCGAGGTGCCGACCCTGCTGCAGGCCGCAGGCGGGGCGCTCATCGTCGGCGGAATCGTGCTCGTCAAAATGGAACGACCCGGCAAGCCTGCCAAACTGGACGCGGCCGAGTTGCCCGCGTGACATCGATCCGTCGGCGTCGCTTGGCCAGGGAGGAAACCGATCCGGATGCGCGCGGTGCTGTTTGAACGATTCGGGGAGCAGCCGTGCCTCGCGGACGTGTCTGCGCCACAGTGTGCGCCGGACGGTGCGATCATCCGGGTGCAGGCCACCGGGTTGTGCCGGAGCGATTGGCACGGCTGGATGGGTCACGACCCCGGCATCCGGCTCCCCCACGTTCCTGGACATGAACTCGCCGGATTCGTCGAAGAGGTCGGCAGTGCTGTCAGGAAGTGGGTGCCCGGCGACCGCGTGACAGTACCGTTCATCTGCGCCTGCGGACAGTGCGAGCAGTGCGCGGCCGGCAACAGCCAAGTGTGCGATAACCAAGAGCAGCCCGGATTCACGCACTGGGGTTCATTTGCCGAGCTCGTCTCGATCGCCCACGCCGACACCAATCTGATCGCTCTGCCGGAGACCCTGGATTTCGTGGCCGCAGCGGCTCTCGGCTGCCGGTTCGCCACCGCGTACCGCGCCGTCATGGCGCAGGGGCGCGTCGCGCCCGGCGAGTGGGTGGCCGTGCACGGCTGCGGCGGGGTCGGGCTGTCTGCGATCATGATTGCCATCGCAGCAGGTGCGCAGGTCGTGGCCATCGACGTGTCTCACGATGCGCTCGCACGCGCCGGGGAGCTTGGGGCGGTCACGGTGCAGGCTCGCGGCGAGACGGCATCCGTCGTTCGAGAGCTGACAGGCGGCGGGGCCCACCTTTCGCTCGACACGTACGGCAGCGCCGCCACGTGCGAAAGCTCGATCCGCAACCTGCGCAAACGTGGCCGCCACGTGCAGGTTGGGCTGCTGGCAGGCGCCGACGCGATCGTCGGCGTGCCGATGGCAGACGTGATCGCCAACGAGTGGGAGATCCGCGGCAGCCACGGGATGGCCGCACACGAGTACCCGGCGATGCTCGCCGCGATCGCCGACGGCCGCATCGACCCCGGGCGTCTGGTCGGTCGCACGATCACGCTCGAGCAAGCACCGCGGGCGTTGGCGACAATGGATGCCGCTTCGCACGCGGGCATGACCGTCATCGAGCTTGCGCCGTGACCGAGCTTGCCCTACGTCAGCGTCTCGCGCCGTCGCCGGTATTCTTCGTCGTCGATGTCGCCGCGCGCGTATCGCTCGTCGAGGATCTTGCGAGCCGGGCTCAGTTCCGGTCCAGCCGCTTGAGGGCCGCCTTGCAGCATCACGCTGCGATCGCCACGCGCAAATCGGATGATGAGCAGAACGATCAGCACCACGATTCCCGCGAGTAGCAGCATCCCGACAGCCATCAACGGCCACATACCGACCATGCCGCCGAATCCGTGCCTGATCATGCGCGTCATCCCTTTCGCAGCTGCGTAGCCGCCTTGTCGCCTTCGAACTGATCTTCAGTATCCGCCCCATCGATGTGAACGGGCCAACGCGAGCTATGAATGCGCAGTGAGTTGTGGCACACTCCGGAGCCGGCCCGACATAAACGGCAACACGGGAGCGGAATAGACGAGAGCGGCAGGGTGGTCCGGGTCGAGTGTCGCGCGAGCGGATCCGTACGTCCACATCCGGTTGTGCAAATAGACGGAGACGGTCAGATTGCCGCCCTCCGGGTACCGCCACGTTCCTGTGCCCCACTGCGCCGGCTGGCCGCGACCGTTGAACACGACCGTCGGTTTGGGATGCCAGGGCAGCCTCGGTCTGCGAAGCGTCAACTCGAAACGGTTCGACGCGACCGGTGTAGCAGGACTCACCGTCTCAGCTTACGTGCACGGTCTTCGCGGCGACTCCATCGGTCAGCGCCCCGATGCCGCATGCACCCTTCGCGCAGCGCCGAGTGCGTCCAAGTGGCTGCTACGCGGCCGGGCGCCGGCGCTCATCGCGACCATTCGGACGCACTCGCGTGACGGAGGCCGCGCGCACTCGCGATAAATCTAGACTGAGGAGCGTGCGCAAGCCCAACAGCACCGTGGTGATCCTCGTCGGAGCGGTGACGGATGCGATTCTCGCCGAGCTTGACACGCTGCCCAACGTTCGCGCGGCGTCAATCCGGGCGGATTCGTCCGTCTCGGAGCGCGAGTTCGTCAGCCGGGCCCACACCGCCTATTTGGTGCATGATCGCGATCCGCTGGAGGCAGTGCAGCACGCTTGGGTCGGGTTCTTCGACGAGACTGCGCCGTTCGGCACCATCGAAGTGGCAGTTCTTGAGACGCGCGCCACTCTCAGCAGCGAGGCCACCGCGCTGCCAGACTATTACCTCGTTCTCGATCCGGATGCTCTGTCCCCCACCTCAAAGCACTGGTGGTTCGGTGCGCTCGCGTCGGTCGCACCGAGTCGAGTGGTACCGTGCGCGGCATCCGCCGCCGGCGTCGGAGGCGCACTCAGCCGCCTGCCGCCGGGCCGCTGGTGGCCGGAACCACCGGACGAATGGCTGATGTCCCTGGACCGTTACGTTCCGGACGCCGGGTTGGCGACCTCAGTCACCTTCGTGCCCTCGGCTTCCTTGGAGCGCACGACGCACACGGCGCGGCACCGCGCGGCCGAAGCGTGACGACTTCCGTTCGGCAGGGAATACGAGCCTTTTGCAGTGGCTTGTAGCTTGAGCACCCTGGAAGGAATCCATGAGCTCGAGCACACGCACCGGAGTCGGGTTGCGGTCCGAACGGGGACCGCTGTTGACCGCCCTGATGCTTGCGACGGCATTGGTCGCGCTGGACTCGACGATCATCGCCACGGCCGTACCGTCTGTGGTGAAAGACCTCGGCGGTTTCAGCCAGTTTCCGTGGTTGTTCTCGATCTACCTGCTCGCCCAGGCCGTGACCGTGCCGCTGTACGGCCGGTTCGCCGACATCTTCGGCCGCAAGCCGGTGATGCTCTTCGGCATCGCGGTCTTCCTGCTCGGATCGGTGCTCAGCGGGCTGGCATGGAGCATGCCCGTGTTGATCCTGTTTCGAGCGATTCAAGGCATCGGTGCGGGCGCAGTTGCGCCGATGAGCATGACTATCGCGGGCGATGTGTACACCGTCGCGGAGCGCGCCAAGGTTCAGGGCTATCTGGCCGCCGTCTGGGGGCTCGCGTCTGTGATCGGTCCGGCGATCGGCGGCATATTCTCGGACTATCTGTCGTGGCGCTGGATTTTCTACGTGAACGTTCCGATCTGTCTCCTCGCGGGCTTCATGATCTGGCGCACTTTCCATGAGAGGGCGGCGAAGCAGGAACAGAAAATCGACTACCCAGGAGCCGTGCTGCTGACCGGCGGAACAACACTGCTGATCCTCGGGCTGCTCGAAGGCGGTGTGTCGTGGGCTTGGGGCTCCGTGTGGGGCGTCGGCATCTTCGTGCTGGCTGCCGCCCTGCTGGTGGCATTCGTCGTCGTCGAAACGCGAGTGAAGCATCCGATTCTGCCGCTCTGGGTCTTCAGCCGGCGCGTGCTGCTCACGAGCACCCTCGCATCGGCCGTCGTCGGCGCTATCGTGATCGGGCTGTCGTCGTATCTGCCGACGTTCGCGCAGGTGGTGCTCGGAACGAGCGCACTGGTTGCGGGTTTTGCCCTGGCGTTCCTCACCCTGGGTTGGCCAATCACCGCAGCCCTCGCGGGCCGGTTCTACCTGAGGATCGGTTTTCGCGCGACAGCGCTCATCGGCACGGCATTCGTGCTGGCCGGAAGCATCCTCATGCTGATGCTCGGCACCCGCTCGCAGGTCTGGGAGATCGCGCTGTTCTGCGCAATCATCGGGGCGGGGATGGGGCCTGTCGCGACACCGACGCTGATCGCGGCGCAGGCCAGCGTCGACTGGGACGTGCGCGGTGTCGTCACCGGCAACAACATGTTCGCCCGATCTGTCGGCAGCGCGGTCGGCGTGGCCGTGTTCGGTGCGATCGTGAATGCGAGCGCGGGCGGCGCGGCCGGAACACCTTCCGTCGTCGACCTGGTCGCGGGCACCCACCTGGTCTTTCTCGCGATCGTCGCCCTTGCGATCGGGATGCTCGTGGCCGTCTCGTTCATGCCGGGGCGCGCAGCGCTCGCCGGGCTCACGCAGCCGGCTGAGACTGAATCCGGGCAGAAAACCACAACAAGCGCCGAAGCGGTGCCGCTCGCCGATTAGCGGGGCTCGTCAACCTGGCGACGTCAGGACAGCGTGAGGCTTGCGGAGGCGAGGATCGCCAGCACAACGCCGAAGACCTGCACCGGCGCCATCGTCTCTTTCAATACGAGGCGCGCGATGACGATCGTAGTCACGGGATACAAGCTGACCAAGACGCCGACCACCGCAAGGCTTCCCGATTGCAGCGCAAAGATCAACAGGATGTTCGCTACCCCAAGCAACAGACCGCCGAGGCAAGCGATCGCGATGCCGCGCCAACGCACCGGTGTGGCCGGCTCATCGCTGCCGGCACTATCATCGAGCAGCGCTCCGAGCCAGCGTCCTGCGGCGGCCGAGGTCACCAGCACCTTCACGACTAACAGGAGCAGAAGGCCCACCACCAGCTCCGCAATACCCGGAATGAGCCGGGATTCGCGGGGTGCCCCGTTCAGTGCAACGATTGACAGTCCTAAGGCGATGCCTGCCACTAGTGTCAATGCTGCCGTCTTGGGCCGCAGTGGAGCCGCACGCTCAGAACGTTGAAGCGAGACCAGAACGCCGCTGACCACGACGAGAACGATCGATAGCCACACCCACCACGTCAAACGCTCTCCGATGACAACGGCAACTGCAACGGGCACGACGGCCTCGAGCATCGCAATCACTGGTGAAACCAGGCTCATCGGCCCGATGGCGATGGCCGCGTAGAACGCCAGAAATCCGACGAGCGCGAAACCTCCCGCCTGGCTCCCCGCGAGCACGGCGGCGGCCGACCAGGTTCCGCCCGTGGCAAGAAGACCAAGCAGAAGAACCACCAGCGCGACCAGGTACGTCGTCGTCGTGGTTGGCAACACACGGATGCGACGCGACGCTATGCCGCCGAAGAAGTCTGAAATGCCATAGATCACGGCAGAGGCCAACGCAATCCCGGCACTCACAATCATGTAACCACTGTACTGAAGTAACTGGTTACAAACCAGGTTATACTTGTGCCGTGCCCGCACAATCTGATCGCGCCGCGGTGCTGATCAACTTGCTGAACACCGTCGATATCGAAGCAGGCATCGATCTGCTCGACAGCGCCGAATCTTTTGCGCGGTGGTCTCGCTCACACGGGTTCCAGCCTGGGGACCGGGAGAGGACTCGGGAGGTTCGCGACGCCATCCGTGCCGCACTTCGCGGACAACGCGGCCCTTTACCGGCGATCGCCGTCGCCGTGCGTCTTGATCAGACGGGTCGGCCTCGGCTCGCGCCAGCCGACATCGCGCAGGCTGCGATGGCCGAAGCGGTCGAGCTTGTTGCGACAGGTGACTGGGATCGCGTCAAGCTGTGTCCTGCCGACGATTGCCTGGAAGCGTTCTACGACGCGTCCCGCAATCGCTCCCGCATCTGGTGCGACATGGCAGACTGCGGCAACTTGGCCAAAGTCCGCAAGTTCCGCAGCCGCAGCACCGAGAAGACCGATCAACCGTGAATGGAGCGATCTGTTTTCAGCCCGCCAAGCGCTGGCCGAACGCCAGGAGGCGCGACTGCATTTCCCAATACGGAGTCGCGCTCGGCAATTGTTTTCCGTCGCGCAGCGCGTTGAGAACACTCACAGCGGCGTCCACGGCTGCGCGGTAGGGCAAGGAGCCGGAACTCACCCGCCTAACTCCGAGTTCCCCCAGTTCGGCCACAGTCAGCGAAGGGTGCGCCAGCACGTTGACCGGCAATCCGACGCCGGCGGCGATGCTACCGATTTGCTCTGGATCCGCAACTCCAGGCACGAAAATACCGTCAGCCCCGGCCTCAGCATACGAATGTGCACGGCGCAGAACGGCGTCTACAGTAGCGTCTTCGCCGAACCAGAAATTGTCCACCCGCGCATTGACGAATACTTCAGGACAACGTCGTTTGACTGCGGCTATCTTGTCAGCGGCGCTCGCGGAGTCCACCAGGTGCCCGCTCGCACTGTCCTCGAGGTTGACTCCGGCCGCGCCCAGAGCGGCCAATTGCGCCACGTTTTCTGCCGCCTCCTCCGGATCGTCGGAGTAGCCGTCCTCGACGTCCGCCGTGATGATGACGGGCAGCTGGCGCAATTGCGCCACCAGCGCCACCGTTGCCGTCTTGCTGGAACGGCCGCCGTCGGGCATCCCGGCACCGGCCGCAATGCCGAAGCTCGTCGTGCCTACTGCGGGGAAGCCCGCCGCAACGAATGCCAGCGCGGAACCGACGTCCCAGGCATTGGGCAGCAGAAGCGGCGCCTCCTCGTAGTGGAGTTCCCTGAACGTGGTCATGTCATACTCCTTCTGTGCCAGCAGGCTGGATTCATCAGGCTGTCATCGTCATGACCGAATGGAATCCGGGCAGGAGTTCCGGGTGCGCCGGAACGAAGAGCGCGACCGCGATCAGAAGCACCCCGGTGAGTCGGCTGAAGGCTCGTCCATGCGTCCACATCTTCTCTACCAGGATGGCCGCGGCGATGGCCGCCATCCAGATCAGGTTCATCACGCCGACCGCAAGCAGCACGACCATGAGCCCCCAGCAGCAACCCACGCAGTACGCGCCGTGGTAGGCGCCGACCCGGAAGTCCCGCATCCGTCCCTTGTACGACGAGACGTGCAGCAGAAACGACATCGGTGAGCGGCAATGCCGAAGGCAGAAATCCTTCAGCGGTGTCAGCTGGTAAATGCCGGCCGCGACAAGCAGGCCCGCCCCGACCCAGGGGGCAACGCGCGGCGCGTCAGCGGTCAGCGTAGCCGCGAGCGACGCCACGGCGTACGCGATGATGCCGAACCCGAGCCACGTGACCAGGTAACCGGCGACGAGAGCCGCCGTTCTGCCCGCTCGCACCGCGGTGCTCCTCACGCTGCGGATCGTGTGGAGGTAGGTCGTGGTGAGCGGAGCCAGAGAGGGCAGCATCATCGCGGCCATCATCAATTCCCACGCAGCCAGGAAGCCGAGCAACCCGAGTCCCATGGTTCCCGGGGCAGGCGGCATCCCCGCTAGTCCGACGTAGGTCAGATACCAGGCGAGAGCAGCGCACGCGAGAAGGGCGAACAAGCTCGCGTTGCGACCATTGGTGCGGGATGCCGCCCGCGACACACTACGCCGACCAGGCAAATGGGGCTGAGAACGAGTTCTTCCCGGTGTTGTCCCACGTCATCCCGAAAGCGTCCACCCGACTCGCCGTGGCTGTACCGGCCGCGAGCGTATCGGCGGGGAACCCGATGCCACTCACTCGCACGCCGAGTCCGGTCGCGTCAAGGGCTGACACGAAGTCTTCGACGACCACGTCCACGGCGCTGCCGATCCTCACCTGATGCCGCCGACCATCGACCGCATACGCCATCTCCATCGAGTCCTGGCCGGCCATCTCGCCGATCAGCGGCGCCAGATTTGACATCGGACCGCCGCTTTGGCCGCCGAAAACGGCACCCAACGCATCCGCTTGCGCGTTCGTGGCGGCCGAATCGATCAGGAGGCCGATCTTCCAGTTGCCGTCGCTCATGAGTTGGGGAGTGTCCGCGAGGACGCAGACGGTGAGGCCGCCGACGTCTACGCCCTCAACGTCGCCCGTGTCTACGTGGAATACCAACGCCACCTGACATCGTTCATTGTCAGCCGGCGCGGTCAAACCCGAGGTCGAGCACGGGCAGATCATGTCGCAGTTGCAGTTCTCGAAATACGTACCTTCAACGTGCCACGTCATCTGATGTTCCTTCCGAAAAGGCCTCACCAAGATGAAGTTTCCTCGCCCGCAATACCCCTGTCAACGGCTATTTGCGACTCGAAAGAACCAACCGTTCGAGCGCGCGGCGCGGGCCCGCGTCACCGATGTGCAGCGCCGCTCCAGTTCGTACACCGCGGGTCAGGACACGTACGGAGAATCGAGGCAATCGCGCCTACGTCGGCAGGAGCGCGGAGACGATCGCCGGAAACTGTACGGAGATCGCTTGCCACAGGATTTCCTCGTCTGTGCCGTGGTAATCGTGTGCAACAAAGTTCCGAACGGAGCGGATGCCGCGCCAGTCAATCTCGGGGTAAGCCTGGCGGAAGGACTCCGGAAGCCGATCTGCAGCAGCCGACAAGTCGACAAGGAGTGACCGGGCGATGCGGCGCTGATCGTCGTCGTCCGGGTCGATGAAGCAGTCGTGGTCGCGACTGACGACGCGTCGCGCGGTGGCCGCAAAGCGCGCGATATCCGCAAGGACCGCGGGGGTGCGATCGAGATCCTCGGTCATAGAGGAACGGCTTCCGCGCGGATGCGGTCCATTGCTGGACCACGGCCCCGGTCGGAGACTACATCAACGCTGAGCCCGAGCATCTCTTCAACATCAACCATGAACCCGGCCAGGTCAAACACCGACGCATCCGAATCGGGGCGTACCAGCAGGTCGAGATCTGAGCCGACGCCGGCCTCGCCTCGAGCAACCGATCCGAAGACCCGGACGTCACTCAGTCGTCTGTCTGCCGCTGCTTGGATGATCCGCTCGCGTGTGGCCTGAAGTCGCTCGAGTGTCGGAATATTCAGTACGCCCTCCAGGCGCTTCAGCGTCGCGGCCGCGGGAACGCGCCGACCGCTCTCATAGGCGGCGATGTTCGGCTGCGGAACTCCGGCACGCAACGCAAGATCGCGCTGCGACAACCCCGCATCCCGCCGCCTCTGCCTGAGCACTTCGCTGATACGCGTCACAGCCATACGAGTATGATAGCGCGGCGATATCGGAGCCGGGCCTGGGGCTTCCCCTTCACGCCGAAACAGGAGCGTGCTCGCGCAGGATCACCAGCACGACCAAATGCACCAGCACCCCAGGCGCCCGGCAATTGCGCTGATCTCACAGGCAATCGTGGTGAGGGCGCTGTCACTCCGAGAAGGGGTCTGGGGCGAGAAGCCCCGGCACCTGCGCGGCGTCTGGCGGCATGACAGTGGCGAGGTAGGGGTGCCCGGCGATCTTTGCGAGGATGGATGTCAACTCGTCTTCGATGTAGACCCGCGGGGGCGTGGCTGTTTCGGTGTCTCCGGTTGCTTCGATGGCGAGGGTGGTCTGGGTGCTCGGGTTGCATAGGAGCACCGTGTTGTAGCCGGCGATATTGCCAGAATGGCCGATCCAGCCGTCCTTGCACATGAGCCCGTCGCCGTAGAACACGGTGCCACCGATACCACTCATCGTGGCGAAGGACGAGAGCCGTTGCACCTGCGCGGATGCCGGCAGCACCCCCTGACCGGTCGCAAGCGCGTGCCCCCACGTGAGCAGGTCACCCAGCCGGCTGATCATCGCACCGGCCGCCCCGGTCGCCGACGGTGTGAAGTCAGTGGCGTCGGTCCACGCGTTCGTCGGGGTCGCCCCGACGATCTCGTTCGTCATATGCGTGTACCCGGTCGTGTGCGGGCTCGGCATGATGTTGCCAGTCGGCAGCACCGTGGAGGTCAGGTGCAACGGCTTGAGGATCTGCTCTTTGACGACGTCCTCCCACGACTTCCCCGTCACGTATTCGATGACCTGACCGAGCAGGACGTAATTCGTGTTCGAATACTGCATGTTGGTGCCCGGCGGGAACGACGTCGGCATGCTGTACGCCTGGTCGAGCAACTCCTGCGGCGTCCACTGCCGCTCCGGCTGCGAGAGCACCTCGCTGGCAAACTGCGGGTCGGCGGAGTAGCTGCCCAGACCACTGGTCATCGTGACCAGCTCACGCAGCGTAATGTGGGAGCCGTTGGGGACGCCCGCCACATAGTCATCGACCGGGTCATCCAACGACAGCTTGCCCTGCTCTGCCAGCTGCAGGACCGCCGTCGCCACAAAGGTTTTGGTGACCGATCCGATCCGGTGATACATGCTCGTCGACGACGGTGTCTTCGTGGCGATATCCGCCAGACCGTACGCCTTCTCCCACGTTCCCTTCGGGCTGCGCACCCCGACAATCACCGACGGCGCCGACTCCTTCACCTTGGCGAACTCGGCCGTGACAGCCGCGTCATACCTGCCAACTACAGCCGCCGGCATCGGCTTGGTCGACTGCGTGTCCTTCTGCGTCGCCGCCTGCTTCGGGTCAGGCACGCACGCGGCGGCCGACCCCGCCACCGGTGTCACGCTCGAGGTCCGTGCCGGTGTCGGCGCCTCGGCCGAGGCACCCGCCGTGCATCCGCTGACCGCCAGCACCATCGCGGCCCCAAGCCCCAACACCACCCACCCACGTCCGCGCCGGTCAGCGGTGGCCGCCACGGCGCATCGCATCTTCCCAACGATGCGGCGCATCAATTCCTCCTCAGGATCTGCTTTGCCGGTCCTGCTCACGGCGGTCCACGCCGGACCGTACACACAGACCAGCATGCGCAGCGACGCATCCCGCTGATACCCCAAGCTACTCCGACTCCGCGACTAGCCTTTAGCCGGCGGTTCTCACAAGTCTCTTGTGGTGGAGCTACTGGGACGCCATTCGAATCAACCATGGCCAAGGCGCAGACTGACGCGCTGGCGGCCCTTGGGCTGAAGCCCGATCATGTCGAAGTTTGGGAGGACGGTTACCGCGCGGTCGACGCGGCAGATAGCACCTTCGAGTGGTGGTACTTCGACGTCCAGTTGGACGACGGCTCCACACTGGTCGTGACCTTCTCGAACAAACCGCACACCGACCCGTCGGGCCCGCTGATACCGACGCTCCTCGTCATCCGCCAGCTGCCTGACGGCACCCGCAGGCACCTTGCGCCAACCTTCTCCGCCGAGGAGTTCAGCGCCGCGACCGATCGTTGCGACGTGCGCTTGGGTGCGAGTACTGTGACGGGCGACCTCGACACCTACGAGCTCCACATCGAGGCAGACGGCATCACCGCGAACCTGACGATCACCCGCGCTGCACCGTCGTGGCGCCCGGGCGCAGGGGTCTCATACTTCGACTCCGCGAAGCGCCACTACCTCGCCTGGGTCGTGCCGGTGCCATACGGGCAGGTGACCGCAACGATCGCAGAACACGGCGAGACGAAGACTCTCACAGGCACGGCCTACCACGACCACAACTGGGGCAACCACCTCATGGGATCCTTCCTCGATCACTGGTTCTGGGGTCGAGCACACGTCGGCGACTACTCGATCGTCTACGTTCGGATGACGACGAAGGGGTTCATGGGCTTCGGCCAGATCAACATACCGACGTTCTACCTCGCAAAAGGCGACGACCTCATCACCGACGACATGCTGCCGCTGCGGCTTGTGACCAGCGATGAGGTCCCCGGGCCGGGTGAGCAGACCTATCCGACCCGCATGGAATGGACTTGGGAGGGTGATCGTGGCCGCATCACGATGACCGCCACGAACCCTGCTCTCATTGAGTCGCTTGACATGTCCACGCCACGGCATGGCATGTCGAGTCTGCTGCACATGGGTGAGCACCCGATGTACTACGACTTCAACGCGGACCTCGTCCTGGACATCGAACTCGACGGCCTCACCGATCATGTAACGGGGCGAACGCTGTACGAGAAGATGATATTCAGCTAGCCGCATCGACGTTCCGCACCGACAAATTCCGGGAGCGCGCCCGCGCAGGATCAGCACCAACGCACCGGCCAATGCGGCGAGCAGCAGGACCAACAGCATCAGGACTCAGGATCCGCCGCGCACACCCCCCACTGCAGGGTCACCCCACGCCGCGCAACCCTCGCTACGATGTCGGGATGGACAAGGTGCGTCGGCGCGCGGAGCGGGTCGAGGTCGCTCGCAGCCGCTAACGCATCCCTTAACGAACAGGGCCCACAGATTCTCAACAACGCGTGATAGCGACCGTTGGTGGAGATGGGGGGAATTGAACCCCCGTCCACTGCTGTGGTCATATGTCTTCTACGGGTGTAGCCAGTACAAGCGTTCTACTCGGCTCCGGAATTTGCCACTGGCACCTAATCCGACAAGCCCAGCCTCGGTTTGAGTCCCTCTATGCCCCAAGACAGAACATAAAAGCAATCTCTCTAGCTGACGCCAGGGTCCGGGTAGAGAGCATTCCCGGCCTGACGGTCTCTTTAGTCGCTAAAGCAGTGACTACGCCGCGAGGGCGAAGTCCGCCTGAGCGGAGACAGTGCGGTTTGAATTGGCACTTATTTTTTTCCAGAGATCGTTTACGAGATAACCCTGGATCCTCGACCCGCTTCTCACATTCGCTCAGGCAATGTCGAAACCGATCATCCCCATGAGCACTCGTGCGCGTTCGCACACAAGTGGGTCGCTATCACGCGCTGTTGAGTTGTCATACTGCGATACTCGTCGCGACCTGGATCAACGGCAAGCACATCAGACTACAACACTTTGGTCCGCGAATCTATGCCAGGGCACCGCCCTCCCACAGCCAACGATGAAACGAGCGCACGCGCCGGTGATCGAGTAGTCAGCGTCGGTCAACCACGGTGGGTGGTCGATCCACGGATTTTCGGTTCAGAATTCAGGCTGGAGTGGCACCCCAACACGTCGGGAGCGGCGTGTCGGCCGATCCAACCTGAATCATGCACCGGCCCACCCGGCTGGCACCCCGAATCGGCCGCACCTCCGCCGGAATCCGGCCGAAACTCGAAACGGATGCCCACCACGGCACCGAACCGACACTGCACACCACCGAACCGGCTCCCGGCACCGCTCACCACCAGTCCAACGCCGTGAGACCTTTGCCGACCGTGAAATGGCGCTCTATGCCGGGGTCGCGCGACCTGCACAATGTGCCAGGCTGGAGAAGTGACGTTGACCGACGAGCAGACGGATGTGCACACAACGACCGCACCCGACACGCCGTGGTGCACGATCGTCTGGAACGACCCGGTCAACCTCATGTCGTACGTCACCTACGTGTTCCGCGAGTATTTCGGTTACTCGAAACACAAAGCGGAAAAGCTCATGCTGCAGGTGCACAACGAAGGCAAGGCGATCGTCGCGAGCGGCAACCGTGAGCAGATGGAACGGCACGTGCAGGCAATGCACGGCTATGGACTCTGGGCCACCATCGACAAAGCGGATGCCTGATGCGAGTCCGCCATTCTGGTCGCGACCGCATCATCGTCGAACTTTCGAGCGACGAGTGGGAGCTTCTCGACGACCTCACCGCGGAACTGACAACGCTGCTCGATGCAAGCGGCACCACACCGCCGGGCACGCCGAGCGACCCGGCGCTGTCGCGTCTGCTCCCTGACGCCTATCGCGAGGATGCGGAGGCTGCAGCCGAGTTCCGCCGCTTCACGGAAGACGAACTCGTGACCGCAAAGCTTGCGGATGCCCGCACCCTGGCGGATGCCGCGCAGTCCGGCTCAGATCTCACGCTGGACCGCACGTCCGTCATTCCGTGGCTGCGCACGCTCACCGATCTGCGACTCGTGCTCGCTGTGCGCCTCGGCATCCACACCGACGACGACACCGGCGACACCAGCCCGGAGGCGGAGCCGGCGCAGCAGGTCTATTTCTGGCTCGGCACGTTGCAGAGCTGGATCCTGGAGGCACTGCAGCGCTAGCGGGCAAGCACCTGCTCGCTGTGAGCATCCGCAACTACAGCGGCACCGCGGCCGGCCAAGCGTCGAAAGTCCGTTGCCAACGAGCGCGGATCGCGAGCGAAATCCTGATCGATCCACCAGGCCAGCAGGCCAACGGTGGCTGCTGCGTAGAACTCCGCTGCGACCTCGTCGGGCGTGCTGTCTGCAACCCGGTCGCCGGACACGGAGGCGTTGGCTTGTCGCCGCAGGTGCTCGAGCAGCACGTCGACGATCAGGGTGTGCAGATAGCGCAGCACGATGCCGCCACCATTGCGACCGCAGATCGCACGGTAGATCCGCTGATTTCGATACGCGTGGTCGAAGATCAACTCGGCCGGGCGGTACACCTCGATGGGCAGTCCCGCTGTGGTCAGCGCGTCGAATTCGCTGGTGAGCTGCTCCCGCACACCATCGAAACACGCCGTCAAGAGCGCCTCCTTGTCGCGGTAGTGCGCGTAGAAGGTGGAACGGCCGATGTCGGCGCGATCCAGGATGTCCTGCACCGTCAGCTGGTCATAACCCTTTTCGAGCACAAGTGAGATGAACGTTTCGTGCAGCGCCTTGCGCGTGCGACGCACACGTCGGTCCTGCTCAACCATGAGTACTTCCTCCTCAGTTGCGGACAATCCGGCGCCGGTGTCCCGTACCGAACAAACCGCCGAGATTGCCTCTTGACCAGCCCTGCGCCACTGCAAGCATAATCGAACAAGCTGTTCTGAAACAACCATGGTGTTCGGAACCGCACACCGGAAAGGAACCTTGAAATGTACCCTCTGCCCCTCGTGGTTTGGATGCTCGTGATTACGGGTGTCATCGGGCTACCGGCGCTGACCGTCGTCGCGCTGGCACGCGGCACCGCGCCCGACGGTCTTCGCCGAACCACTCCCGCACGCCTCGCCTGGGCCGCCGGAATCGGATGGACCCTGTGGGCGATCGCGAGCACTCTTCTCGCCGCGGCGGGCGTCTACCGACTGACGTGGACCGCGACCAATCCGGCGATCGGCGTCGCCGCCCTCGGCGCGATGCTGGTGGCGTTCCTGTTCACGCGGATGCCCGCGGCGTCGCGCATCCTCACCCGACCCGAGCTTGCGTGGCGAGTCACGCTGCCGCACGCCCTGCGCATCGCTGGTGGCGCGGCGTTCCTCGCCGCGTTCGCCCTGGGCGCGCTACCCGCTGTCTTCGCTTTGCCGGCGGGGTTCGGTGATATCGCAATCGGGATCGAAGCCATCTTCCTGTCCGCACGGATGCGTCGCGGTGTCGCCGGTCGTGGAGTTCTCTGGTTCAACATCCTCGGCTTGCTCGACCTCGCCTACGCGCTCACCGCCGGATTCCTTGCCGGCCCGGGCCCGGTTCGACTGCTGACGGTCGTGCCATCGACCGCGCCGGTCGCACTGCTGCCGTTGGTGCTGATTCCGACGGTCATCGTTCCGCTGGCCGTGATCTTGCATGTGGTATCGCTGACCACGCTCCGCGCGACGGCACGCGCTTCGCGCTCTGGAACAGGATCCCGCTCCGCCACCGTGCCAGCCCGGTGAGGCTAGGCTGTGCCGCATGGCGGACACGATCATCACCGTGCACGGTGAACACGAGTTGCACCATCCAGCCGAGCGCGGCACCGCCCATCTCGCCGTCGGGTTCGACGGCCCGGAAAGACAAGCGGTGCTGGATGCCGTGACGCAACTGCACGGCGAACTCAGTCGCGAAATCGAGGCCATGACCGGCGAGGAGCGTCCGCCGATTACCTGGTGGTCGGCCGATCAGTGGCGAGTGTGGGGAGATCGGCCGTGGAATCAGGAGGGAAAGATTCTCCCGATCGTGTACCACGGTGCGGCTGAGATCGCGGTCAAATTCAGTGACCTCACTCGGCTCAGCACGTGGCTCGGCGAGGTCGCTCTGCGTGACGGTGTGACTCTGCGCAGCGTCGAGTGGACCCTGACAGAAGAGACCCGTCAGACCCTGACGACGGAAGCCCGACGGCGCGCGGTCGAAGCTGCAGTCGCGAAGGCCACCGTGTTGGCGACGAGCGTCGGCCTCAGCACGATTTGGCCCACCGCCCTCAGCGACCCGGGGATGCTCGGCGAAGGTTCCCGCGAACCCGGGACCGAATCCGGCAGCATGCCGATGAGCGCGCGAATGTCCGTCGGCGGCTCCTCGTCACCGCTCGACCTGAAGCCGGAAGAGATCACGATCGCGGTCGCAGTGCACGCGAGGTTTGCTGCATCCTGAGGCTCGGCATCCAAAGTCAGGGCATCCTGAGTCGCCGCTACTCCCCCAGGTGACGCCTGCTCGAGATGGCGCGGTCGGCCTCACGTTTGTCCTGCCGCTCGCGAAGTGCCTGACGCTTGTCGTACTCTTTCTTGCCCTTTGCGATCGCGATCTCGACCTTCGCGCGCCCGTCACTGAAGTAGATCGACAGCGGGATGATCGTGTAGCCGCCCTCTTTGACCTTGTTGTGGATCTTCAGGATCTGCTCTTTGTGCAACAACAGTTTGCGCTTGCGGCGAGGAGCATGGTTGTTCCAGGTGCCACCCACGTACTCGGGAATGTGCACGGCATCCAGCCAGGCTTCACCGCCGTCGATGAACGCGTAGCCATCCACCAGGGAGGCGCGACCTTCCCTCAGCGACTTCACCTCGCTGCCTTGCAAGACCAGTCCGGCCTCAAAGGTGTCTTCGATCGTGTAGTCGTGGCGGGCTTTGCGATTGGTGGCCACGACCTTCTGGCCACGTTCCCTGGGCACGGCGTTCTCCTGGGTTGATCATTCGGTGGATGCGCTTCGTACTTCAGAAGCAGCGCACCAGTCTAACGCAGGCGCCGCGCCCTCGATTTCGAGACGCTCGTTCCTCCATCCCTCGCTCGCAGGCTCGCTCGGCGCTGGGGTCGCGGATCGCTTCGCGATCCCTTGAGCTCCACCGCGCTCCTCAATCAGCGGGACGCGATCGGTCAGACCTTCAGATAGCGCGAGATCGCCACATTGGCGGACAGCGCAGCAAGCGCGATGCCCACCACGATCAGGATCGGCACGACGACGAACGCGTCGTTCATCCCCACGAACGAGGTGAACGGAATGTGATCGGTCAGATAGCCGCGCACGAAGAACTGCACGATCGCCACAATCGCTCCTCCGGCCAAAACAGAACCGATCAGAGCTGCGAACACCCCCTCGAGTATGAAGGGTGTTTGAATGAACCGGTTCGAGGCGCCCACCAGACGCATGATCCCGAGCTCCCTTCTTCGGGAGAACGCCGAGAGTCTGATGGTGGTTGCAATCAGCAGGGCCGCGGCCACAAGCATCAGCGCGGCGATCGCGATCGCGGTGTAGCTGGCAGCGTTCAGGATCTTGAAGATCTGGTCCAGATAACTACGTTGGTCGGTGACGGATTGCACCCCGGCTACGCCGGACAGGCCCTCGACGAGCACAGCGGACTGTGACGGGTTCTTCAGATTGATCCAGAACGTCTGGTTCAGCATGTCCGGCGTGACGTAATCCGCGACCGGATTGTCCTTGAACTGCTGCTTGAATGTCGCATACGCCTGCTTGTGATCCTCGAAGTAGAACTTCTTGATGAACTTGGACAACTCGGGCGAGTTCAGCTGCGCTTTCACGGCCGCGATCTGATCGGGTGTCGCATCCGCACCAAGACAGGTCTTCGTGTTGTCCGTCGGCAGGCACATGTAAACCGCAACCTGTGCTTTGTCATACCAATAGCTCTTCATCTGCCCGATCTGCATCTGCAGCAGAATCGCGGCACCGACGAACGTCAGGGAGATGAATGTGACCAGGATGACGGAAATGACCATCGACAGGTTGCGACGCAAGCCGTTCGCCGCCTCCGACCAGACCAACGCGAATCTCATTTTACGGGCCCAACATTCTGCTCATCGGCCAGATCGTCACTCTGCCCAGGAGCCCGCAAGCCGAGTCGCTCCGCGAGGCTGAGTTGTTCGGGCAGCGCGTCTGCCGTCTGCAGGTCTTGTGCGGAAACCGGCGGCGCAGCGGATGTTGCCGGTGCGGTTGGCATCGCCGGCAGCGGTTCCGGCGCGGGTTCCTTCTGCGGTGGCGGCGCCGGAGCCTTCTTCAGTGGCGGCGCGGCAAACGGTGCAGCGCTCGGCACCGCAGTCGAGGCTGTTCGGCCGAGCACGGGTGCAGGTGTCATGCCGCGCTTGTCCTTCGCGTCGGCAGGGGTGATGACCGGCACTGCCGCCGTGTACCCATAGCCTCCGTGACGCTCATCGCGCACGATCTCGCCTTCGACGAGTTCGATGACGCGCCGCTGCATCTGATCGACGATCGCGGCCTCATGGGTGGCCATCAAAACCGTCGTGCCCCCGGCGTTGATGCGCTCGAGCACGGCCATGATGCCTGCGCTGGTCGCGGGGTCCAAGTTTCCGGTCGGTTCGTCCGCAAGCAGAATCTGCGGCTTGTTCACGACGGCGCGGGCGATGGCAACGCGCTGCTGCTCACCGCCTGAGAGCTCGTGCGGAAGTCTCTGAGCTTTGCCGTCCAGACCGACCATGGTCAGAACATCCGGAACTGCCTCTTGGATGAAGCCTCGCGACTTTCCGATCACCTGCAGCGTGAACGCCACGTTCGCGAACACGTTCTTGTTCGGCAGCAGCCGGAAGTCCTGGAACACCACCCCGAGATTACGTCGAAAGTACGGCACCTTGCGGTTGGAGATGCTGCCGAGGTCCTGCCCGAGCACATGAATCTTGCCCTTTGTCGGCTTCTCTTCTTTGAGGATCAGCCGAAGGCAACTGGACTTTCCCGAGCCCGAAGCACCGACGAGAAAGACGAACTCGCCGCGGAGCACCTCGAAGGTGACGTCACCGAGCGCGGGCCTCGTGGTGCCCGAATATTTCTTGGAGATATGGTCGAACCGGATCATGACCCCTCGAGCCTAAGCAGAGCACCTGTGGATATCAGCAGCGACTCACCTATTTGGGTTGTTCCTACTTACGCTGGTCCTGCTTGCGCCAGCGGATGCCCGCAGCGATGAATCCATCGAGGTCGCCGTCGAACACGTTCTGCGGGTTGTTGACCTCGTAGTCGGTGCGCAGGTCCTTGACCATCTGGTACGGCGCGAGCACATAGCTGCGCATCTGATCGCCCCAGCTCGCAGTGATCGTGCCGGCCAGTTCCTTCTTGGTGGCGGCTTCCTGCTCACGCTGCAGAATGAGCAGTCGAGACTGCAGAACCCGCATCGCGGCCGCGCGGTTCTGGATCTGGCTCTTCTCGTTCTGCATCGACACGACGGTGCCCGTCGGAATGTGAGTGATCCGAACTGCCGAGTCTGTCGTGTTGACCGACTGGCCGCCTGGCCCGGACGACCGGAAGACGTCGACCCGGATATCGGACTCGGGAATATCGATCGCCTCCGTCTCCTCCATCAGCGGAATGACCTCGACCGCCGCGAAACTCGTCTGCCGCTTTCCAGCCGAATTGAACGGGCTCATCCGCACCAGCCGGTGTGTACCGGCCTCCACGGAGAGGGTTCCGAACGCGAACGGGGCATCCACTTCGAAGGTCGCGGATTTGATGCCGGCCTCTTCCGCATAACTGGTGTCGAGCACGGTTGCAGAATACTTGTGCTGCTCAGCCCAGCGCAGGTACATCCGCAGCAGCATGTCGGCGAAGTCCGCGGCATCCACCCCGCCCGCCCCGGCGCGAATGGTGACAACTGCCGGGCGCTGGTCGTAGTCGCCGTTCAGCAGGGTTTGTACCTCGAGGTCGTCCATCACCATCTGAAGCGCGGCGAGTTCGGCGCGCGCCTCATCTGCGGACTCCTGATCCCCCGCGCCGTCCGTCGCCATTTCGATCAGAACATCGAGATCGTCGAGGCGTCGTTGAATGCCGTCGATGCGCGCCAATTCGGTCTGCCGGTGGCTGAGATCACTCGTCACCTTCTGGGCGTGCTCGGTGTCGTCCCACAGGTCGGGCACGCCCGCCTCGCTGCTCAGCCGTTCGATTTCGGCGCGCAATCCATCGACATCGACGACCGCCCGGATGTCGGCGAAAGTCGAGCGCAAATCCGCAATCTGCGCGGTGAAGTCCAGTTCAATCATTGTGCGCCAAGCCTACCGGGGGCGCCTGATCGCAACAGCGCATCAGTGTAGATTCGGGATAGTGACTTCCTCCGATGAGCTGCCGTTCAGCATCCGCGAGGTTGCACTGGCCGCCTTTCTGCCAACGTTGCTCTTCTCGGTCGGTGAGGGTGCGATCATTCCGATCATTCCGATCCTCGCGCACAACCTCGGGGCAGGGCTTGCCCTGGCCGGGTTCATCGGCGGCATGATCATGGTCGGCGAGGTGCTCGGCGATGTGCCGAGCGGGTGGATAGTCGGGCGATTCGGTGAGCGCAACTCGATGGTCGGCGCCGCGATGATCTGCATCGTCGGCCTCGTGATCTGCCTTGCGTCCCCGACGGTGCTGGCCCTGACGATCGGTGTGTTTCTGATCGGCCTTGCAACCGCGGTGTTCGCGCTGGCACGGCACGCGTTCATGACGACGTACGTGCCGCTGAAGTACCGCGCGCGGGCGCTCTCGACACTCGGCGGGCTCTTCCGCGGTGGCTGGTTCATCGGGCCGATCATCAGCGCGGGCGTCATTGCGTGGACGGGCGACACGCACATGGTCTTCTGGGTGCACATCGTCGCGTGCGCCGCCTCGGCCGTCGTGCTGATGGTCGTGCCGGACCCGACCGTGACGGTCGCCAAAATGCGCGGGATCGCCGCCCCGGGGCGGGTCGACGCCCAGGAACGCACCGTCGGCCTGTTCCGCACGATCTGGTCGAATCGAGGCGTACTGGTGCGCATGGGCACGGGTGCCGCGCTGATCGGGGCGATTCGATCGTCGCGCACGATCATCTTGCCGCTGTATGCCGTATCGATAGGACTCACTGATACGACCGCCGCACTGATCATCGGGCTGGCCGGCGGTGTCGACTTCGCACTGTTCTACGTATCGGGCCAGGTCATGGACCGTTTCGGCCGCATGTGGACGGCAATGCCCTCGATGCTCGGACTCGCCCTCGCTCATTTCGCGCTGGCATTCGTGACGGACGAGCCGTGGTTCATCGCCGTCGCACTGTTCATGGCGCTTGCCAACGGCATCGGCAGCGGAATCCTGATGACACTCGGGGCCGACCTCGCACCGCCGGGCAACCCTGCCCCGTTCTTGGGCGCCTGGCGATTCACCGGCGACGCCGGCCAAGCCGCCGCGCCGCTGTGGGTCGCCGGTGTCACCGCAGTTGTGTCACTGGCTGCGGCAAGCATCAGCATCGGCGTGCTCGGCCTGGTCGGTGCGGGTGTGCTGGCACGCTACATCCCGCGGTACGTGCCGCGGCGTCCGAGGCCTAGCGCATGAAATTGGGCGCTTGAGATTGGACGCACGAGATTGAGCGCATGAGGCCGCCGATCACCAGAAGACGGAACGTGCGACCGAAGTCACCTCGAGGCGGATGCCGTCGGGAACCAAAAGCGACACGACTGGCGGATGCCACGTGGCGGCCAGCCGCACCGTCGCACTACGACCGTCCGCGGAGTGCGCCTCGACGAGCGCGAGCGCGTCGAAGGGCTGTGTTGCACCGGGGGAAAACTGCGCTGCCCTGTGAGAAAGATAGTCCTGCGCTGCACTGCGCACCGCGACGTCATTCAACGACAGCTGTGGGAGCCCGCCCGCGGTCGCAATCTCCTCGAGGGAGAACGATTCGGCACCGGCAAGCGCTGCGCCGTCTGCCAGCGTGAACAACCGTTTGCGTTCCAGGTAGAGGGAGGTCGCCGCTACGACAAGCAGAATCAACACGAGGCAGAGCACGCCGTAGAACATCGTCAACGGCAGGATCGACCCCTCTTCGTCACGCAGCCGCCTCATTGTCCGCTCCAGAACCGTGAGACCGTCTGGGTGCCGGTGGCCTGCAGCGGAACACTCGCCGTCTGCTGAAGGTCGAGCACGCTTGGCACCAGCGGCAACGGTGCGCGCACTTGCACAGTGACGGTCACCGCGCCGGTTCGGGTCAGGCAGTGATCGGGGTCTGGTGCGCACGAGACGGAAATCTGTGCCTGCCCGGAATCAAGGCCGTAGTCCGCAAGTGCG
This sequence comes from Rathayibacter sp. SW19, assembly GCF_030866825.1. Classification (NCBI taxonomy): domain Bacteria; kingdom Bacillati; phylum Actinomycetota; class Actinomycetes; order Micrococcales; family Microbacteriaceae; genus Rathayibacter; species Rathayibacter soli. The sequence goes on from NZ_CP133020.1 coordinate 3,030,932, forward strand.
AAGTCGACGGCGCGCTCGGCGCGGGCATCGGCATCCGCTGTCGTCGGTGCTTGCACGTACACGCGCGCAGCCTGACGTGCCGCACCTTCGACGGCCAGCGCCGCCCCCTGAATGCTGGCAACGGCCAGAGTGAGGTAAACCAGGGGCACGAGCAGTAGCAACCCCATGGTGATGAACTCGAGGGACGAGGAGCCGTCCTCCTCACGGACGCGACGCATCCAGAGTTTCCACTGACGCATGACCGCTTACCTCCATTCCGCCATCGAGCCCGACCAACCCGATCAGCGGCAGCGGCGTGCGCACCGTGATCGTGACCGCCTGTTGCCCGCGATAGTCGCCGTATGTCGCCCGGATGTCGCGCGAATAGCCGCCGCCGAGCGCCGTAACGATCAAGTCGCGTGTGCGAGTCTGCCCCTCGGCGAGCGAGTTGTCGGCGAGCGCGGCGAAACGCGCGCCCTCCGCGGCGGCATCCAGAACGGTGTTGCGGATGAGCAGGGCGAGCCCGAGCTGGATGACAGACAGCGTCAGCACGGTGAGCAACCCGACCACCATCACGAATTCGGCGATCGCCGAACCATCGTCGCTACGCCAACTCAGAGCGCGGCAGCGGATGCCCATCACCACAGCTCAGAAGCTCGTGACGCGGCTGATCGCCTGTTCGAACACGCTGCTTAGCGCCGGCCCGGCAAGACCCCAGATGATGATCACAAGGCCAGCAGTCATCAACGTGATGAGCACCCAGCCGGGCACGTCCCCTCGCTCGTCACTGCGGATCGCCCTTATCAGCCTCCGGCTGCAGCCAACCAATCTCGACATGTCGCCTTTCCCTTCTCTCACGCGCCGATTCAGAAACCGGACTGCAGTACAAAAACGCCTGGATAGATTGCGAATAGCACCGTCGTCGGCAAAATGAGGAAGACCAAAGGCACCAACATGGCCACTTCCTTCTTTCCTGCCGATTCCAGCAGCTCGCGTTTCGACTCGGCGCGAGCGTCGGCGGCTTGCGCGCGCAATACTTCGGCCAGCGGGGTACCGCGCTCCAGCGACGCCGTGATCGCCTCTACGCAGCGCGTCAACATCGGCAGGCGAATGCCGTCGGCGACGCGAGTCAACGCCGTTGCAATAGGGATGCCAATGGCCACATCTGCCACCAATCCCGACAGCTCACGGGCAAGTTCGCCAGAGCTGACGCGGGCGATCCTGCGAATGGCGTCCAGAATCCCTTCGCCTGCGGCGAGGCTGAGGGTCAGGAATTCGACCACGGTCGGGAACTCGGCCGCGATACGCCGCAGGCGAGCACGCGCGGCGCGTTTGAGGAGCCAGTCCTTCGCAACGAACCCGCAGGCTGCGAGCATAAGCGGCAGGGCGGCTTGCGCAACGGCCGGCATCGGCCGGGTGGACCCGGCCACGACTGTACCTGCGAGAACAGCGATCGCGAGCCCGGCGGCGAAGCCGAATGCGCCCCACAGCAGCTGCTGGGAGCGGAAGCCGTCCACTGTCAGGGATGAGCCGGCCTGCCGGAGCCGCAATGCAATGGTGTCGCCGCCGCCAAGTGTGCGCGAAACACCTCGCCGCAATCCGCCGATCAGTGGCTGAACAAGCGCACCAACAAGCGGCAACGGGTGCACGGTGGTGCGCGCCGTCAGCATGCGTGCCTCGTCTGAGATGTCGACAACGTATGGCGCGACCCGGTCGGCCAAGCGTGGCCAGCTCAACCGCGGCAGCACCGCAAGCATTGACCAGAGTCCGAGCCCGAAGCCGACCCCGCACAGCACACCCCACGCCGCAAAGACACTCATCGGAACCACCGCTTCTCCTCGGGAAGTCTGCCGAGGGCGATCATCAGTCGATATGCGACGACCGATAGGGCCAAACCGCAGACGATCACAGCTGTGCCGGTCGGTGTGTTGTAGGCCAGAGCCGCTTCCGATCGCGACGCCAGCAATACGAGAACAATCCACGGGGCCGCCACACCCAGTCGAGCGGCGTTGACCACCCAGGACTGCCGCGCTTCGACCTCCGCCCGGATCGCCGCCTCCTCACGCAGGTTCGCGGCGAGACCGCGCAGCACGGTCGTCAGTTCGCTGCCGCCGACCTCGCGAGCCATCCGCAACGTCTCCAGGATGCGATCGGCCACCGGGTCTGCAAGGGCATCTTTGAGCCGATCCAGACAACTCGCGAAGTTGCCGGTGGCCCGATAGTCGCGCTCGAACTCCGTGAACGCCGCACGTGTCGCGGCGGGCCCTACGTGAGCGAGTGCGCTGACGCTGTCCGGCAGGGCCAGGCCGGACCGCACTGCGGAAACCAGGTGATCGACGACATCCGGCCACACCGTGCGGCTTTCACGTCTGCGCACCAGGCGACGCCAGCGCACAAGCAACCAGGGCAGACTGGAGCCGACAACCGCCGCTGCCGCGGCAAGTGCCACAACTCCGACCAATGCCTGAGTGAATGCTGCCGCAACGATTCCAGCTAGCGCGCAGATGGCGAGGAAGGCTGTGGGGCTCACGAAGGGCAGTCCGGCCTGCGCCAGACTGCTGCGCAGAACATTCGCATGCCGCTGCCGTGCGGTGCCGGCCGCGGCGACTCTCGGCCACAAGAACGGGGCGAGCACCAGCACTAGCCCGCCGCCGAGCAGGAGCCCCACCGCCGCGATCACGCCATGCCCCGTCGCAACACGATGGCCGGATCCAAGCCTGCAGCATGGAACTTCGCAGTTTTGGTCGGATGCCCGCCGGTCGCCTCGAGCAATCCGTCGCGGATAGCGAAGATCGGGCTGGCCTCGATGGTTCCGGCCGTCACCGTTCCGCTCGGGGCCAGGATCTCACTCACCCTGCGGCGCCCATGCCGATCCAGTTCGCAGAAGACCACGATGTCAATACAACTTGCGACCGTCGGCACGACGAAGCCCGCATCGATATTGCTGCCGGCCAGCAACGGCAGCGTGCAGAGCTTGGACAGTGCCTCGCGTGCGCTGTTCGCGTGAATCGAACAGGCGCCCGGCACCCCGGCATTCAGTGCGAGCAGCAAGTCGAGGCTCTCCGCCTCACGCACTTCACCGACGACCAGACGGTCGGGGCGCATCCGCAACGCCTCCTTGATCAGTCGTCGTAGCGTGATCTCGCCGCTCCCTTCGAGACTCGGCTGGCGACACTGCATTGCGACAACATCGCGGGCGATCAGGTCGAGTTCGAACGTCTCCTCCACCGTGACGATGCGCTCGTTCTGACGAGCGGCAGAGAGCAATGTGTTCAAGAGCGTGGTCTTGCCCGCCTGCGTCGCACCAGCGACGAGGATGTTCTGCCCCGCGAGAACGCACATCCGCAAGAACTCGGCCGCCTGTTGCGGAAGGGAACCGAGCGCAACCAGCTGACCCAACTCGCGGATGCGCTTCGGAAACTTGCGAATGTTCACCGCCCAGTGCCTGCGCGTCACGTCGGGGATCACGACGTGCAAACGCGACCCATCCGGCAGCGACGCGTCGACGAACGGACTCGAGAGATCGACTCGGCGACCAGAGGATTGCAGCATCCGTTCGACGAGATCGCGCACGTCGCCGTCGGCCAAAACTGTGCCGGTGAGTTCTGGCACACCATCCCGGGCAACGAATACGCGGCTGGGAGCGTTGATCCAGATCTCCTCGATGGTCGGGTCGTCGAGATAGGGCTGGAGCGCACCGAACCCGGTGAGCGAGGCGACGATCTCCTGCGCGGCACGGCCCTCGTCGGCCAGCATCGGCGCCGAGCCGCCGAGCGCATGCTCGCTGTAGCGGCGCAACTCCTCGTGCACGTACTGCGATGTTCGTGCTGCAGCAAGCGTCGGGTCGGCGCCGTCGTGGCGCACCCGTTCGCGAACACGGTCTGTGATCAGTCGCACGGCATCGGTCATTCCAAAATCATGCCCGGAATCGCGAACCCGGCGCAGAAGTTATCCACAGGCACTCTGTACGAGCCAGCAGGCGAGCACCCGGCTATGCTGTTAGGCGCACTCGCGGGAGTGGTGGAATTGGCAGACACGCAGGATTTAGGTTCCTGTGCTTTCGAGCGTGGGGGTTCAAATCCCCCCTTCCGCACCGGCTACCGCACGGGCAATGTCCACCCAGCGGATGATCTTTTCGCGTAATCAGCGTCTGTTCACCCACCATGCAGCGTCGCTCGCTAAACTTCACAGAAGTTATCTTTGTTCACCACCGCCGACGGGGCATCGGTTGCGTTTGCCGCCTTCGTCGTCGCCCACTGGAGCACTGTGGTTCACCTCTCATCCTTGATTCCCTGGCTCGACCCATCGACCATCATCGACGCGGCCGGCCCATGGGCGCTGCTCGTCGTGTGTGCGATCATTTTCGCCGAAACCGGCCTGCTCATCGGCTTCCTGCTGCCGGGCGACACACTCCTGGTCATCACCGGGCTTCTCACCTTCACGGCACACGCCACGGCGAACGGCCACGGCATCCACATCGACATCTGGTGGGTCTGTCTTGCGATCGCGTTCTCGGCATTCCTCGGCGGCGAAGTCGGCTACCTGATCGGCAAGAAAGCCGGCCCGCGCATCTTCGAGCGCAAGGAGACAGGCCTGTTCAGTGTGCAGAACGTAAAACGCACCAACGCATTCTTCGAACGCTTCGGCGGACTAGCCGTGATTCTCGCGCGGTTCGTGCCCGTCGTTCGAACCTTTGCACCGGTCGCTGCCGGCGTCGGGCACATGAACTACAAGAAGTACAGTCTTTACAACTTCATCGGCGCGTTCATCTGGGGCGTCGGGCTGACACTGTTCGGCTACTTCCTCGGCTACATCCCGCCAGTCGCCGATTTCGTGAAGAAATACATCGATTTGATCCTGTTGGGCGCGGTCGTGGTGACCGTGATTCCGACCCTGTATCACTACATCCAGTCCAGCCGAAAGGCAAAGAAGAACGCCGCGAGTAATGTGCCTGCCACCGATGATGATGTGGCACTGGACCCCAAGGTGTTCGGCGAGCACGCAGAGTAAGGGCCTGCAAGCGCAGCTGATAATCAACGCTGCTGACGCTCAGCGCATCTGACTCTCAGCGCACCCGACGCTCAGCGCACCTGACGCTCAGCGGTGCGTGTGATCCTCGTGCTCGGCATGCTCTGACGGCTCCAGCTGGAATGTCGAGTGTTCGACATCGAAGTGCTCGGCGAGGCAGCCGGAGAGCTGGTCAAGTAATGCCCCGGCACCCCCTGCCTTGAACACCCCCGGCTGCACAACGACGTGAGCGGTGAAGACGGGGGCTCCCGACGTGATCGCCCACACGTGAACATCGTGCACGGCGACGACGCCGGGCGTGCCGAGAATGTGCTCACGGATGCGCGCGACATCGGTGTCGGCCGGGGCCGACTCACTCAGCACGCGAACGACGTCGCGTAGCAGTGAGAACGCGCGCGGCACGATCATCACGGCGATTGCAAGCGACGCGATCGCATCCGCCTGCACAAAGCCGGTCGTGAGGATCACGACCGCCGCGACGATCACGGCGATCGAGCCGAGCAGATCGCCGAATACCTCGAGGTAGGCGCCGCGCACGTTGATTGAACTGGCCGCGCCCTGCCGCAGCACGAGCAGCGCAACGAAGTTGGCGACCAAACCGATCGAGGCGACGACGAGCATCGGCACGGAGTGCACCTCGCCCTGTTCCCCGCTGATCAGGCGACCGATTCCACCGATCGCGACCGACACTGCCACAACCACCAGGATGATGCCGTTGATCAGTGCACCGAACACCTCGACGCGCCGGTAGCCGAATGTCTGTCGATCGGTGGCCGGGCGGGTGGCGACGATGGTGGCAACAAGTGCGATGATCAGGCCGGCGAGGTCGCTGAGCATGTGCCCGGCATCCGCAAGAAGCGCCAGCGAGCCGCTGAAGAGCGCACCACCGATCTCGATGACCAGCACGACCCCAACGATGCAGATGGCGAGGGACAGTCGCCGTCGGTTCGCGATGCCGTGGGCGTGATCGTGACTCATGATGCATCCACCGTATGCACGAGCAGCCGCAAACCGCCAGTGAAACGGCCTAGTTAGGAATGAGTGCCATTCTCAATTCGACGGCGTCGCGGCGACTCACTGGCGAGCGCCATCAGCGCAGGAATGATCTTTTCGAACGCGCGCGCCCGGTGGCTATGCGCAGTTTTTTCTGCTGCGGTCAACTCCGCGGATGTTGTCGTGCCTCCAGCAGGAATGAAGACCGGGTCATAGCCGAAGCCGTTCTCCCCCCGCGCGGACCGCGCGATCGAGCCGGGCCAGATTCCTTCCACGACGGTTTCGGATGCCGTCGCACCCGTCGCTGTCGTTGCATCCGTCGCATCCCCGACTCCCGCTCCCGGCACGACGAGGGCGATGGTCGCGGTGAAGTGGGCACCGCGGTTCTCGTCGCGCACGTCGGCGAGCTGGTCCAGCAACAATGCACGATTTGCCCGGTCGTCACCGTGCTGTCCTGACCAACGGGCGGAAAAGATGCCGGGCGCACCGCCCAGGATGTCGACGCACACGCCGGAATCGTCTGCGAGCGCGGGCAGACCCGTATGGGCGGATGCTGTGCGCGCTTTGATCAGCGCATTCTCTGCGAAACTGGCCCCGTCCTCGATCGGCTCCGGACCGTCGTACGGGATGATTTCGAGCCGCGGCAATGCCCGCCCGAGGATTTGCTGGAACTCTGCGACCTTGTGGGCGTTGTGGGTCGCCAGTACAACTCGGATCTGCTCGCTCACCGGACCCTCGCTCACAGAACCGCAGACAACGCTTCGCTTTGCAGTTGCGCCAGCGTGGTCGTGCCGCCGATTGCGAGGTCAAGCAGTGAATTCAACTCCGAGCGGTCGAACGGGGCTCCTTCTGCGGTGCCCTGTACCTCCACGAACAGCCCACGGCCGGTGACAACAACGTTCATATCGGTCTCCGCACGAACATCTTCGACGTATGCCAGATCGAGCATGGGTTCGCCGTCGATGATGCCGACCGAGACCGCGGACACGCTGTCGATCAACGGCGTGGCTCTCTGGCCGATGAACTTGTGGGCGCGACCCCATTCCAGGGCGTCCGCCAACGCGATATATGCACCAGTGATCGCGGCGGTGCGTGTTCCACCATCAGCCTGCAACACGTCACAGTCGAGCACGATCGTGTTCTCACCGACCGCTTTCATGTCAACGACGGCGCGCAAGCTGCGGCCGATCAGCCGGCTGATCTCGTGAGTGCGTCCGCCGATCTTGCCCTTCACGGATTCACGATCCATCCGATCATTCGTTGAGCGCGGCAGCATCGAATACTCCGCGGTCACCCAGCCTTTGCCCTTACCCGACATCCAGCGCGGCACACCGTTTGTGAACGATGCCGTGCACAACACTCGCGTGCGTCCGAACGAGATCAGGGCGCTTCCCTCTGCCTGCTCGCTCCAGCCCCGTTCGATCGTGATGGGGCGCAGTTCATCGACGGTCCGGCCGTCCTTGCGAATGGTGTCAGTCATCCATTCAGCCTAGCGATCGGGCACCTGCCGAAGTGCGCTCAGTTCGAGAGGGCCGGTCTGCACGGTGTCCACGTGCGAGACTTCTGGGCCCATGAAGCGATGAGCCAGCCGAAGGAAGTCTGCTGCATCGTCCCCTGTGGCCTCATACCGCACGGTCGGTGTGCTGGCGGCCGTGCGCTCGAGGCCGCGGCCGACGAGAATGCGATAGACGTCGTTGGCGGTCTCGACATCGCTGGAGACGAGAGTGACACCGTCACCCATCACGTACGAGATCGCGCCTTGCAGGTAGGGATAGTGCGTGCACCCCAAGACGAGGGTGTCGATATTCGCCTGCCGCAGCGGGCGCAAATAGCCCTCGGCAACGGTCAGTAACTCAGCCCCGCTGGTGATGCCGTTCTCCACGAATTCGACGAAGCGCGGGCACGCTTGTGTAAACAGGTGCAGTTCGGGTGCCGCGGCGAAAGCATCCTCGTATGCGCGCGAGTTGACGGTGCCGAGCGTGCCGATCACACCGACCCGTCCACTGCGTGTCGCGCTGACCGCCCGGCGCACCGCAGGTTGAATAACTTCGACCACGGGCACCGAATAACGTTCACGAGCATCGCGCAGCATCGCGGACGACGCCGTGTTACAGGCGATCACCAGCATCTTCACACCTTGATCGACCAGGGAGTCCAGCGCGTCCAGCGCATACTGCCGCACCTGAGCGATTGGCTTCGGACCATACGGCGAATGTGCTGTGTCACCGATATACAGGATCGACTCGTTTGGCAACTGATCGCGAACCGCGCGCGCGACGGTCAGGCCGCCGACCCCTGAGTCGAAAATCCCGATCGGTGCATCTGTCACGATGATCCAGCCTAATCGCTGCTCGCAGGCGTGTTTTCGAGCGGACACGGTCCTGGTAGGCGCGGTTCGAGTGCGCACAATTTTGGAACTCACATTATTTTGATAGTCACTATCTATTGCATGTCGCCCTTATTTGACATACTCTCGCATTGCATGTTCAATCAGCGGCGACGTGTTATGGGAGGGCGATCATGAATGCAACTGGAAACCGTCGGTGGTGGGCACTCGCGGCGATCACTCTGGCCATATTGGCGGTCGGACTCGATCTGACCGTGCTGAGCGTCGCGCTGCCGACGCTCGCAACCGCGCTGCACGCATCCGAAGCGGATCTGCAGTGGTTCTCTGCCGGCTACGCCCTTGCCTTGGCAGCGGCAATGCTACCGGCCGGGGTGCTCGGCGATCGCTTCGGCCGCAAGAAGATCATGCTGATCTCGCTGGTGCTGTTCGGAATCGGCTCGATCGGATGCGCGTACGCGCCCGACCCCGAACTGTTCATCGCCGCGAGAGTCGTTCTCGGTGTCGCGGGAGCCGGCCTGACAGTGACGGCGCTCAGCGTCATCACCGTGATCTTCTCGGAGGAGGAGCGGCCGCGTGCGGTCGGCATCTGGGCGGCCGCGAACTTCCTCGCTCTGCCGATCGGACCGATTCTCGGCGGCTGGGTTCTTTCCCAGTTCTGGTGGGGCTGGGTGTTCCTGATGAACGTTCCCGTGGTCGCCATCGGCCTCGTCGCGGTGATCGCGCTCGTGCCGGAATCCCGAGCAGAAACCAAGCCGGGGCTCGACCCGATCGGAATCGTCACGTCGAGCGGCGGGATCGCACTCCTTGTCTATGGTCTGATCGAGGCAGGGGTCAACGGCTGGAATGATGTCGCATCTCTCAGCCTGATCATCGGCGGCATCGCCGTCATCGTCGCGTTCGGCTTCTGGGAGCGATTTCTTGCCGGCCGCCGGGGCAGCGACCCCCTCGTCGATTTGACGCTGTTCCACTCGGCGGCCTTCACCTGGGGCGTCATCTTGGCAGCGTGCGGCATCCTGACGATGGTCGGAGTGATGTTCACGGCACCGCAATACTTCCAAGCCGTCCTCGGCTTGGACGCACAAGGTTCCGGCCTCCGGCTGCTTCCACTGATCGGCGGATTGGTCATCGGCGCCGTTCCGGCCAATCGAGTGGTCGCGGCGATCGGCTCCAAATTCACGACGGCTCTCGGGTTCGCGCTCATGGCGGCGGGGCTCCTCATCGGTTCCGGAACGACAGTGACCTCGTCTGAACTCTTCCTCGCGATCTGGCTTGCCGTGTTCGGCTTGGGAATCGGGCTCGCCCTAACGACCGCGGCATCCGCTGCTCTAGCCGTGCTCCCGACGGAGCGCGCCGGCGTCGGCTCCGCCATCATGTCGACCATGCAGAAGCTCGGCTCACCTCTCGGCGCTGCGATTATCGGCAGCGTGGCGAGCAGCGCCTACGTCGCCCATCTGACCCTGACTGGCCTTCCGGATGCCGTTGCCAGCGCCGCGCGCTCGAGCGTGTTCGCGGGACTCGGCGTCGCCGACAAACTCGGCAGTGCCGTTTTGCGGAGCGAGGTCGAATCGGCATTCACACACGGCATGGACATAGCATTGCTCGTAAGCGCAGGCTCCGCCGTGGCCGGACTGATTCTGGCCCTCATCTTCATTCCGAAGCGGGCGGCTGCCAGAAGGGGGGACGAGGATGACCACGGAGGCCACGACCGAGGTCGGGCTGCGCGAACGCAAGAAGGCGCGCACGCGGCTCTCCATTCAGCATCAGGCGTTGCGCCTGTTTCGCGAACAGGGTTATGACGCGACAACGGTCGAGCAGATTGCTGCAGCAGCAGATATCTCGCCGAGCACGTTCTTCCGCTACTTCCCGACGAAGGAAGACGTTGTGCTCGCCGACGAATACGATCCCCTCGCGATTGCGGCAATCCGCAATCAGCCGCTGGATGTACCCCCGATTGAGGCGATCCGGCGTGCCATGCATGTGACGTTCGACGAGCTTGCCGCCTCGGATCTCGCGGACTTCGACGAGCGTGTTCGCTTGATCTTTCTTGTCCCGGAGTTGCGCGCGGCCGCATCCGATCAACTGTTCATGCAGTCGCTCGACGAGGTCGCGGCGATGCTCGCCGAGCGGCTCGGAGTCAGCGCCGACGACCTCACCGTTCGCACCCTCGCAGGCTCGCTGCTCGGGGTTGCACTGTCAAGCATGTATCGTTGGGCCGCCGATCCGGCGGAGCCGTTGATCGACGTTCTCGACAAAGCGCTTCGGCATCTGAACGCGGCGTACCCGTTGGTGGGCACTGCGCACTCACTAGGCTGAGAGCGTGATCGGCACATCCCCCGCACTGCGTACAGACCGCTACGAACTCACCATGCTGGACGCCGCGATCGATGCGGGAACGCATGAACGTGAATGCGTCTTCGAAGCATTCACGCGACACCTGCCCGGCGGTCGCCGCTACGGTGTCGTCGCAGGTGTCGGTCGCCTGCTCGAACTGATCCAGGCCTTTCGGTTCGGCGACGAGGAACTCACCTGGCTGCGCGAGAACCATGTCGTACGATCCGCGACGCTGGATTGGCTGGCCGACTACCGGTTCAATGGCAGCATCCGCGGCTACCGTGAAGGCGAGGTGTACTTCCCCGGTTCGCCCTTGCTGGTGGTCGATGCTCCCTTCGCGGAGGGCGTGCTTCTGGAGACGCTCATCCTCAGCGTCCTCAACTACGACTCGGCCGTGGCCAGCGCTGCTGCTCGGATGGTGTCCGCGGCCGTCGGCAGGCCGATCGCCGAAATGGGTTCGCGGCGCGCCAACGAACATGCGGCGGTCGCCGCGGCGCGCGCCGCATACATTGCCGGCTTTGATGCCACATCTAACCTGGAAGCGGGCCGGCGCTGGGGCGTGCCGACGATGGGCACGGCAGCGCACTCATTCACACTGCTGCACGACACTGAGGAAGATGCCTTCCGCGCACAGGTCGAGACCCTCGGCACCTCGACCACGCTGCTGGTCGACACCTTCGACGTGCACGCGGCAATCGATCTGGCGATCAAGGTCGCCGGCCCGGAACTCGGCGCTGTGCGATTGGACTCCGGCGATCTGCCGTCGCTGGTTCGATCCGTGCGCAGCCATCTAGACGACCTCGGCGCTCGCAAAACGCGGATCACCGTGACCAACGATTTAGACGAGTACACGATCGCGGCCCTAGCGGCGTCTCCGGTCGACTCGTACGGCGTGGGCACGTCGGTGGTGACCGGGTCTGGGGCACCGGCTTCCGGAATGGTCTACAAGCTGGTCGCCCATCGCGACAATGCAGGTGACTGGGTCTCCGTCGCGAAGAAGTCGGACGGCAAGGTCAGCATCGGCGGGCGCAAACACGCGGTGCGACGTTTGGATGCGTCCGGCACGGCGACCGTGGAAGCCATTCATATCCTCACGGGTGCTCCGCCGCGCGATTCCGGCAGGGAGCTGCTGGTGCCGCTCATCGTGGATGGCGCGCCCGAGCAAGCGTACCTCGGCGCGGAGGGTGTCGCATCCGCTCGCGCTCATCACGCGATTGCGATCGCGGAACTGCCGGATGTTGCGTTCCGGCTTGGCCGCGGAGACCCCGTGCTGCCGACGATTTACCTCTGAGCGCCGCGCAGTTGAGAGCCGCAGCGAAAGCCGTTACCGTCGACTAATCCGCCTTGAGCGTCTCGTAGATTTCCTTGCAGGTCGGACAAATCGGGAACTTCTGCGGGTCGCGCCCTGGCGTCCACATCTTGCCGCAGAGCGCCTTGACCGGCTTTCCCGTGACCGCGGACTCGAGGATCTGCTCCTTCTTCACGTAGTGCGAGAAGCGTTCGTGGTCTCCCGGCTCGATGCTTTCGCGTTCGAGGAGCTCCTCGAGTTCACGATCGAGTGTGGCTGTGCCACCGCCGTCTGGGAGCGCTCCAGGATCGGAGATGCTGGCGTGATTCATCCGTCAAGTCTATGTCGGGCGATGCCCGCTTGCGATACTCCGCCGCAACGCTCAATCCGCCTTGATGGCCGCCGCGAGGATCTCGGGCCCACGACGGTCGAAGGTGGCAGCTCCTGCCGCGACACCGCCGACCAGCACGCCTCCGCCGATCACCAGGCCGGCGGCAAGGGCTGCAAAGAACCAGTCCGGTGATTCGACGATGCCGAGCACGGTCAACGCGACCACGGGCGATGCGAACACGAGGATCGCCAGAAAACTGACCGATTGGATGGCCGCAGCTGTTGCGCTTGTGTGCTGCGGCTGCGCGAAGGCACTGTCGTTCGGCTTTGTCGCAGGGTAGGGGAACAATGCGGATGAAATACTCGACAAACCGATTCCGACAAACAAGACGGCGGTGTTCACGCCGACCACGGCAGGCAAGATGGCCCAGTCTCCGTAGAACACGACGGTCACGATCGATCCGACAGCGATTAAGGGCACACCGAAGAACAGGATCGGCACGATTCGCCCGATTCGATCGGCAACCCCTCTCGTGCCCGACGCAATGTGCATCCAGATTGCCGTGCTGTCATACGCGACATCGTTGTGGATCGACCACCCGAGAAAGAGACACATGATCGGCAGTGGCAGCAGTGCCGCGATGTGACCGGGCACTCCAGCGATCATCAACGCGGCTACTGCGACGAACGGCACAAGCGGAATCATCAGCAGTGACACCCAGTAGCGCGCGTCACGCCCCCAATAGGTGAGGCTGCGGGCGGCGATCGCCCCGGCCGGCCGGCGGGAGAAAGAGCCGAACCAGCCGAGCCCTGCATACGTGTGTGCTACTGCCTGCCTGCCAGGGGTCACGAGCATCAGTGCCACCAGGCCGCGCCAGGCGAGCCACACTGCTGCGAGGAATGCCGAAGCGATGATCAGCTTGAGCAGAGAGGCGCCGATCGCGCCTTCCGCGGCATCCGCGGGAACCGCCCAGACCGCGCCAAGCGGTGTCCAGCTCAATCCGTCGGCGACGCGGTGCAGCGCAAGGATCCCGCCATGGCTCCAATCGATGTTCGTAAGCAGCAGCACAATGGGCAGGACCAGCACGAGAACAACCAGCCCGAACGCCCCACCGAAATCGCGTGCTCGGCGCGTCGCCAGAACAAGACCTGCGATCGCCGTGGTGAGGCGCGCGACGAGCGTGCACGTGACCGTGGCGACGGCTGCCGCGATCAGTGCGAGAAGCACACTTCCGAAACTAGTCGACCACGTGACGACGGATGCCAGTGTGCACAGCGCCAGCACGATCGAGGGCACACCGACCAGGGCTGCGACGGCAAGCGCTGTCGCGAGCCGCGAGTTCGAGATGCCGAACAGTGCGAAGCGGCGCGGGTCGAGCGTGTCGTCCGTGCGGAACACAAGTGGCAGAACGACGAAGCCGAGCATCGTGACCGACCCTGCCACGACGAAAATGCTTCGCACCAGATCGACGTTGCTCGCGAAGCGGGCGGCAATCAGCGCCGCAACTACGACGACAACCAGGAAGGCGCCGTAAAGCACCGCGACGATCAGGCCGAACACCTGCCACGGACTCCTGCGGAATGCGTTGGCCGTCAGCGTCAGCTTCAGTCGGAGAAGCTGTGCAACCATTCCAGACCCTCCGCTGCCTTGCGCCCCCCGGCGAGTTCGACGAAGCGATCCTCCAGGCTGCCATGCCCACGCACCTCGTCAACGGTTCCCGAGGCGAGCACTCTGCCGGTGACGATGATCGCGACGCTGTCGCAGACACGCTGGATCAGGTCCATCCCATGGCTGGACAGCACGACGGTGCCCCCCGCCGATACGTATTTCTGCAGGATTTCGATCACATTCGCAGCAGAGACCGGGTCAACGGATTCAAACGGTTCATCGAGTATCAGCAGGCGCGGCGAATGGATCATTGCCGCGGCGAGCGCCACCTTCTTCGTCATGCCTGCTGAGTAGTCTGCAACCAGCCGGCCCAGAGCGTCTTCCAACCCGAACGCTGCAGCCAGATCAGCAGCCCGTTCATTCACGGTGGCCGCATCCAAGCCGCGCAGCGTGCCCGCATAGCGCAGGAACTGTGCGCCCGTCAGCCGATCGAACAACCGCAACCGATCCGGCAGCACTCCGATCGAGCGCTTCGCCTTCGACGGATGCCGCCACACATCGACACCGTGCACCCACACTGCACCGGCGTCCGGCCGCAGCAACCCCGCAATGATCGAGAGCGTGGTGGTCTTGCCCGCACCATTCGGCCCGACGATTCCGTAGAAGGAACCAGCTCGAACGTCCAGCGACACGGCATCGAGGGCCACTGTCGCACCATATGTCTTGCGCAGTCGCTGAATGGACAGGACGACATCCGCCGATTGGGGCGGAGCGATCGGATGCGCGTGCGGCACCTCCGCAACGTGCGCGGATTGATCCCCGCGCAACAGGGTGCCGAACAGATCACTTGGCGGCGCGCTCGGCAGGGTGCCGAACAGATCAGTTGGCGGTGCGCTCGGCAGGATGGCGGTGGCAGCGTCGGTGAATACGTCGGTTGCTTCGGTTGCTTGGGTTTCGTCGGCGACGGGCTCCGGCTCGAGCGCGAGTTCGGGTTCGCGCACGGGTTCGGGCTCGATCAGGCTCACTTCTTCGGCAGCAGGGCCGGGGAGCACGGGCTCGTCAACAACTGGCTCGTCGAACACTGGCTCGGTGCCAACTGCAGCGTCGGAAACCGGAGCGGCGACAACCGCCTCCTCGACCACCGCCTCTTCGACCACCGGCTCGGCGATCACCGGCTCGTCGCTCACCGGCTCAACTCCGGCAGTGTCCTGAACAACTGGCGCCGGCGCAGACTTGACACGTGCGGTCGCAATCGGCACAACCGTGGCGGCGGTGTTGGCGGCGGCCGTCTTTGCGGGGGCACGCCGTGCCGGTGCTTTGCGCGCAGCCGGCTTACGGGCGGCGGGTTTGCGAGGAGCCGCCTTGCGGGCCGCCACGGGCGCGCGTGCGGTCGGCGCGGCGGCCGCCGCGCGTGCGGCCGTCACTGGGCGTTCGGACTCTTCTTCTTGTCCGACGTTCTCCGGAGTAGGCGACACAGAACTCACCACGCTAACGTATCAAGCCCCTCCGTCATCCGTGGCGATTCCAGGCAATCAGGCGAAATATCATCCCTAGGTATCACCCGTGAGGATGATTACGAAACGGCAACAACTGGCTGTGAGCAAAACAGCCCCGATAAGCTGAATTACGGCATGAAGAGGTGTCCTTACGTAGAAGCGCAAGCGAACCCTCGGCAAACTCTCCACTGTTTGCCACCTGACGAAGAGTTAGCACTTCGCCGATGAACAGGAGATTGATGTGACCACCCAGGTAGTGATTTTGGCAGCAGGCATGGGCAGCAGGCTCGGCCGTTCCCTCCCTAAACCCCTCACCGAGTTGAGCGATGGCCGCACCATTATGCAACAGCAGTTCGACAACATCCACCATGCCTTCGGCACGAAGGTCAAAGTGACGTTGGTGGTCGGCTACAAGCTGGAGCACATCATCGAAGCATTCCCCGACGCATCCTTCGTCTATAACGAGCAGTACGACCAGACCAACACCTCGAAAAGCTTGATGCGCGCCCTGCAGGCATCCGGCGCAGGTGGAGTGCTGTGGATGAACGGTGACGTCGTCTTCGACCCGGCCGTGCTCGAACGTGCCGCCGAGTTGATGTCACGTGACCAGTCGTTTGTCACGGTGAACACCTCAAAGGTGTCTGACGAGGAAGTCAAGTACACGACCGGCGCAGAAGGCTTCATCGAGAAACTCTCGAAGACTGTCAAGGGTGGTCTTGGCGAGGCCGTCGGAATCAACTATGTGTCCAGCCGCGACAAGGCTGGCCTGCTGCGCCAGCTCCAGCGCGTCGAAGACCAGGACTACTTCGAGCGCGGCATCGAACTCGCGATCGAACAGGATCGCATGCTCGTTGAGCCGGTGGACATCTCCGACCTGTACGCGGTCGAGGTCGACTTCGCCGAAGATCTTGAGCGCGCCAACCTGTTCGTCTAACTTCGAACCAGCGGATGCTGCGGGGCCGCGTCATTTACGCGGCTCACGCACGCATACGATAGGACCCGTGACCACCAGCTACGCCGAAGTGCGCCCTACCCAGCGCACGCGCTTCGCGCGCTATCGCCGTTCGCTTTGGCTGCTCACCAAGCGCGACCTGCGCGTGCGCTACTCGACCAGTGCGCTCGGCTACGTGTGGTCGATCCTCGACCCGTTGCTGATGGCAGGGATCTACTTCTTCGTCTTCACTGTCATCTTCCAGCGCGGCAAAATCGGTGAAGAGCCGTACATCGTCTTCCTGCTCTCTGTTCTGCTGCCGTGGATGTGGTTCAACGGCACGATCTCGGATTGCACGCGCGCATTCCTGCGCGAGGCGAAACTGATCCGATCTACGACGATTCCGCGCACCATCTGGGTGAACCGCATCGTGCTTTCCAAGGGCATCGAGTTCCTGCTGTCTTTGCCCGTGCTGGCCGTCTTCGCGATCGTCTTCGGCGCACCGATCAACTTCAACATCGTCTATTTTCCGCTTGCGATCGCGCTCCAGGCCGTTCTCACGATCGGGATCGGCCTGATCGTGGCTCCACTCGTTGTGTTCTTCAGGGATCTCGAACGAGCGGTCAAGCTGATCCTGCGGCTGCTGTTCTATGCCTCCCCGATCATCTACAGCGCAACCGATGTTCCGCACGAGTTGCGCACCATGATGAGATTCAACCCCCTGAACGGTATTTTCAGCCTTTACCGGTCCGCCTTCTTCGCTCAGGAGCTCAGTTGGGATTCAGTCGCGGTCGCTGCGGTGATGTCGCTGCTATTCCTCGCGTTGGGGCTGTGGGTGTTCTCCCGCACTGAGCGCGCCGTGCTGAAGGAGATCTGATGATCGAGCCGGCCGTGATCGATGTGGCGGGTGTCGGCATCCGCTTCAAACGCAATCGCCAAGCGCGGCGCTCCTTCAAAGACCTGTTCGCGTCGCGCAAGCGGCGCAACCGTCCGGGTGAATTCTGGGCACTGCGCAATGTCACCTTCTCTGTGCAGCCAGGCGAAGCTATCGGTGTTGTTGGCCGCAACGGCCAGGGCAAGTCGACACTGCTCAAACTTGTCGCCGGAGTGGTGCTTTCAGACGAAGGCACGGTCAGTGTTCGTGATGGGGTTGCACCGCTGATTGAGATCACCGGCGGCTTTGTCGACGATTTGACCGTGCGCGACAACGTCTATCTGACCGCAGGGTTGCACGGTATGTCGAAGGCGCAGATCGACGAACGGTTCGACGAGATCATTGAGTTCGCTGAGATCGGCGATTTTCTCGACACACCATACAAGCACCTGTCCAGCGGCATGAAGGTGCGGATCGCGTTCGCCGTCATTGCCCGGTTGGAGGAGCCGATTCTGCTGGTCGACGAGGTGCTGGCTGTCGGCGATCGAGGCTTCCGTGAGAAGTGTTATCGCCGCATCGAGGAACTCCTCGCCGGCGGTCGCACCATGTTCTTCGTGTCCCACAACGAGAGTGATCTGCGTCGCTTCTGCTCCCGCGGCCTCTATCTCGACAAGGGCAGTCTCGTGCTCGACGGGCCCCTCGCCGATGTTCTGGATCGCTATAACGAGGATTACGCGGGCTGACTTGTCCCCAACAATCGGCGTCTGAAACCGGTCTCCACGGCTCTGCTGCGTTCGTCGGAGGCCCACGCTACCGTGCCACCATGTTGAGAGCCATCGACCCGAGTGACCCAGCGGATGGGCCGCCGCCGGCCTATCCGGTTCCTTTCCGATTCGACAGGAGCACGCCTCCTCGCTACAAGTTGTGGAATGCCAGCCTTGAGACTCTGAGCGGAGTCACTTTCGCCCTGATCGGTGGCGGCAGTATGCCTCTGCAGGCACCGGTGACGCTCACGGCCGGGGCAACTGAAACGCTCGTGATCACCGGGCACGACCTCGCGCGGGACACGATACTGATCGTGCGCTGGCGTCGCGAGAATGGTGACGAATACTTGTGGCGCGTGAGCTTTTGAACAGTACTCGCCGTTCGCATATCGCGTGAGTCGGCGGGTCATGTCTGTGGCGAGCACGCAAGGCAGACGAGTGCGGGGTGGACGAGACCGTGTCTCGTCCACCCCGCGCTCGATTTCAGTCCGCCATCGCTACTGCGGCGGGCACTGCATCCGCCGCAGCATGCACGGGTTGACGCAGCAGGAACTATGCCTGCGCCGCGAATCCGGCGATGAACAGGGCATTCGAGAGGGCGCTCGCGACGATGCCCGCCGCTTCCGACGGGATGAACCCACCGATAATGTCGACCGGCCCGCACAGGGCGATCGCGGCTGCGGCCCAGCGCGGACCGATACCCGCTCGCCAGAACCCAATCCCGAGGATGAGGAGGGCAACGACGAGCACGTTGTGGCCCAAGAGCACGATCGGGGCGATCGGGTTGCTGCCGATCAGCTGCAGCAGCGCGATCATCTGCCCGTGGTTCATTGACGGGTCGGCCATCGCGATGAAAGCGACATTGACGCCGAGTACGAGGGTGTTCATAAGAAGCGCCCCCACCAGCAGTCCCATCGCGGTCGCCACGGACGCGCGGCCCCGGGTGAGTCGGCGCGCGGTTAGCAGGAATGTGCCGACGATCAGACAGAACGACGAGATCAACGCCGCAACGATCGAGACGTTGGTGCCGGTCGTATGCCCGCCGCGCGCTCGCGGATCTGCAGGAGCTGGTGCGACGCATCCATCCGACACTGCTCACCGACCGCGGCCTCGTCGCCGCCGTCGAGGCGCGCGCACAGCGCATGCCGATCCCGGTGCGGGTCGACAGCACGGCGGACGCGCGCTCGGACCGGCTTCCTGCCGACATCGAGGGGGCCGCATACTTCGCCGTCTCGGAATGCCTGACCAACTCGCTAAAGCACGCCGGTGCCGCCGAGGCCGCCGTACGCATCCGCCGGCATGACGGCCAGCTGTGCATTGAGGTGTCCGACAACGGCCACGGATTCGACACGACGGTGAACGGTGGTACGGGCTTGGTCGGACTGCGCGACCGCATCGAGGCTCTGGGCGGAATGTTCAAGGTGCTGTCGGATACGACGGGCACACGGGCGGACATCCGACTGCCAGCTGCACAGTAGAACAGGGAGACGAATGCCGGAACGCACTGAAACACCTGAATCACCTGAAACGCTGAGACTCGTCGTCGCCGACGACAACTATCTCGTTCGCGAGGGAACGAGGCGCTTGCTGGAGGATTCCGGCGAGGTCGAGGTCGTTGCCGCGGTCGAGGATGCGGCCCAGCTGCTCGCCGCGGTCGCCGAGACCTCGCCAGACGTTGTACTCACCGATATCCGGATGCCTCCCACCCACACCGTCGAAGGCATCGAAGCTGCCCATGCGATTCGTCACGCGCACCCGGAAATCGGCGTCGTCGTGCTGTCGCAGTACTCCGACGCCGACTACGCGGTGCAGCTGCTGGAGAACGGGACCGACGGCCTCGGCAACCTCCTCAAGTCGAATGTGGGCGACCTGGACGACATGCTGTACGCACTTCGGGAGGTCGCAGCGGGCCGGTCGGTGGTCGACCCCGGGGTTGTGCAGCGACTGGTGGAGCGACGGGTCGCTCAGGCGACATCGCCGCTGTCCGCCCTGGCGCCCCGCGAGCTTGACGTGATGCGCGAGATGGCCGAGGGCAAGACGAATGGTGCCATCGGGCAGGCGCTGCACCTGTCGGAGTCGACGATCGAAAAGCATGTCAACGCGATCTTCACCAAGCTCGCCCTTTCCGAGGAGCCGACCGTCAGTCGGAGAGTCGCTGCCGTGTTGTCGTATCTGCGCCACCCTGGTATGCGCTGAGGCCGTCGCCGACCCGATTGATCATGCGGGAAGATTCGGGACTCCGCTCCCGTGACGGCGGGACACCGCGCAGCGCAGATTGATGACTGTACGAACTTTCAGTCAATCGAAGGAGGACAACATGGCATCACACGATCGCGCATCGGAGGCGTGGAATCGAACGGGAGCGCTGGCGGGGGCGGCATACGTCGCTCTCACCGTCGTCGGTAACCAGCTCGCCGCCGGAGGCTCCAGCGACCCCCACCCGAGCGGAGCGACGGACCTCACGACCTTAGCTTCGACCCCGGGCGTTGTCGCCCAACTCGGCTCGGCGATCGAGTTCCTGGGCTTCATCGCCTTCATGTTCTACCTCGGTTGGCTGGTCACCACGCTTCGTACGCGGGGTGGGGTCGCCACATGGTTCGCGAGCACCGCCGTCATCGCCGGCACTGTGACCGTCGCTTTGAAGATCTCGTCGATCTTTCCCGTCATCGCCGGCCGCCTCGATCACAACTCACTTTCGCCCAGCATCGCACGAGTGCTGGCGGACATGAACAACGTGGCGTTCGTCGTCACGTTCCTGACGTTCGGCACGTTCCTGGCCGCGGTCGGCGCAGCGTTCGTTGTCTCCCGGGTGATGTCGCGCTGGTTCGGTTGGTCCGCGGTGGCCATCGGCGGCGGCACGATCGCGCTGACACTGCTGAGCGGTGCCGACCCGATCAACGCCAACGCCTTGCCATTCATGCTCGGCTTGCTCTGGATTCTGGTCACCGGCATTGTGCTGGCGTGGCGCGGGGTGCGTGCCGAGCTGCCGGGCGAGCCGACGCGGATCGCGACACCCGCCTGATTGCTGTGCATGCCGGGCTGCGACGCCACGCCGCGCGGGTGCATAATGCCACCATGCGGGTGCATAATGCCACCTTGCCGGTACAGCGTGCCGCGTTCTTGTGGTCGGCAGCCTGCCTCGGGCCGCTGCTGGTCATCGGTTACGCAGCGGCGGCGCTACTGCTCAGGCGCCCGATCGTGTCGGTGGATTCCGGTGGCCTCGAAGACGTCTATCCCAACATCGTCTTCGGCGTGCTGCTACCGCCGCTCGGTGCACTCGTGCTCAGTCGGCTGCCTCGGCATCCGATCGGCTGGCTCTTCCTGTGTTGTGGTCTTGCCAGTGCCCTCACCCTTGCCGTCTGGGTGACGGCGGACATCTCTCTGACGTTCTCTGCGGCGGGGTCCGCGGCGTTCGCCTGGGTCTCCGAATGGATATGGTCTCTCGGCTTCCTCCCGCTCGTCACGCTCGGGGTGCTGCTGTTTCCGGACGGACGCCCCCCTGGCCCGTACTGGCGAACGCTGGTATACGTCGACGCGCTCGGCCTGCTCCTCGTTCTCCTTGCCAACGCACTCGGGCCCGGGCCGCTCGAGAACTTCCCGGTCATCACGAATCCGCTCGGAGTCGCGCTGCCTGCTGCGCTGTTCGTGACACTGCAGGCGCTGGGCATGGGGATGCTTGCCCTCGGCGTGGTCGGCTCCGTCGCGGCCACGGCGGTGCGCTGGTGGCGCTCACGCGGAACCGAACGGGATGCGATGCGCTGGTTCGCATTGACGATCACGATCCTCGCCGGTGCCATCCTGTTGCCGCTACCGCAACTCATCGGCGATGTCGTCGCAGTGATCGCGGTGTCGCTGGTGCCCGTCGTCGCGACGGTCGCGATCCTGCGAACCAAGGCATACGGCATCCGAGTCGTCATCAGACGATCGTTGGTCTATGCGATCCTGACCGTGCTGTTGCTGCTCGGGTATGCCATGGTGGTGATGCTCGTCGGCACGCTTGTACCGGCATGGGCGACTCAGGCGGGGGCCTTGCTGGCGACCGCGCTCGTCGCGATCGTATTCGCACCGCTGCGCGACCGTCTGCAACGCAGCCTCGATCGCATGCTGTTCGGTCTTCGAGGTGACCCGTATGACGTTCTCACCGGGGTCGGCCGTCGGCTGGAGAATTCCAGTCGCTCGGGCGACGCGTTGACGGAGGTGGCCGACACGGTTGCGGCGTCGCTGCGGCTGCCCTATGCGCGGGTTGAGGTGGATGTCGACGGTGGGCCACCACTGATGGGCGAGTATGGCACTCCGCAGGCAGAACTTCACGCGGTCGGGCTAAGTTTCCAGTCGGAGCAAGTGGGTCGCCTGCTGGTGGCGCCGCGCACCTCGCGCGACCCGTTCCGGCCCTCCGACCTGCGACTGCTCGACGACCTCGGCAGGCAGATCGGGGTCGCCGCACACGCGATACGTCTTGCGGTGGAACTCCAGCGTTCCCGCGAAGGGCTGATCGCTGCCCGAGAGGAGGAACGTCGTCGCATCCGGCGCGACCTGCACGACGGACTCGGGCCGGCGTTGGCGGGTGTCGCGCTCGGTCTGGATGCCGTTGGTCACATCGCGGCCGTCGACGGTGCCAGGGCCGCGCAACTGGCCAGCCAACTCAAGGCAGAGCTGCAAGCAGCGCTCGCCGACGTTCATCGACTGGTGGAGGACTTGCGCCCTCCCGCACTTGATCAGCTCGGCCTGGTCGGCGCAGTGCGTCAGCAGGCTCGGCTGCTCAGCGACCGCGACCCCGGCCTGGAGGTCGACGTTGAGGCATCCGACATCAGTGCGCTGCCCGCTGCGGTCGAGGTCGCGGCGTACCGGATCACCACGGAGGCACTGACCAACGTCTCACGCCACGCCTCCGCACGGCACTGCCGGGTAGCTTTGAGTTTTGATGCTGGCCCGCAAGGGGCGACAGCACTGCTGGTGGAGATCGAGGATGATGGCGTCGGCATCGGCGCACAGCCACCCGCTGGGGTCGGCCTGACCGCGATGCGCGAACGCGCCGGGGAGCTCGGTGGCGGCTGCGAGACGAGCGCGACGAGACTCGGAGGCACCCTCGTCTCCGCGTGGCTGCCGGTGGTACCCATATGATCCGCATTCTCCTCGTCGACGACCACCCGGTGTTCCGACACGGGCTGCGCACCTTGCTCGACGTGCTGCCCGACCTCGAGGTGATCGGCGAAGCGTCGAACGGGAGCGAGGCCATTCTGATGGCGGAGACGGAGCATCCGGATGTCGTCGTCATGGACCTGCACATGGCCGGCGTCGACGGCGTCACTGCGACGCGACGGATCACGCAGCGAGCGCCTGAGACCGGTGTGCTCGTGCTCACCATGTTCGACGACGATGAATCCGTATTCGCCGCCATGCGGGCCGGTGCGCGCGGTTACCTGGTGAAGGGCGCCGACAGCCCTGATGTGCTGCGGGCGATCTCGGCCGTTGCACAAGGCGAGGCGATCTTCGGCCCGGGCGTGGCCGAGCGGGTGCTCGGCTACCTGACCCGTCCGTTGTCCGCGAGAGATGACGTTGTGTTCCCCGAACTCACCGAACGGGAACGCGACGTGCTCGAACTCATCGCGGCGGGTCGAAGCAACGGGGATATCGCAGCACGGCTGTGTCTGAGTCCAAAGACAATCAGGAACAACGTCTCGAGCGTCTTCGCGAAGCTGCAGGTGGCCGACCGCTCGGAAGCCATCGTGCGGGCCAGGCGCGCGGGGCTCGGCGTGGCCGACTCGGAGAACCGCTGAAACCGTGCCGTCCGAGCATTGCGCACCCGACCGACCCAGGTCAGCGGATGCCGGTCGGCACCGAATGCGGTCGGCTACGACCATCCGCAGCCGCGGTGAACACAAAAGCGCGATTGCACGATCGGTACTACGTTGCGCGCGGTTTGAGTTCTCTCAGCTGGCGCTCCCGGATCAGTTCAGCGGCGGTGAGCAGGTGCGTGCTCTCGGGCAGCGCGGTCTTGCCGATACCGCGGATGAGTTCACCGGGGTCGGTGCTGAGCGCGACCGCAATGCGTATCAGCGTTGTCAGGCTGGGGTTCGCTCGACCGCGCTCGATCTTGCCGTAATTGGTGACGTGCATCTCGGCAAGGTGGGCGACGTCCTCCTGGCTGAGCGCCATGCGGTGCCGAATGTCTCGAAGTCGCTCTCCCACGATCTCGGCGGCTACTGAGAATTCTTTGGGCACTGCTCATGTCTATGTGCCTGAAGCGTGCATCACCAGAGTCTTTCTAGCTCTAGCGTTTGTGCCCTAATTGCTTGCACCCTTCGCTACCGCTTTGGCACGATGCTCCGGCTGCGCCGCCGATGCTATGCCGGCGGGCGGCGGCGCTTTTCGTCGTAGCGCTGCCCGGGTGGTGGGCGATGCTGACGTTGCGGGGTCATCTCCAACGTCATGCCGACAAGAAGCTCGGACGGATCCTTTCCGAGCGCCCTCGCAATCCGAATCAGATTGTGCATGTTGGGATTGCGCAGTCCGCGCTCGATCTTGCCGACCGTAGTCCAATCGATCTCCGCGGCTGCCGCCAACTCCTCCTGGGTCAAGTGGAGTTCGAGCCTGAAGGTTCTGACCCGCTTCCCAAGTTCCTCAGTTGCCGGGGAAAGAGGATCTGCCATGCCTCATGGATATCTGTTGACGGCACCCCCAACCAGGGTGTCAACATCCGGGATCAATTTGCCCACGGTGTTTTTGCCTCGTAGGCTCGAACCCACAGCGTCTGATGGAGGAACTGCCCGTGACCGTTTCTCCGGCTTCGGCGCAGAGCGCACCAGAAAACTTGCCCCACAAGCCCGCAAGCGGCATCACCGCCTTACTCGCCGAATACGCGCGTCTCGCTCGTGACACTCACGAGAAGGGGTTGCTGTTCGAGCGGTTGATTGCGCAGTTCCTGCGCACTGATCCGTTGTATTCTGCGCGATTCGACGAGGTGTGGTTGTGGCAGGATTGGCCAGGCCGCGATGGCAAGGTCGACACCGGTATCGACCTCGTTGCTCGGGAGCGGTACACGGGCAAGCTCTGTGCGATCCAGTGCAAGTTCTACGCGTCCGATCACTATCTGCAGAAGAGCGATATCGATTCGTTCTTCACCGCGTCGGGTAAGGCGGGGTTCTCCTCGCGCGCCATCGTCTCCACGACGAACCGTTGGTCGAAGCACGCGGAAGACGCGATCGCCGATCAGCAGATCAACACGTTCCGGATCGGTCTGGACGAGCTGGAAGCCAGCGACATCGACTGGTCGCAGTTCAGCATCGAGCAGCCCGAGCAGATGCACCGGGAGCCGCTCAAGGAGTTGCGCGAGCACCAACTCGAAGCGCTGCGTGACGTGAAGGCCGGATTCGACAATGCCGACCGCGGCAAACTGATCATGGCATGCGGCACGGGCAAGACGTTCACGAGCCTGCGAATCGCGGAGCAGCTGACCCCGCCCGGTGGGTCCGTGCTGTTCCTGGTCCCCTCAATCGCGTTGCTGTCGCAGACGCTACGCGAGTGGGCGGCGCAACAGGTGCTGCCGCAGCGCGCATTCGCGATCTGCTCAGACACGAAGGTCGGCAAAAGGTCCGAGGACTATT
Organism: Rathayibacter sp. SW19; assembly: GCF_030866825.1. Classification (NCBI taxonomy): domain Bacteria; kingdom Bacillati; phylum Actinomycetota; class Actinomycetes; order Micrococcales; family Microbacteriaceae; genus Rathayibacter; species Rathayibacter soli. Next base: position 3,056,506 of record NZ_CP133020.1, read on the forward strand.
CGGTCAGCGACCTCGCCTTCCCGGCCACGACGAATGCAGTCTCGCTGCTGGCAGCCGCAAACGAGGGCGGGCCGGATGACGGTCTGACCGTCTATTTCTCCACCTATCAGTCGATCGGCGTGGTGGCGGATGCTCAACAGTCCGGCCTGCCCGCGTTCGACCTGGTCATCTGCGACGAGGCACACCGCACGACGGGCGTGACCCTCGCCGGCGACGCCGAGTCTGCATTCGTGCGCGTGCACGACGAGAACTACATTCGCACCCGCAAACGCCTCTACATGACCGCGACCCCGAAACTGTACGGGGACGCGGTCAAGTCGAAGGCATCCGAAAAGCTCGCCGTGGTGGTCAGCATGGACGACGAGTCCCGCTTCGGTCCGACCTTCCATCGCCTCGGCTTCGGCGCAGCGGTGGAGCGCGGCCTGCTTTCGGACTACCGCGTGCTCGTGCTGGCAGTCGACGAAGGAGCGATCGGGGCGAACTTCCAACAAGAGTTCGCTCAGCAAGGCGAGTTGAACATTCCGGATGCCGCCCGCATCGTCGGCATCTACAACGGCCTGGCCAAACGTGGTGTGCAGGGTTTGGGGCCGTGGCCGGGAGATATCGCGCCGATGCGCCGCGCGGTCGCGTTCAGCCGGTCGATCAAGGATTCACAGAAGGTCTCCTCGATGCTGGACGGCTTCGCCGGCGGCCCGGTCGCATCCGGTGTGCCTGCCTTCCCGACCACGACTGAGCAGGAACGCCTCGACGAGGCGACCGAGAATGCGGATGCGTCGGGTCGCGCGATCGCCGCCAAGGCGACCGCCCAGCCGCTCGGCATCCGCTCGCAGCATGTGGACGGCACGATGAACGTCCTCGTCCGCAATGAGAAGCTGGACTGGCTGAAGGCCGAGACCGACGCGGATGAGAACAGTTGCCGCATCCTGACGAACGCGCGTTGCCTGTCGGAGGGGGTGGATGTTCCGGCGTTGGATGCGGTGATCTTCCTGAACTCGCGGGACAGTCAGGTCGATGTGGTGCAGTCCGTCGGCCGGGTGATGCGCCGCGCTGAGGGCAAGGATTACGGCTACATCATCCTGCCGATCGCCGTTCCAGCCGGGGAAAGCCCGGAGCAGGCGCTGAACGACAACGCGAAATACAAGGTCGTCTGGGATGTGTTGCGCGCGCTGCGGGCGCACGATGAACGGTTCGAGGCGAAGATCGAACAGTTGGACCTGAACCGGCGCAGCGACGACCAGATCCAGGCGATCGCGGTCACCGACTGGCACCGCGACGGCGAAGGGGCGGGCCACGACAGCCCGGACTCGATGTCAGTGCCGTTGAACTGGGCTGCGCTCGGCGCGGATTGGACCGATGCGATCTACGCGAAGATCGTCGACAAGGTCGGCGAACGCGATTATTGGGAGAACTGGGCCCGCAACGTTGCGGAGATCGCCGCCCGGCAGCAGGCACGCATCCGCAACCTGGTAACCGGGTCGGATGAGCGCATCCGCACCGAGTTTCAGGCTTTCGTCGGCGGCCTGCAGGACAACCTGAACCCGTCGATCACCGACAAGGATGCGATCGAGGCACTCTCCCAGCATCTGATCACTCTGCCCGTCTTCGACGCCCTGTTCCAGGACTACTCCTTCAGCGACAACAACCCGGTCTCCCAGGTCATGCAGCGCATGGTCGACGCGCTCGAGGGCACCAACGTCGCAAGCGAACGCGACGAACTCGATGCGTTCTACGCGAGCGTGCGCCGCACCGTTTCCGGCATTACGGATGTCGCGGGCAAGCAAACCACCATCAAGCGGCTCTACGAGAAATTCTTCTCCGGTGCGTTCCGCGACACCAGCAACCGGCTCGGCATCGTGTATACCCCTAACGAGATCGTGGACTTCATCCTGCACAGCGCCGACGACCTGCTGCGGAGCGAGTTCGGCACGTCGTTGTCGGACGAGGGTGTGCACGTGCTCGACCCGTTCACCGGAACCGGCACGTTTATTGTGCGGCTTCTGCAATCCGGGCTGATCAAGGCGTCGGATCTCGTACGAAAATATCGGTACGAACTGCACGCGAACGAGATCGTGCTGCTGGCCTACTACGTGGCCGCGGTGAACATCGAGGAGACTTTCCACGGTATTGTCGGCGCGTCTCGCGGCGCGCATGCTGAGCACTATGAGACGGACAGGTATGAGCCGTTTCCCGGCATCGTGCTCACCGACACGTTTCAATCCTCGGAGGACGACGACGAGCTCGACGACCACGGTGTCTTCGGCGACAACAACGACCGCGTGAAGGCACAGAACGCCCTTAAGATTCATGTGATCGTCGGCAACCCGCCGTACTCCTCCGGCCAGGACAGCGCCAACGACAACAACCAGAACCTCAAATACCCCTACCTGGACAAGCGGATCGCCGAAACCTATGCCGCACGGTCGACCGCCACGTTGAAGAACAGCCTCTACGACTCGTACATTCGCGCTATCCGCTGGGCAAGCGACCGCATTGGGGATCGCGGTATCGTCGCCTTCGTCTCCAACGGCGGCTTCCTCGACGGCAACACAGCCGACGGGCTTCGCAAGAGTCTGACCGATGAGTTCAGCTCGCTGTATGTGTTCAACCTGCGCGGTAACGCCCGCACCTCGGGCGAGCAGCGCCGCAAGGAGAAGGACGGAGTCTTCGGCGAAGGCAGCCGCGCGACCGTCTCGATCTCACTGCTCGTCAAGAATCCGGATGCTGCCCAGCACGGCGTGCTCCACTACCGCGACATCGGCGACTACCTAACGCGTAAGCAAAAGCTTGGGCTGATTGCCGAATACGGCAGCGTCGACGGCGTGTCGTGGGATGTTCTCGACCCCAACGAAGCAGGCGACTGGCTCGACCAACGTGATGCCGTCTTTGGCTCATTCCGCACACTCTCGGAGAGAACAGGGCCAGGCGTGGGGATCTTTTCAGCCTACTCGGGAGGTCTCAAGACGAACCGGGATGCGTGGGTGTTCAACGCCTCACGGGAATGTCTCGAAGCAAATGCCGAGCGCACGATCAGCTTCTTCAATAGCCAGGCTCACTCTGCGACTGGGAACGGACCAGTGACCGAGGATAGCCTTGACCGCGATACGACCAAGATAAGTTGGTCTTCGAGCCTGATTCCACGCGCGCTTCGGAGAGACGCATTGGGGTTCGATCGGCAGAACTGTCGCGTCGCCGCATATCGTCCCTTCAACAAACAGTGGCTCTACTTCAGCGCGGATCTCAATGATCGTCGTGGAATCCTGCCAAAGATTTTTCCGAGGGCAGACCGCGCGAACCTTGGCATCTTTGTGATTTCCCCGGGGGAAACAAGCGATTTCGCATCACTTGTGACCGACGCCGTCCCGGACCTGCATTACCTAGCGACCGGCCAGTTCTTTCCGCGCTACACCTACGAGGCGAGAAGCGAACAGCCGAGCCTGTTCGATGACGGTGAGCCGTACACGCGGGTCGACAACATCACCGATGAGATCGTCGCCGAGTACCGTGCGCTGTACGGGTCACAGACGACCAAGGACGACATCTTCTACTTCGTCTACGGGCTGCTGCACTCCCCCGACTACCGCACGACGTACGCCGCCGACCTGAAGAAGATGCTGCCGCGCATTCCGAAGTTGAGTGCGGCATCCGATTTCTGGGCATTTGCGAAGGCTGGGCGCGAGTTGGCGGACCTGCACCTCGAGTACGAGAGTGTCGAGCCTTACCCGCTGGAGATAGTGGTTTCGAGACGGCCGCGGGCGGCCTCCTCAACCACCAATGCCGTGGCACCATCGCTGGTTGAGGAGCGCCGCGAGGAACGAGCGGCGCGTCTCGAAACCCCCGCACCAAATCCTTCGGCGAGCGACCTCACCGGCGTCGATCTCCGCGTCGAGAAGACGCGATTCGGCGGCAAGGCCGGCGCGTGGGACAAGTCCACGATCCGCTACAACGACCAGATCACGCTGAGCGGGATTCCACCCGAAACTCACGAGTACCTCCTCGGCTCCCGCTCGGCGCTCGAGTGGATTCTCGAGCGCTACCAGGTGAAGACGGACTAGGCCAGCGGCATCCGGAATGACCCGAACGACTGGGGGCTCGAGCACGGCGACCATGAATACATCCTGAATTTGGTCAAGCGCATCGTGACGGTGAGCATCGAGACCGTCGCGATTGTGAGCGCGCTGCCGCCGCTGCGCATCAGCGACGGTCAGTGAGCACCACGGCTCCCCCTGCAGATAACCGAAGCGACCTGCGTTCTCCCCAGTTCACACGCACCGCCGCCGCTGGCGAGCACTAGACGACGAATCTCGACGTGATTACACTGTAATTACATGAGAGGCAAAATCGTGAAAATCGGCAATTCGCAGGGGGTGCGCATTCCCAAATCGATATTGGTGCAAGCGCACCTCACCGGCGAACTGGACATGACAATCGTCGACGACGGGCTTTTGCTGACCCCTGTGGTGGAGCCGGACACTGGGCTTTCGCTCATGCTCGCATCGCGCGAGGCGCTCAGTGATTGGGAGCGCCCGGAGGAGGATGCGGCGTGGGCATTCCTGCAGTAGGCGACATCGTGGTCGTACCGTTTTCGTTCTCGGACGGATCCGCCGTCAAGATGCGCCCCGCGCTCATCGTTGCCGCCGCCGATCATCGTGATGCGATCGTGTGCCAGCTGACTTCGCGAGCCTACTCGAGTAAACAAGCAATCGCGATCACCGAGGTTGACTTTGCAGCCGGACGACTACCGCTCGACAGTTTTGTGCGGCCCGAGAAGCTGTTCACCGCAAGTTATTCTTCGATCGGCGACACGCTCGCCGTGTTGCACCCATCGACGATCGCATCGGTGCGAAACACGATCGCGAAGTTATTCACCGACTGAGTAATCGACTGGCGATCTCAGGGATCGGCAACAGAGGTTCGTCGCTTACGAAGTCTTTGCGGCGACACCGTCGGCAGACATGCAATCCCAGAGCACGGCGACATCGGATTCTTCCCATTCGGCGAATGCTGCGGTGTACGCATCGACCAAACTAGTGTTGGGTTCCATCGTTTGACCGTACCGGGCGTCTTGTGCGCCTGCAACCTACGAGCGGCTGAGCGGTGACATCGGCCGAATGCATCGGACCCCGGCTGTAAAACGTGCATTTGAGCGATCTCGAGGTCGGCCAACGGGGTCTCGATACGCTCGCTAGCGCTCGCTACTCGACCAACGGCGGCGTGACGCTTCGGCTCCGCTCAGCGAACGAGCAGAACCACCACCCGTAGACTCGAGGGATGGCCCGCAAGACCCAGCCGATCGTTTCCATCACCGGCATGAGCACACCCCGCGGCGGCGCACTACCCGGCGCAGGCGTGCGCGGCTTTGATCGGCTGATGGCGATCCAACGGCCAGCTGTGCTCGCGCACATCCGCGGCATCCGCAAACGCAATCCGGATGCATCCTCTCGCGAACTCATCCGCATTCTCGAGCGCCGCTACCTCGCGGCGGTGACCACCAGCGGTGCCGCTGTCGGCGCGACTGCCGTCATCCCGGCCATCGGAACCGTCACGACGCTCGCCTTGTCCGGTGTTGAAACTGCGGCCTTTCTTGAAGCCACCGCTCTGTTCGCCCAATCGGTCAGCGAGGTGCACGGCGTCGCCGTCGAAGATCCCGAACGGGCGCGCGCACTGGTGATGGCGCTGATGCTCGGCCGTGAAGGCTCGGACCTCGTGCGCCAGTGGGGCGCCGAGGCGATCGCGCGGGACACCACCCGCCAGATCTACTGGGGCGAAGTCGTGACCAGCAGCATGCCGCGCGCTGTGGTTGGCCCACTCGTTGACCAGTTGCAGAAGTCATTCCTGCGCCGATTCGCCATCAAAGGCGGCGCGGGGATGCTGGCCAAGGCGATCCCATTCGGCATCGGTGCGGTCGTCGGCGGCACAGGTAATCACATTCTCGGCCGCCGCGTTCTCGGCAACGCGCGCATCGCGTTCGGCGAACCGCCGATCGTCGTCATCGAGCACTGAGCCTCAGCGAGCACGCCGCCGTCACCCGGAGAGCTTCCTCACGGCGGGCATCGCGCCACTCCGTTGGTCGAGTAGCGAGGTACGAGCGTATCGAGACCGCCTCGCGAGGTCTCGTGGTCTCGATACGCTCGCCGGCGCTCGCTACTCGACCACCGGGGCGCGCTATCGAGATCCCAGCGGGCGCAGCCGATCCGTGATGGGGAACGGCAACGTGAATTCCCGAAGAGGCACGTTGATATCACCCCAATCGTCTTTCTTGATCCGGATCGTGTCAGACGAGACCTCGGTTATGCGCACTCGAAGCCAATATCCGTCGTCAAGCAGCAGCTCGAAAGGGTCGGCAAGGTAGCCGATTCCGGTCGACTCCAGCGTCTCCTCCGCTGTGAACCAGTCGACCACGCCGGTCTGCGGCCGACCGAGCAGATCGATGACGACGAACCCGTCGGACTCCGGGCGCATCCAGCCGATGAGTTCGCCATCGCCGCGGCGATGCTCGATCCAGTCGGTGGTGTGCGCCATTTGCCGACCATATCAACGCGGGCACGACCGTTCAATCCTTGTTGCGGCGCAGATCCGGGTCTCGATTACAGGTCTCGATTACAGGTCTCGATACACTCGCTAGCGCTCGCTACTCGACCACCATCTGCCGCTACTTGATCACCAGCTGCCGCTACTTGACCAACGAATGTGCTATACCCAACCACCGAGTCAAACGATCGGCGGGCGGCCGGCGAGCGTCATCCGCCAGACGGTGCGCCAGCGGATCGGCCGCCGTTCCCCCGGGTCGGTGCGCCAACCCTCGCGCCAGCCGCCGAACCACGCCCGAAGCGCTGCCGGGCGGCGCGCCCAGCGCAGCACCTGGATGCCGGTCCACGCTCCGACATAAAGCGGCATGAACACGGCGGGCAGATTACGCCGCGCCAACCACACCCGGTTTCGGGCATTGAGCCGGTAGTAGTATGCGTGCCGGGTCGGCTCGATCGCCGGGTGATTCGCTGTCAACTCCCCCGCATACCAGGCACGCTTGCCCTGATCCCACACTCGCCACGCCAGCTCTATGCCTTCGTGGGCATAGAAGAACGGGTCCGCCCAGCCGCCTGTGGCATCGAACACCGCGCGCGGCAACAGCACAGCGCCCTCCCAGCACGAGAACACATTACTCGACTGGGTCGCCTCGCCTTTTCGGATGCGGGGTACCCAACGCCGCGGTGACGTACTGCCACTCGGGTCCACGACACGCGGCTGCACCAGTCCGATGCCGCGATCGGCCTCGATGAGTGCGGTCGCCGTGCGCAGGAATCCCGTGCTCGGGAGCGACGCATCGTCGTCGAGAAAGAACAGATACTCGCCAGACACCAGCGGCACGCCCCGATTCCGGCCCGCCGGGATGCCGAGGTTCTCCTCAAGCTTCAGCGTCTTGGCCGCAGCGGGAAGCGAGGGATGCGCATCTGCCGGGTCCCAGCCGTTGCCGACGACCACGACGTCGAGCGTCACATTCTCTTGAGAGAATATACTCCGGATTCCTCGCGCCAGCTCATCCGGACGCTTGCCCTGGGTGAGCACCACGACCCCGACCGAGACCGGAGGGCGCGCACCGCCGCCAGCCGCACCGCCCACGGACAAACTGCCGTCAGGACCGGACACGGTTCGACGCCATGATCGCAACGAAGTGCCCAATCAGTGACAGCAGCGCCAGTGGCACGAGCACGGCGACGAGCACACGACTGGCCAGTTCCTGACCGACGAACAGGCCGACGACGGCCGTGATGAACGCGAGGATCGTCAACTCCACCGAGTGATACAGCCGGTGGAACGGAACGAAACGCGCCGCTTTCCGCAGCTTGGCGACGACGCCGTTGGTCGGAGCGGACGCGCTGCGCGTGTCGGCGAGCTTCACCAACCCGGCATTCGCCCGGGCCACGTGCACCATGTCGTTGAGCGCCTTGTTCAGCACGATGATCAGAGCGAGCAGAGTGCCGAGTGTTGTCCACAGGTAATCAGCCGGCACCAGGAACGGGTAGGCAGCCGCGCGGATCCCGAGCACCAGCGGGATCAGCGCCTCCGTCGAGTAATGCCCGACTTTGTCGAGGAACACGCCCGCAGGTGAGGATGTGCCGCGCCACCGGGCGACCTCACCGTCGCAGCAGTCGACCAGCATCTGCAACTGGCCGAGGACCAGAGCAATCAGCGCGCCCCAGATGCCGGGGATCAGGAGCGCCGCGGCGGTGGACCAGCCGACCAGAATCATCAACCCCGTGACACCGTTCGCAGAGATGCGCGTCTTCAGCAGCATCCAGGTCAGGTAAGGAGAAAGGTCGCGCAGATACAGCGACGCCGTCCAGTGCTCGGCGTTGGCGCGCGAGCGCACCTCGGGCGGCTGTGCCACCGCCCGCAGCTCCGCGATCGACCGCGGTCTGGCACCCCGCCCGGTCACGTCAGGCCCCGTCTCGTGGTCGGCCGTCGGCGGCTCGTTCGACATGGTTACCTTCCCGTGTGCGCGGAGATATTGGGCGTAAGTGCGAAGATACCGAGCACGAAACCGATACCCCAGCAAAAGTGGATGCAGGGCAAGACAAGCAGATACCAGAGCGTCGCCCGGACCCCGAGCGCCGGGCTAGCGGCGAGCGCAGCCGCGACGACCAGCAGCAGGTAGAAGGCCGGGGCAACGAATCCGATCAGAAGCCACGGCGTCGCGCCGACGTTCGCCTGCACGATTCCGATGATGCCGAGGATCAGGCCGACCACGACACCGAGCACCATGATCGGCGGAGCGAAATAACGGATGCCGTTGGCCTCGGGAAAGCGCCGCGCCAGTTCGCCGCGCCACAGCCCTGTCGAGAGGAACTGGCGGGCCAGGCTGCTCATGCTGGCGCGCGGGCGATAAACGACGCTCAGCTTCGGCGTGAACCACACTGTGCCGCCGCTGCTGCGCAGGCGGCGATTCAGTTCCCAGTCCTGGCCGCGCTTGATTTCCTCGTTGAAGAGGCCTGCGTCGAACAGGCTGGAGCGCTTGAATACGCCGAGATAGACGGTCTCCGCAGGGCCCTCTTCGCCACCACGGTGAAGTTTCGTGCCCCCCAGCCCGAGGGCGCTACCGTAAGCGTGCGCAACCGCACGCTCGAACGGGGTCGTGCCCTGAGCATCCATGACGCCGCCGACATTGTCGGCATCCGTTCGCAGGATCGTTTCGACCGCGATACGCGCATATTCCGGCGGAAGCACCGAGTGCGCGTCGACCCTGATCACAATCGGGTAGCGCGACGCATTGATCGCGATATTCAACCCGGAAGGCGTCGACCCAATCTCATTGTCAAGAATGCGGATGCGCGAATCGGCCTGAGAGAGCTCCGTCACCAATTCTGTGGTGCCGTCGATGCTCGGGCCGAGGGCCAGAGCGACCTCGAATGGCCCGGCATAATCCTGCGCTAGGAGGCTGTCGACCGCGTCGCGCACATGGGCGACCTCATTCAGAACGGGCATGACGTAAGAGACTCCGGGCAGCGTGCCCTCGTCACTCACTTGCGCCATATTGTCCACTCGTTCTCGGCTCGGTTGAGCTTATCAGTCAGCCCGCGGCCGACCCGGTGCCTGCGATCCGGCCCTCCACGAGGGACACACCAGCGCGGATCCAGGAAGGCGGGAAGGTGCGATGGTGCGAATGGACGGCAGATGTACGCCGATCGCCCGCACAACAATCGTTGCGCGGGCGATCTTGGGGGTGTCGGATAACGCTTCTACTGGGCCAGCGTGCCGAGCGTGACATCCACCGTGAACGGCTTGCCGTCGCGCACGTAGGTGAGCTTGGCGCTCGACCCGGCTGCGAGGTAGCGCACCTGCGCGGTGATGTCGGACGAACTCGTAATCGGAATCCCGTTGAAGTTCGTTACGACGTCGCCCGCTTGCAGGCCCGCCTTCGCTGCGGCGCCGCCGCTGCTGACCGACGCGATGGTCGCGCCGACTGTCGTGCTGGAGGCCGAACTCGAGGCATCCTTCACGCTCGCACCGAGCAGGCCGTGGGTGGCCTTGCCGTTCTTGATCAACTCGGAGGATACGCGGCTTGCGAGATCTGATGGAATCGCGAAGCCGACGCCGATGCTACCGGTCTGCCCGCTGCTCGAACTGCTCGAGCTGGCGCTTGCGATCGCGACGTTGATACCGATGACCTCACCTTTCGAGTTCAGCAGCGCGCCGCCGGAGTTGCCCGGGTTGATGGCAGCATCCGTCTGGATTACGGGCAGCGAGATCGTACCCGTCGTGGCGTTCGGAGTTTGGCTCGAGCCGCCCTGACCCGGCAGATCAAAGTTCCACAGGTTGAACGGATTGTCGGTGCTGCCATTTCCTTGCGACTGCTGGTCGTTCTTCGGCGCTGCCGACGACGCGATCTGGATGCTTCGGTTCAGCGCGCTGACGATGCCATCCGTCACCGTGCCGGCGAGGCCCAACGGAGCACCGATGGCAACGGCGCGGTCACCGACATTGAGCTTGCTCGAGTCTGCGAACGTCGCGGGTGTCATGCCGCTCGCGTCATTCAGCTTGATGACCGCAAGGTCCACGACCGGGTCGGTGCCGATCAGCTTCGCCGTGTACAGGTGGCCGTTGTTGTCTTGCACCTGGATGGTCGGGTTGGCAGTCTCGCCGTCGAGCGTGACGACGTGCGTGTTCGTCAGCACGTAGCCGTCGGCGCTCAAGATGACGCCAGAGCCGGTGCCTGCGGCCTGCGAGCCAGAGACGGAAATCGTCACGACGCTCGGTGAGGCCTTTGCCGCGACTGCAGTCACTGGAGTGGCATCACTTGCGTTGTTGACGGTGATGTTCTCAGCACCCGTCGAACTGGCCGGCTTGGCCGAACCGTTCTGGCTCGCCTGGACGATTCCCATCACACCTGCACCGGATGCGCCACCGATCAGCGCCCCGATCGCAAGTGCGGCGACGAGCATTCCGACGCCGCGCTTCTTCGGCTGCTTCTCCGCAGCCGTGGTCGCGGGTGCTGCGCCGAGAATCGGCTGCGTCGGTTGAGTCGAATACTGCTGCGCGTACGGCTGCTCCTGGTTTGCGTATGGGTGCTCGGATGCGTAGGCCGGCTGGGCTGGCTGGCCCGGCTGACCGAAGGCGCCATTGCCGTAGTACGGGGCGGGCGGCTGCGCGACCGGGGGTTGGGCGGGCTGCGGTTGGCCGGTCTGCTGCGCGACTGGCGCTTGTTGTGCAGGCTGGCCGACCGTAGGCTGCGGCACTGTGGGCTGAGCGGCAGTCGGCTGCGATGACGTTGGCTGCGCGGCCGTAGGCTGCGGCACTGTCGGCTGAACTGCCGTCGGCTGCGGCGTACTCAGGGGCGCCGCCCACGACACCTGCGGAACGGAAGACTGCGGAGCAGCTGCGGAGGTTGCGGATGCAGGAGTTGCGGGCGGCGCGGGGGGCGCAGCATCCGCCGTTGGTGGAACCGACTGTTGCTGATCAGTCGTGGTGTCCGGCGTCTGTGCCTCTGGCTGATCCGTTGATCCGGCTGCTGCCTCGGGCTCCGGTGCGTTGACGGGGTCGTTCGGGGTGTCAGTCATGTCGTGCTCCTTCCAAGCAAGCTCAGCATCCACGCTCCGCCTGAACGTAACCTATGCGCAATCTGTGTGTCGGCCTCAACATTGGTGTCGAGTGGCGTCGGCCACGTCGAATGGGCTCTCAGCAACCAGGACCGCGCGGGTTAGCGACACAGTCACGCCCGACAAGCACCGTTTTCGCATCGCCGACGACGATGGCGAATTGAGGCGCCTGCATGTTCAGAATACCCGGGATTTGCTGCCAATTCTGGTTTGCGAAGCGATACTCCGCCGTGTAGGTCACCCCGATCCGCACGGTGAAACTCCCGGTACGCACATACACATGACTCGTCGGTGTCGCGCTGAACTCAGGTAGGCCGCGTTGTGCCCACGATGCACCTCCGTCTGCAGACGTGCGCGTTGCGCCGTCTCCGTAATCCCAGGAAAATCGCGACGGGGTAAAGCGCACCTGTGCTGGCTGTCCGAGCAGTGTTCCACTCTGCACATCGACGCTCGCGACCGCCACAAAGTTGGCGTCGAGGCCAACGACCGCCCAGCCATTCGGTTCCATCGAAGTTGTGGGCACCGGTGCACGGAAATTGATGAGGTCACTCAGTCGAACCGTCGGATTCGCACACGGATCGGGAGCCTGACACGGGAAGACGTCGACGACCGGTGCGAAGTTAACGAACCCCGCATCGGGAAACGAGCTGCTCCCGGTTCTGCCGCTG